>CAZTYV010000407.1:0-1510 GCA_964617675.1 uncultured Halochromatium sp. | reverse complement strand
GCGTGGCCACCTATTCCAGCTGGCAGCTCTGGGACGTGATGCCCTACATGGTCAATGGCAGCCTGTTCTACGGCAACATCATCTACATGATGTCCGAGGGCGCCTACGAGCGGCTGACCCCCGAGCAGCAGACCATCGTCATGGAGGCCGCGGCCGAGACCGAGGCCTGGCTGAAGCCGCAATACGAGGCCTGGGTCGACCAGCGCGTGGGCAACGCGGTCATGGCCGGCGGCGGGGCCGCAGTCTCGCTGTCGCTCGAGGAGCGCGCCGCACTTCTGGAAAGCGTGCAGGAGACGTGGAACGCCGAGGTCGAGGCCGCCTGCGGGCCCGAACTGGCCGGCGAGATCCTCGACCTCTTCGCCGCGCACGCGCCCTGACCCGGGACTGCACGGGGCCCCGCGGGCGGTCGCACGACCCGCGGGGCCAAGGCGATTGACGGCACTGGACGCGAGGGGGCCCCGATGACGCGCTTAGACAGTCTGATCCGACGCACCGAGACGCTGGTCGTCTGGCTGGCGGCCGCCGGTGCGGGCATCATCATCGTCCAGATGCTCTGGATCAGCTACGGGGTCTTCACCCGCTACGCGCTGAATTCGCCGGACCGGATGGTGACGGAGGCCACGGCGCTGCTGCTTTTCCCGGTGGCTTTCGCGGGGCTGGCCTATGCGCTGCGCGAGGACGCCTATCCGCGCGTCACCATGCTGACCGACCGGCTGCCCGCGCCGGGGCGCAAGGCCATCATGATCCTCAATCTCGCGCTGATGCTGGGGGTGGGGCTGTTCTTCGCGCTCTCGGCGGTGAACGCGACGCTGCGGGCCTACGATAGCGGATCGTCCTCGGAGATCCTGCTCTGGCCGCGCTGGATGTTCTGGGCGCCGGGCGCGGTGTCGCTGGTGCTGTTCAGCTTCTACGCGGGCCTGCGGCTGGCCAAGGCCGTGCGCACCCCGGCCGAGGAGGTCTGAGCGATGGAATGGTACGAAGTGGGCATGGGCCTTCTGGGCCTTCTGATCCTTCTGATCGGCCTCGGCCTGCCGATCCCCTTCGCGCTGGCGGCGGCCTCGCTGCCTTTCCTGTGGCAGATCCAGAGCTTCCAGACCTCGCTGGTGTCCTCGCAGCTCAAGCTCTGGGGGGTCTGGATCAACTACATCCTGCTCGCCGTGCCGCTGTTCGTCTTCCTCGGCGAGTTGATCGGGCGTTCGAACATCGGGCCGCGGCTTTACCAGTTCCTGCACCAGGGGGTGCGGGTGAGGGGGTCGGCGGCCTATGGCTCCATCGGGGCCTGCGCGGGCTTCGGCGCGGTCTCGGGCTCGTCCATGGTGGGCTCGCTCACCATCGGGGGCGTGGCGCTGCCCGAGATGCTGCGGCTGGGCTACGGCAAGGAGCTGTCCTCGGGCGTGCTCGCGGCGGGCGGCACGCTCTCGGTCCTGCTGCCGCCCAGCCTGATCCTGCTGTTCTACGGGATCGTCACCGACCAGAGCATCGGGGATCTGTTCATCGCGGGCGTCGTCCC
>CAZTYV010000406.1:0-1512 GCA_964617675.1 uncultured Halochromatium sp. | reverse complement strand
CATGATGTGGTCATCCGTAGCATTCCGCCCCGAATTGATCGATCTTCTCCCAGAACTGCGTCCAGCGTCCGACGGTCTGGGTCAGCGCGCGTAGGCTGAGCACGATGCCGGCACCTTTGTTCTTCCAGCGCATCCCTGAGGCGCAAAGCCGTTGCTTGACGAGGGTCTTGCAGGCGGCCTCGGTGACGCCGGAGCCGATCGGCAGTGCCGCGGCGACGAACTCGGGGTAGTGCATTTGATGGCGATGGTTATTGAAGTAGGTCCAAGCGCTGTAGGCGCCCTCGCGCAGTTGCTGCGAGAGGGAGGATCGGCGCGAAAGGCGAGCCGCTTCGCCGATGAGCGCCTCAACCGCATCGGGATCGTGCTTGAGTTGGTGGCAGTGCTCGTGCATCCAGCGCGCCCGTTTGTCTTCGCCGCTGCGGCGTGGATAGAGCGCGCGCGCGATCTTGCCGACATACTCGGTGGCATGGAAGAAGTCGATCAGCTGGCGTTCGGTATGCTGCTCGAGGAACCGCCAATTGCTCGACGCGCCGTCGGCGATGCCCAGATAGTAGGCCCCGGGGTAGTGCTGCTTGGCGCGCTCGATCTCGCGTTCCATGCGCGCCTCGAACGTCTGTTTGCCGTACTCGGGCGCGGCGGCCAGGTAGATGGTGTGTTGGCGCTCGCCTTCGTGGTCGTAGAACGACAGCGTCCCGGCCATGGCTTCGCGGTAGCCCTCGCTATCGGCCATCGGGATCAAGGCCCCGTCGAGACTGATCACAATGGTGGCAACAGGCGCTGCGAGCCGCGGCAGCGCGTATTCCCAAACCTCCTCCTTGGCCGTAGCAAGAGTACCCACCCAGTCGGCAACGTTCTGAATGTAGGAGCGGGCGACTTTGCGCCCGTGATTCTGCGCCAAGTCCGACTGCACCGCGCGCACGTTGAGTTGTGCATATTTGTGGCTGAGCTGGCTGGCGAATCGCGGCGTGGCACCGCGGATGATGCGCGCTTGGTGCTCAAGTGGACAGTAGACGCGCCCACCCCGAGACGTCTGGTAGACGTAGCGCTCGACCCGCACCACGCCGTAGGGCGTCTGGTACTCTTTCGGATCGCGGCCGCGCGCGGTCAGTTTGGTCTCCCCGACCCGGATCGGGCTGCCGTCGGTGTCGAAGCGTTGCAAGGCCTCCTCGCTCATGCAACAACCGACCTCATTGGTGGCCGCTTGGATGGCTTCTTCCATCTCCAGCAAACTGCCCTCCAGGCGCACCGTCACCGCTACGGTCACCTCATTCCCCGAGCGTTCGATCACTGTCGCCATTGCTGCACCTTATATAAGTCTCACAGAGACTTACAGCATACTCCTCGAAAATACATTATCGCAAGGCCTCACTCCTACCTCGGTGCCATCGCCTATCGCTTCAATCGCCGCTTCGACCTCCATGCCCTGCCCAACCGTCTGTTGGTGGCCGCCGCACGCTGTGGTCCGCGCCCCGAGCACTGGATTCGCATGGCTGAAACTCATTGCTAATCAGG
>CAZTYV010000405.1:0-1512 GCA_964617675.1 uncultured Halochromatium sp. | reverse complement strand
AAGACGCTCCGAAGATGGGTGCGGCCTTGCAATGATGTCTCGTTGAGGAGTATGTTGCAACCTTCTGATAACGCTGGAGTAGGAAGGCTGTTGTGGTGCAAGTGGTCAGACGTTCGAGTGACGAAGTGACGATCGAGGTGACGGTGCGCCTGAGCGGCAGCCTGATGGACATGGAGGAAGCGATCCTGGAGGCGAGCAACGCGGTGGGGCGTTGCGCGACCGAGGAGGCGCTGGGGCGCTTTGACACCGACGGCAGTCCGATCTGCGTGGGCGAGACCAAGCTGACCGCGCGCGGGCGCAACCCGAAGGTCTACCAGAGCCCGTATGGCGAGGTCCAGGTCGAGCGCTACGTCTACCAGACCTCGCGCGGCGGGCGTATCCACTGCCCCTTGGAGCACCGGGCACGGATCGTCCATGGCGCGACACCGCGCTTCGCCAGCCAGCTCAGCCACAAGTATGCCCAGCTCAACGTGCGTGCGGTGCAGCGCGACTTGGAGCAGAATCACGGCCGTAAAATCGCGACCTCCTACATTCAGAACGTCGCCGACTACGTGGGCACCATCGCCACGGCCAAGGAAGAGACTTGGGAATACGCGCTGCCGCAGCTCGACGCGCCCATCGCCACGGTCGTGATCAGCCTTGACGGCGCCATGATCCCGATGGCCGATAGCGCAGGCTATCGCGAGGCCATGGCCGGCACCCTGTCGTTCTACGACCACGACGGCGAGCGCCAGCACACCGTCTATCTCGCTGCAGCGCCCGAATACGGCAAGCAGACCTTCCTCGCGCGCCTGGAGCGCGAGATCGCACGTGCTAAGCAGCAGTTTCCCGACGCCCTCTATCTCGGCATCGCCGATGGCGCTTACACCAACTGGACCTTTCTCGAGCAGCACACGCAGCGACAGCTGATCGACTTCTTCCATGCCACGGAGTACATCGCCAAGCTCGCCCAGGCGCAGTATCCGCAGCGGCGCGACGCACAGCGACGCGCCGACTGGCAGCGCAGCCACTGCCACACCCTCAAGCACGACCCCGAGGCGCCCGATCGGCTCATCGGCGAGGCCACCCGGCTCGCCCATCGCAGCGCGCTCTCGCAGAAGCTGCGTGATGAGGTCCGCGCTGCGCGGACCTATTTCGACAACCATCGCCATCAGATGGACTACCCCACCTTTGTCGCCGACGGGCTGCCGGTCGGCTCGGGCGTCACCGAAGCGGCCTGCAAGACGCTCGTCAAGCAACGTCTGTGCGCCTCAGGCATGCGCTGGAAGAGCAAAGGCGCTGGCATCGTGCTGAGCCTGCGCGCCCTTTCCCATACCGTCGGTCGATGGGCGCAGTTCTGGGAGAAGATCGATCAGTTCGGGGCGGAGTGCTTCGGTTGAGCACATTATTCTGCGGCCGCACCCCTGCTCAGACACCACCGCGGTCAGCGCCCTTACGTCGCGTCCCGTTGCACACACCCGTGCTCTTTATGGTGTTTAACCGTCCGGATACCACAGCGCTTGTCTTCGAAGC
>CAZTYV010000404.1:0-1515 GCA_964617675.1 uncultured Halochromatium sp. | reverse complement strand
AATATGTTCTTGCAAGTGAGCTCCGTGATCGTCTGCAAGGTCCAGCGGTAGCATAGACCAAGGCTACTTGACCGTGAGAATATGATCCATTCGGTTTACTCATCGACGGCTAAACGAAGTACTCGGGTGTCGCGATTTTCCCTAGTGGTGCAGAGTGAAAAACCTGATGCCGTTTCTCAGGTACATGGTGCATGATCCTGAACAGGTTAACTTTCGTTTGAGGTCGCCTGTCTGCCATGCCCCGCTGCCCTGCCGCTCGTATCGACGTGTCCAACAAGCACCGTCACCGGCTCGAAGCCATCGTGCGACAACACCAGGCGCCGCAGGCGCTTGTGATGCGTGCACGCATCATTCTGATGGCCAGCGCAGGGAGCGGCGTGCGCGAGACGGCCAGAGCGCTCGGCATCGGACGGACGACCGTGCAGCGCTGGCGCAAGCGCTGGCGCGACAGCGAGGGGCAGCCGTTCGCCGAGCGGTTGTGTGATGCACCGCGTCCGGGGACCCCACCAACCTTCGAGCCCGAGCAGATCTGCCAGATCATCGCGCTGGCCTGTGAGCCGCCGAGCGAGGGGGGGCGGCCCTTCACCCATTGGACTCAGGCCGCGTTGGCAACGGCGGCGAGCGAGGAGGGCATCGTTGAGAGCATCTCGCGCCACTCCGTTGGGCGTTTCCTGCGCGAGGTGAAGCTCAAGCCCCATCGTATCCGCGGCTGGATCAACACGCCCCGGGACGCGGACTTCGCCACCAAGTGCGGCGATATCTGCCAGACCTACCAGCTCGCCCCCGAGCGGGCGGCCGCCGGGATCGAGACGCGCAGCATCGACGAGATGACCGGCGTGCAGGCGCTCGAGCGCGCGGCGCCGACACAGCCGATGCGGCCCAGCCGGCCCGAGCGCAAGGAGTTCGAGTACATCCGCCACGGCACCACCACCCTCATCGCCGATTTCGATGTGGCCACCGGAGCGGTCGGCTACCGCCTCGGGCCGACGCGCACCGAGGAGGACTTCGCCTGCTACCTCGCCGACCTGCTGGCGATGCGCTCGCCCGACACCTACTGGCATCTGGTGATGGACAACCTCAACATCCACTGCTCGGAGGCGGTGGTTCGCCTGATCGCCAAAGCCATCGGCTTTCGCGGCGACCTCGGGGTCAAAGGTCAGTGTGGCATCCTCAAGTCCATGGCCTCGCGCGAGCAATTCCTGCGCGACCCAAGCCACCGCATCGTCTTCCACTTCACACCCAAGCATGCCTCCTGGCTCAATCAGATCGAGATGTGGTTCTCTATCCTCGCGCGGAAGGTCATCCGCCGCGGCAACTTCACCTCGATCGCGGACCTTGAGGCGAAAATCACCCACTTCATCGAGTTCTTCAACAAAACGATGGCTAAACCGTTCCGCTGGACCTATGCAGGCAAACCCCTTGCGGCTTGAGCATCCAAACGGTCTCGGGATTTCCACAGCAGTGCACTAGCAGCCTGTCGGACTTTCGTCCTGGCGGATGTGATTGTCCAACAAT
>CAZTYV010000403.1:0-1521 GCA_964617675.1 uncultured Halochromatium sp. | reverse complement strand
ATCCCACAGGCCTTGCTGAGCCTGCTCACCCCACTCGAAGACGCTGCCGCCAACGGAGACATCGCCCATGGGCTCTGAGCTCTCGCTGATCGACCTGGTCCTTCAGGCCAGCATCGTCGTGCAGCTGGTGCTGCTGGTGCTGGTCTTGGCCTCCGTCCTGTCCTGGGCCGCCATCTTCGATCGCTCACGTGCACTGCGCCGAGCGCGCTCTGCCGCGGACGCCTTTGAGCAGACCTTCTGGTCCGGCGGTGATCTCAGTGCGCTCTATCGCGAGCTCGGCCAGGATGATCGTCGGCTCACCGGCCTGCAGGCGATCTTTCGCAACGGCTTCAAGGAGTACGTGCGCCTGCGCAAGGTGACACCCGAGGACACCCTTGGGCTGATCCAAGGGGCGGAACGCTCGATGCGTGTGGCCTTGAGCCGGGAGATGGACCGCCTCGAGTCGAATCTCTCGTTCCTCGCGACGGTCGGCTCGACCAGCCCCTACGTCGGCCTGTTCGGCACCGTCTGGGGCATCATGCATGCCTTCCATGCGCTGGGGAACGTGCAGCAGGCCACCCTGGCACTGGTGGCCCCGGGCATCTCGGAGGCGCTGGTCGCGACCGCGATCGGCCTCTTCGCCGCCATCCCGGCCGTGATTGCCTACAACCGGTACTCGAATCAGGTCGAACGGCTCAATAATCGCTACGAGGAGTTCATGGAGGAGTTCTCGACCCTCCTGCAGCGCCAGGGGCGAGGCTGAGCCATGAGCCGCGATGCCATAGGACTCACGCGATGAGAAGGCGCGAGCGCCGGCTGCGTCGGCGGCCGATGGCCGAGATCAACGTCGTCCCGTACATCGACGTCATGCTGGTGCTGCTGGTGATCTTCATGGTCACCGCACCGCTGATCACCGAAGGCGTCAAGGTCGATCTACCGGAGGCCGAGGCGCAGCCGCAGCCTGGCGACGGCACACCGCCGGTGGTCATCCATGTCGATCGCTTCGGTGACACCTACGTTGATCTCGGCGATGCCGATCTGCTGCCGGTCGATCAACAACTGCTCTACGAGCGCTTACGCACCGTGCTCGCCGATGCGCCAGCAACGCCGGTGGTGGTGCGCGCCGATGCCGCGGTCGAGTACGGTCTGGTCGTCGATGCCATGGTCGCCGCCCAGGCCGCCGGGGTGCCGAGCGTCGGGCTGGTGACCCAACCGCCGGTCGCGGCCGAGGAGCGCCGCTGACAGGCGTGCCATGTGGGAGATCCTGCAGCGTTTCCCGAGGGCCTATCTCTGGTCGATCCTGCTGCACCTGACACTCCTGGTGCTCATGGTGGCCGGGATCGATTGGCGGGTGCGGAGCGAGCGTCTCGGGGCCGTCGAGAACATGGTGCAGGCGCAGATGGGGCCGTCTGCCGAGATCAGCGCGCAGATCGCGGCCTTGCGCTCCGGTGCCGCGACCCCGGCCGAGCTATCGCCGCCCGCGCCGAGCCCCGAGCCAGAGCCAGAGCCAGAGCCAGAGCCAGACGCCGCCGAGCCGCGGCC
>CAZTYV010000402.1:1091-1525 GCA_964617675.1 uncultured Halochromatium sp. | reverse complement strand
TAACGATCTGACTCCCAGTGCCGAGAAGTCGCCGGTCGATCTCTGTTTGTGCGGAACCCTGCTGGTGCCGGGGGAGATTCTGTGCGACAACGACGCCCGTTATTGCTCGCGCATCTACGGCCGGCGGATGTTCGGCAGCAATGAAATCGAAGTGGTCACAGTGCCGCTGAAGCACCATGATGAGCTGTTTGGCGCCTATACCATTTTTGTCGATCGCCCCGGTGTTTCGGTGCGCGAGGACATTCTGGAACTGCTGCGCACCATCGGGCAGCGCCGGCTGAGAGGAGGCTGCTTCCTTCAGACCCTTGACCCCGGCAGGGATGTTATAGACGACCCAATGTACCCAGGTACCCACCGGCGCGTCTGGATCATCAACAATCAACACAAATTGAACAAACGTTTTTTCGGATTGCTTCCAGATATTTATTTGAATT
>CAZTYV010000402.1:631-1081 GCA_964617675.1 uncultured Halochromatium sp. | reverse complement strand
GGAAGCGCGCCGGCTGTCCATCGTCGAGGAACGCAGCACCCTGGCACACGAGTTGCACGACTCCCTGGCGCAGACGCTTGCCAGCCTGCGGCTGAAGGTGCGCATGCTCGATGATGCGCTGGTCGATGTCTCCCTGCCCAAGGATGCGCGGGTGGATTTAAACCGCATCCGCAATGGCATTGATGAGGCGCATGGTGAATTGCGCTAGCTGCTCGCGAGTTTTCGCGCGCCGCATGAGGGTCTCGGGCTGCTGCCCGCGCTTGAGCACTTGGCGGCGCGTTTTCGGCAGGAAACCAGGATTCCGACTTTCTTCCAAGTCAGTTGTCGGCAACCCGAGCTGTCGGCGGCCGAGGAACTGCATGTCCTGCGTATTGCCCAGGAGGCGCTGAATAATGTTCGCAAGCACGCCGAGGCCAGAACCGTGCGGATGCTGTTGCTGCAGGAAAGCGA
>CAZTYV010000402.1:0-562 GCA_964617675.1 uncultured Halochromatium sp. | reverse complement strand
CCTGTCCATTCTGGAAGAGCGCGCCCGCCGCATTGGCGCGGAGCTGAGCATTGAGACCGAGCCCGGCGAGGGCACCCGGGTGGAACTGCGCTTTGGCGCTGGCAAAGTCGCTGGCACGCGAACCTGTGCCTTTTCCCGGCGGGCACCCTGATGCGCGTGTTGCTGATTGATGATCATGCCTTGTTTCGCGTCGGGCTGCTGGAGTTGCTTGAGCGGCGCGGTATCGAGGTGATAGACGCGGTTGGCGACTGCGAGGTCGGCCTGCGTCTCGCGCGCGATTGCGGTCCGGACGTGATCCTGCTTGACCTGCGCATGCCGGGCCTCGGTGGTATCGAGGTGCTTAAGCGTCTGCGCGCCGAGAGCATTGAGCGGCGCGTTGCCATGCTGACCACCAGTACCGATGAGCGCGACCTGATCGGCTCCCTGCAGGCGGGCGCCAATGGCTATTTGCTCAAGGACATGGAGCCGGATGAATTAATCGCCGCATTGCGCGATATCCTTGCCGGCGAAACCGTGGTTGCGAAAGAATTCGAGGAAGCTGCGCGCCGGAAACTGCCGCATC
>CAZTYV010000401.1:0-1549 GCA_964617675.1 uncultured Halochromatium sp. | reverse complement strand
CGCTGACGGCGGTGATGATCAAGCAGCTCAAGGGCGCCGGTGTCCATGCGCGTGGTGCGAAGTCGCACAATCTGTACCCGGGTGACAAGCCTGAGAAGCCGAGCATCGCCGAGGCGCTCGAGCAGGGTGCGCTGGCACCGGAGGCTTGGGCCTTGGTGCGCACCCTGATGGCGCGTGCCGGCGGTGGTCCGGCGGGTCAGGTGGCGGTGACCGAGACCGAGCGCGCGGTGCCGCAGATCGGCGAGCTGCCGATGCAGGCCTTTGCGGTGGGTGAGAAGGCCGTTCCGTCGACCGCGATGGCGGAGATGGTGGCCGTCTTGGGCGAGCGCGATCCCGACTTCGTCGTGACCAACGCCGATGGCAACGAGGCCTCGGCGATGAAGGTGATCAACGAGCGGTTGAAGATTCGCCATCCGACGGTCGACGCGCTCTACAACCAGGCGCCGACCGGCCAGGTCTATGAGCCGCTGAGCGAGGATGCCTGTGCGGGCTTGGCCGCGGGGATTGCGCTCTTTGGCGGGCGGTCGCTGTGGCTCTCTTATGAGAGCTTTGCGATCAATGGCTGGCCGATCGTGCAGACCGTCGCGCAGGCGATGGCGGAGCTGCGTCGGCGCACCCCGGCGGTGGTGAGCATGTTCACCGCCGGTGCCTTGGAGCAGGGGCGTAATGGCTGGACCCATCAGCGCCCTGAGATCGAGAACTACATCGGCGGGCAGATGCGCAATGGCAACAGCTATCTGCTCTATCCCTGCGACGCGAATATGATCCAGGCGGCCTTCGGTTGGGCGACGACGCAGTTCAACAAGTGCGTCAGCATCGTGGCGAGCAAGTCGGCGCTGCCGGTGTATACGACGCCGGAGCAGGCCGCGCGGGCGATCGACGAAGGTGCCGTGTCGCTCTATGAGTCGGCGGCCGGCACGGCGGGTGCGCTGGTGGTGTTCGCGGTGACCGGGGATATGGTGCTGCTGCCGGTTTTCGAGGCGAAGGATCAGCTGGAGGCGGCCGGGCATCGGGTGCGGATTGTGGCGGTTGCGAATCCTCGGCGGTTGTATCGGGCCGGTGATGTGGCCTGGTCGCATAGTGCGGAGGCCGATGATCGGTTCATGGATGACTCGGCGTTTGCGGATTTGTTCGATGGGGATGTGCTGCTCGCTGTCAGCGGCGGTGGTACGGTGGCCCTGGAGCCAGTGATGTTGCGCTCGCGAGCTCGGGCGCGCGATCTGGTGGGCTGGCAGCGGGGGGAGACGACGGCGTCGCCGGCGGAGATCATGGCGTTCAATGGGATCACCGGTGAGGCCTTGGCGGGTCGGGCCTTGGGATTGGTTGGCTGATCGCTTATGGCGTTGCTGGGTGCCTGGCTGGCTAGGGCTGGTTGGCTGGGGCGGGCGTTGGGTCCCGCTTGGCTTGAGGGTTCCGGATGCGGTGATCGCTGCTCGGCCGGAGGCGTTAGGTTCGACGGTTGTGCAGGCGCTGCGGCCGGGTACCGCCGGTCGGGGGACGCCGTGAATCCGTCCTTGGAGGCTTGAGCGCAGCTCCCTGCTGCGCACAC
>CAZTYV010000400.1:0-1564 GCA_964617675.1 uncultured Halochromatium sp. | reverse complement strand
TCCTTGAGCGGATCAACCAGGTCGTCGTTGACGCCGGCCATGCCCTGGTAAAAAATGTATGGTCCGCTCCGGTGGCGCAAGTGCCGATCGAGTGATGGTGAGTACAGACTGCGTCAATGTATCCGGCCTCGGGTTGGTCGATCACAAGGGATCGCCGGGCCTTGATGGAGATGCGCGCAGCACCGGCCTCATTAGTCCAAAGGCCTCACTGGGCCGCTTTTTTTACCAGGCTCAGGCGCTGCCGCTTGACCGTCTCCGCCATCAATCTTGGGCGCTTGCAGTCACTCGGTGGGATGCTCGGTTAAGAGATGATGAAAGGCGCGGCGCTCACCTCCGCTTGGCTGGTCGGGTGTGGCTGGCGATTCGCGTAGGACGCCTCTTCATCAGCCGCTCACCTGCGCCGGTGCAAACGGCTCTCGGCGCTGCAGGACAGCGCAGACGATGCGCGCCAGTTTATTGGCCAACGCGACCACGGCGACATTCGCATGCTTACGCGCGGTGATCCGTTCGACCCAGCGGCGCAGGCCATCGTCAGCCGCCCGCTTGTCGGCCACCCGCAGCACCGCGCGGGCGCCATGGATCAGCATCATGCGGAGATGGCGATTCCCATGCTTGCTGATACCGAGCAGCCGCGTCTTGCCGCCAGTGCTGTGTTGGCGCGGCACCAGGCCGAGCCAGGCGGCCAGATCCCGGCCACGGCGAAACTGGCTGGCATCGCCGATACCGGCAAGCAGCGCCGTGCCGTTGATCGGCCCAATGCCGGGAATGGTCAACAGCAGCTGCATCAGCGGGTCTTCGCGCGCGAAGGTCGTCAACTCCGCGTTCAACGCTTCAATGCGCGCATCCAGGCGCTTGAGATCCGCAGACAGGTCGTGGAGCAGCGCCCGCAGACGATCCGGCAGCCCGTTGTCCGCAGCTTCGAGCACCTCGGGCAAGCCCGCACGCAGCCGGCTGAGGCGTTGCGGCAAGACGATGCCGAACTCCAACAGCATGGCGCGAATGCGATTGCCCAGCGCCGTGCGCTCGCCGATCCAGCCGCTGCGTTGGCGGTGCAGCAGCTGCAGGGTCTGGCGCTCCTCGGGCTTGATCGCCACCGTGCGCTCGCGCACCGTCGGGCGGCTCGCCGCCTCGGCGATGGCCTCGGCGTCAACCGTGTCGTTCTTCTGCGATTTTACATAGGGCTTGACGTACTGCGCCGGCAGCAGCAGCGGCTCATGACCAAAGCTCGCCGCCTTGCGTGCGAGGTGATGCGCGCCGGGGCAGGCTTCCATCGCCACGAGCGCTGGTGGCGTGTTGGCCAGGAAACGCATGACAGCGCTGCGCGAGTAAGCGCGACGGCGTTCAACGTGGCCGTTGGCGTCCACGACGCAGACGTGGAACTTCAGCTTGCCCAGGTCGATGCCAATGATCGTCTCAGCCATGGAATCAGTCCTCCGCAGTGGGTGCTGGTTGCGTGCCCTTGCAGGATAAAGAAGGAGGAGCGGACCATTCCATTAGCCCAGACGACGCCCTTGAGGTGCGCGCCGACTCCTTCGTCGTCGAGACCGATGTCCACTATCCGACC
>CAZTYV010000399.1:0-1566 GCA_964617675.1 uncultured Halochromatium sp. | reverse complement strand
GCTGGATTTCTTCAATCTTTTCGGCACCTCTCTGGTTTTTGTTAGCGCCGGCGTAAACATGTCGCCAAACAGCCGGTTTGAACATGCAGCCGGCGCACACCTGCCTGACGCCGCCCACTCGGGGCTGCGCTCAGCGGTTTAGACCTCCACGCGATCCTTCATGCGATAGCTCTGACCCTCGATCAGCACCGTCTCGGCATGGTGCAAGAGCCGATCGAGCAGCGCCGAGGTCAGCGTCGCATCGTGGTTAAAGATCTCCGCCCAATCCTTGTAGGCCCGGTTGGAGGTGATCACCGTTGCACCCTGCTCATAGCGCTGACTCAAGATCTGGAACAACAGATCCGCACCGGTCTTATCGATCGGTAGATACCCCAGCTCGTCGAGGACCAAGACCGCCGGTTTGCGATAGCTCTCCAGGGCCTGTTTCAGCCGCCCGGCGCGCTCGGCCGCCACCATGGTATTGACCACCTCGATGGCAGTGGTAAAACGCACGTTATAGCCCTTCAGGCAGGCCTGATACCCAAGCGCCGAGGCCAGATGCGTCTTGCCCACCCCCACGGTGCCGAGGAAGACCACATTGCCCTTCTCCCCGACCCAATCGAGGCGAAACACATGCTGCACCTGCTGGCGATTGATCGCCTTCGGCCAGCTCCACTGAAACTGCTCCAGCGTCTTGATCACTGGAAACCGCGCTAGCTTGATGCGCCGCTGCACACTGCGCTCGCGCCGCAATGTCGCCTCCCCCTCGGCCAGCGCCGCTAGATACGTCACATGATCCCACTGCGCCCGGGCCGCCTCCCCGGCCAGGGCGGTGAACTGCTCCAACATGAACGACAGCTTCAGAAACGCCAGCTGCGCGGCCACTTGATCGGTGTTTGGGGTCTTGGTCTTGGTGGTCATTGGACGGACTCCGGCGATGCCTCAGGGGTGCGATACAAACTCAAATCCGGCGCCGGCATCTCCAACTCCAGCAAATCCTGGCGCCGGGTCAAGCTCAGTGCCGCCGGTTCGGGTTGCAGCCGCGCCCGGCTCTCCAGCACATTGGCCACGTACTCACTACTGAAGGCCTGATAGGTGAAGGCATCGTCCATCGCCCGCGCCGTGGCCTCCACGCCATGGATCTCGCTCAAGGCCACGATCTTCTGCACATGATGCTCGGGATTCAGTCGCCGCTCGGCCAAGGCCCTGTAGTAGGCCTCGGACCGCGGGGAAAGCGCCAGGAAGCGTCCCAGCAACTTCTGCGTGCGCGCCTTCTTGCGCTGCTCCAGCAACGCCTTGGGGTGATCGGGATGCTCAAAATCCTGATGACGATCCCAGCTGCGCGGATGGCGCGCGATCAGTTTCTCGCCGTCATAGACGCACAAGCGATCGGGATAGACCTTTAGCGTCAGCAAACAGCCGGCATATTCCGCCGGCACCGAATAGCGATTGGTCTCCCAGCGCACCCGAAAGCTTGAGGAGGCGCGCACCTGCACGATATTGGCCACGTCATAGGGCTGCTGCGGCCCCGCCTGCAGCGCTGAGCGCTCCTCGGCAAAGCGATCCACCGGGCGCTGATGGGTCTCG
>CAZTYV010000398.1:645-1582 GCA_964617675.1 uncultured Halochromatium sp. | reverse complement strand
AACCCTGCTCGGGGATGCGCGCGGCATCGATGCTCTGCTTGAGGCGCTGGAAGTGCGCTTCCTGGCCAATCGCGATCCTCATGTGCATTTCGCCCTGCTGACCGATTTGCACGATGCGCCGAGCGAGACCCTGCCCGGCGATCAGGCGTTGATCGAGCAGGCCGCGCTCGGCGTCCAGGCGCTCAATGCCAAATATCCTGCCGCCGGCGGCGATCATTTCTTGCTGTTGCATCGCCCGCGTCTCTGGAACCCGCAGGCCGGCGTGTGGATGGGCTATGAGCGCAAGCGCGGCAAGCTGATGGATCTCAACGCCCTGCTGCGCGGTGACCGGGACACGCCCTTCTCGCTGATCGTCGGTGATCGCCTGATCCTGCCCAATCTGCGCTATGTCATCACCCTGGACACCGACACCCAACTGCCGCGCGAGGCGGCGCGCGAAATGATCGGCGCCATGGAACACCCGCTCAATCAGCCGCGGTTCGACCCATCGCTGGGGCGGGTGCGCGCCGGTTACGGCATCCTCCAGCCGCGCGTGGCGGTGAGTCTTCCGGGCGCGAACCGTTCGCGCTTCGCGCGCCTGCATGGGCAGGATGCCGGGATTGATCCCTACACTCAGGTGGTGTCCGATCTCTATCAGGACTGGTTTCAGGAAGGGTCTTTTATCGGCAAGGGCATCTATCAGATCGATGCCTTTGAAGACGCGCTCGATGATCATTTTCCGGAAAATCGCATCCTCAGTCACGATCTGTTGGAGGGCTGCTATGCCCGCTCCGGGCTGCTGTCGGATGTGCAACTCTATGAGGATTACCCGGCGTCCTATCGCGCCGATGTCAGCCGCCGCCACCGTTGGATGCGCGGTGACTGGCAGATTGCCCAGTGGCTGCTGCCGCAGGTGCCGGGGCGGGATGGCCGCTTGCAGGTCAATCCGCTCTCGGCG
>CAZTYV010000398.1:0-635 GCA_964617675.1 uncultured Halochromatium sp. | reverse complement strand
TCGGCACTGTCGCGCTGGAAGCTGGCCGATAACCTGCGCCGCAGTCTGGTGCCGGCGGCGCTGACCGCGCTGCTGGGGCTGGGGCTGGTGCTGATGGAGCAGCCGGGGCTGTGGATGCTGGCGGTGCTCGGCATTCTGCTGATTCCGGCGCTGCTCACCGCCATGCTGGGGGCGCTGCGCAAGCCTGGCGATCTGCGCTGGCCGGCGCATCTGGGCGCCGCGCTGCGCGCCGCCGGTCAGCGCATCAGCCAGGCGCTGTTTGGCCTGGCCTGTTTGCCTTATGAGGCTTACTTGAGCCTGGATGCGGTATTGCGCACCCTGTGGCGACTGGGCGTCAGTCGGCGCCGGCTGTTGGAGTGGACTTGCTCGGGCGAGCCGTCCGGTGCGGAGGCCGACACCTTGCGGGCCAATTATCGGCGCATGTGGATCGCCCCGGCGCTGGGGCTGGGCGCGGGCGCGGCTTTGGCGCTGCGCGATCCTCTGGCGCTGCTGGTGGCCGCGCCCCTGCTGCTCGCCTGGCTGGCCGCGCCCCTGCTGGCCTGGTGGCTGAGCCGTCCGCTCACAGCACGCCCGGCGCACCTGAGTGTCGAGCAGACCGACTTTCTGCGCCACAATGCGCGCAAAACCTGGGCGTT
>CAZTYV010000397.1:0-1595 GCA_964617675.1 uncultured Halochromatium sp. | reverse complement strand
TAAGCCTTGATATAGAGTCAATCCATGGGCCTTGATCGTAACTCCGTCCACTGTGCTCAAGCGGCCAGCTGCGCCAGGTAGGGGAGCTTAGGCGCGCGCGCTCGTCGGCGGCGTGGCTGCGGGGGTATTGGCACACGCTTGAGCAGCTCCTCGAACAGGGGTGGTGGAGCACGGCCAAACAGGCGCTCAGCGGCGGTGGTCCGGTCGGTGCGTTGGATGTAGAAATTGTGCACGGCGCTCAGCGCGGCGAGCTTACGCGCACTGAGGCGATGGCAACCGTGGTGAAACAACGAGAGCTGGCCGTTGCGCCCTTCTACGGCGGAGCTCGAGCGTTGGAACAGATCGGCGCAGTCGCTCGCCACCTGCTCGATCTCAGCGCGCTGGGTTGCCTCAAGGGCTTGGATCGGATGGTCCGGCGCGCGCAGCGGTGCGAGTAATGGCGCGCTCAGTGCCGCGAGGCGTCTGCGCTCCTCGGCCCGCGAACATCGCACGGCCACGCGCTCGAGATAGATCGCTGGGATCAAGTGCTGGAGCACAGCGGCCTCGATGTCCGGCGCCAGGTTCAGCGTCTCGACACGCTGTTGCACGGAGGCGAAGAAGAAGGCGACGGTGGCCAGCAGCGCGGTGGTTAAGCGTTCGGCCTTCTGCAGATGCGCGCGTGCGCGTTGCGGCAGCTCGGCGGCGTCGGCGACGGCTCCCAGGCGTTGCCAGATCGCGTCCAGGCGTTCTCCCAACTGTTCGGGCGGTTGCGCCTCGCCGCGCTCAAGATCATAGGGGTGATAGGCCTCGCCGAGGGCGCGGATCAACGTCCTGGCCTCCTCCTGACGGGCTTGTGCTTGATCGCGCTCGCAGGCCGCACGCGCCCAACGTTGCAGCGCACCCTGGATGCGTTGAGCAAAGGCAGGCGGGCGTCCAGGGCCATGGCGTTGCTGGTGGTAGGCGTGCTCAGCGGTGCGCTCGCTCTGCAGCTGCGTCTCGGCTGCGGCCAGCTCGGCATCGGCCTCGCTGACCGCCCGCGCCAACGACAGACCGGTGGCCTTGGCCACCTCGTGCTGCAGATGGAACAGATCCGGGGAGTGATGCGCCTGATGATCCCGCTCGATATGCCGGCGCAGCGCCGTGGCCTCATCCGAGGTGCCCTGCACCAAGGTAACCGGCAGACCCTCACAGGCCGCGGCCAGCGCCTGTGTCCAGGTCGCGGCGGTACGATCCTCGGCGTACTGCTCGAGCAGGATAAAGTTCGATACCGGCTCGAGCCCGACCAAACAGATCGCTGGGTGGAAGGTCTCATCTTCGCAGACCGTGATCGCCCGTGGCCTCATACCAGCGGCCAGCCGCTGGCGCTGCTCGGCACCAATGTCGACCACGGCCTGCTCCAGGGCGGCATTCAACGCCTGCTGAGTGCCGTAGGAGGCGCCCACGAACGCCGACAACCCGCTCAGCTCCAACACCTCACTGACCAGGCGCACGCCGCCACCGGCGCGCAGGGTGATGACAAACTGGATCGCCAGCACCAACCGATGCAGCCAGTGCACACCGGCCGGCGTCGCCACGAACGCGGCCAACGGCGCCGGGGCGTCGCCGGCAGCCAGCTG
>CAZTYV010000396.1:0-1598 GCA_964617675.1 uncultured Halochromatium sp. | reverse complement strand
CCCCCCTTCTGCGAAATGATCGAGAATGTTTGCATGCTGTCATCTCAGTTTGTTGACATAGCTACATGCAAACATTTTGATGTGCCAACTAACGCCCGGCAAGTCGACCTGCTCACCATTTCTTGCGCGAGAAGCCTCGGCATTCAGCCGGGGAGGGATAGCGCACCGCGCGCAGCGCGGTTAGGCCGCCCATCTCGCAACCTCCGTTTGTGGTTTGGGTTGAACGGCATAGCCATAGCCGTCGGCGCGTTGGAGCACCTGGCAATAGCGGTATGAGATGCCTTGCACGCGATGGCCGGGAAGGCAGATGTTGAACGAGCCGGTCTTTCGGACCTGGACCCGGCCGATATGGACACCGGCCTTCTTGCCCTTGGGCACGTCCGCCCGGACCCAATCGCCGGTCTGGAAGCCACGCACGCGCTTCTGGCGCGTGTAGTAACCGCGTGGGAAACCGTTATCGAACGCGTTTGTCCGGCAATAGGCGCCGCGCCCGGTGGCTTGGATCGCCAAGACCGGGCGATTCCAGCCCTGGACCTGGTCGACCTGGCCGACGCAGGCGGCATCGAGCGCATGGGTCTTGGGGATCTCCAGGCGCGAGCGGTTGTACTTGGTGCGCCCGCCGGAGCCGGTCTCGATCGGCAGGCCGGTCGCCTTGAGCGCGGCGAACAGTGCCCCGCGTGTGGTGTTGACCGCGGCAGCATGATTGAGCGGGGCTTTGGCTTGGTCCTGGATGCGCTTGAGCACCGCGGGCTTGCGGGCCAGAAAGACCTCGATGGGCTTGTCGGCCTTCTTTCGGTTGCAGGGCCGGCAGGCCAGGGTCAGGTTCGAGGGCCGATTCGAGCCGCCTTTGGAGCGCGGGACGATGTGCTCGATCTCCAGCGGCACGTCTTTGGCACCGCAGTACGCGCAGGTGCGATGAAATTTCTCGAGCACGTATTCCTTGACCTCGTAGCCTGCGAGCGTGCCCTGCTGGTACTCCGCACCGGAAATCTCTGGGTTCTGCATGAGCTGCATATCGAAGCGGACCCGCTCCTGGCTGAGCGCGGTGATCGGCGCCAAGCGGCGCAGCCGGGCAACCCAGCTTGTCGTGGTATCGACGCGGTGCCGTAGCGATGGCGCGAGCCAGCCTTCGCGCCGGGTTCTGTTCAGGAACCGCGGTGCCCGGAAACGGGTCTTGCGGTAGCGCCTCGACCGGCGGAAGTTGCGCCGTTTCTCGAGTGCCTTGTGGATCGCCTGCCCGCGATGCTCAAGCTCGCCGAGCCATAGCACATGCGCCGTGCGCTCCACCTCGCCGGTCTCAGGATCAACAGTCTCGGTCTCGCGCACCAGGGCGATGCCAGTCGTCTTGCTACCCGGATCGAGCTTCACGCGCAGCGGCTGGGTCTCGCCGCCGACGCGGTCCTTCAGGCGAATGGTGAACGGTGCCAGGCGCACCACCACCGCGCGCCCACGCTGCAACAGCAACCGTGCGCGCTTCTCCGTGCACGGCATCAGTGGTTTCTTCTGCTTGTCCAACACGAAAACGGCCATGTCTGTTCTCCAATCAAGCCCTTACGGGCCTGGTGACGGCGCCTTTCGGCGCGCTCCCCTCAGGAATG
>CAZTYV010000395.1:0-1622 GCA_964617675.1 uncultured Halochromatium sp. | reverse complement strand
CCGGCTCGAGCGCGTCGGCGGCGACGATCTCGACGCCGTCCCAGCCGCGCGCCTCGAGCACGGCGCGATTGCGGCTGCTAGCGCGCACCGCGATCCCTTCATCCAGCAGGCGCGGGACCAGATGGCTACCGATGTAGCCGCTGGCGCCAAAGACCAGGCAGCGTGCGGCGCCTGCGGGCGAAGCGGTGCCCGCCACATCGGGCAGGGGGGGCGTGGACGGGTCTCTGGGCTGATCTTTGGGCTGATCTCTGGGCTGATCGGGCGTTTGGGTCATCGCCGCCTCCGGCGTTGCTTGGGACGGAATCTGGTCGATACAGCGTCTCGCCTGATCGGCCCTGGTCAGCGCGACGCTTGCTCGGCAAAGTCCTGCAGTGCAAGCCAATCGCGGATGGCGGTCTCGGTCGCTGCCGGACACTCCTCTTGCGGAAGATGGCCACAATCGGGAAGCATCACCAGTGTGGCGTTCGCCAAGGCCGCGGCGGTGGCGGTGGTATCGGCAACGGGAACCACCTGATCGGCATCGCCGGTCAGGACCAAGGCCGGCTGCTCGATCTCGCCGAGGCGCTCGGCCACGGTGACCGGGTCGCTGAGCGAGCGTTGCAGCAGGGCGCCCCAGGCCAGGTCCCAGCCGACGAGGAGGCGATGGGCACCGGTGAGTGCGCGTCGGTCGTCATCGATGCGCGATGGGTCGGCGTAAGAATAGTCCAGCAGCGGGCTGGTGCGGCCGAGATAACGCGCCAGACCGAGCGAGAGCCGCTGAACCTGTGGCAGCCCGACGAGCCAGTCCGGGAGGATGGGGCGCTTCGAGTGGACCCAGGGGGCGATCAGGATCAGCCCGGCGACCCGCTCTGGCCGAGCCAGCGCGGCCTCCAAGGCCAGGGTGCCACCCGATGAGTTTCCTACCAGGATGAGCTGCTCCAGCCCCAAGGCGTCCGCGAGCGCAAACAGCCGCTCCAGGGCGGCGGCCTTGCTGTAGAGCTCGGAGCGGGCCGGGTTGCCGGCCGGGAGGGGCTTTGTGCTCAGGCCGTATGGGAGCTGATCGTAGGCGACCACGGGGCCGAAGGGCGCAAAGGTCTCGAGCAGCTGATCCCAGGTGTAGAGATTGAAGGTGAACCCATGCAAGAGCACGAACGTCGGCGAGTCCGGGGCCGTGCTGGCCGCGCCTCGCGGTCCCGCTGCCCCGGGCTCGGCGGCGGAGACGGCTGGCGCTGTCTGTTCGGGCTCGAGCGTCTGCGGCGGTCGGCTGATGTAGTGGAGCGCTAGCGGCTCGTCGCCGGCGCCCGGCAGCTCGAGGAAGCGGCTCTCGGGCGGGGCAATGGTCTCGGCGTCGTCAAGACCGGCCGCGGGCCGCGAGCTGATCAGAAAAGGGCCCAGCAGCGCGGCCAACACACCCAGCACGAGGATCAGCAGCAGCAGGCCGAGGAGAAGACGAAACAGGGCTTTCATGGCGTTACGCGGGAACAGTGGCTGGGCTGGTGGGCTGGGCTGGGGTCGGGGCTGGGGTCGGGGCTGGTCGCGGCCGGGGGCGCGGGTGCTCTTTGGGCACGCGTTGCCTTGCGCCGGGTCGTGATGCTAGCACAGGCGGACTCTGACTCCGCGGCGATGGCCCGCGGTAATCGGTC
>CAZTYV010000394.1:0-1637 GCA_964617675.1 uncultured Halochromatium sp. | reverse complement strand
CCCCGAGGCGCGCCTGCTGCAACGGCCACAGCCATTCGGGCGTCCCGCCTGGCTCACTACTCATATGTCGGGGCCGGCTCCAGGGCCAGATCTGATGCAGACGCTGGTGCAGACTCTGGTGAAGATCAGGCGCCGAGCCGCGCGAGGGCGTCCCGCACCTGGCGGTCCTCCAGGTAGACGTGGACGTCACGCTGCGGATAGGGGATGCCGATCCCTGCCGCATCGAAGCGGCGCTTCACCTCGCGATGCACGTCCCAGAAGACGTCCCAGTAGTCGCCGGTCTGGCTCCAGGGCCGGACGATGAAATTCACCGAGGAATCGGCCAAGGCGCTCATACGAATGGTCGGCGCCGGCTCCTTGAGCACCTTCGGATGCGCGAGCACGATCTCCTCGAGGATCTGATGGGCGCGGTCCACATCGTCGCCGTAGCCGATCCCGAACTCCATATCGACCCGGCGCTCGCTGACCCCGGTGGCATTGGTGATCACATCGTTCCAGATGCGGTTGTTCGGCACCACCATGCGCTTGTTGTCGAAGGTCTGGATGGTGGTCGAGACCAGGCTCATCGACTGAACGGTCCCGGAGACACCACCGGCATCGACCACATCACCGACATCGAAGGGCTTGAAGAACAGGATCATCAGGCCGCTGGCGAAGTTGCTCAAGGAGTCCTGCAGCGCGAAGGCCACCACGAAACCAGCGGCACCCACCACCGCCAACACCGGGCCAACGCTCACATCCAGCGCTGCCAGTGCCATCACGATACCGATCGCCATGGTCACCCAGCGCACCGACTTGACCAAGAAATCCTCGAGCAGGCGTGACTTGCCCGGAACGCGCTTGAGCGCCTTGTGAATCCCCGAGCTGAACAGGCGCGAGATGAACCAGGCCGCGATCAGGATGCCGAAGAAGATGGCGAGGTCCTGCGCCAGCTTGATCCCGCCGCTCGGGGCCAGCAACCAGCCCTTGATCGCGATCCAGGCCGAGGTGGTGTCCTTCACATCCACCGAGATACCGCTGATCTGCCGCGCGTAGAGCTGATAGTCGGCGATCGCCGCCTGCGTCTCGGCGTCATCCTTGGTGGTCTTTGCGGCGAGTGCGGCCAGCACCTCCTCGAAGCGGTCGATGATCTGGCGCCGCTCTTCGCGCAGCGAGGTCACCTTTTCCAACAGATCGACCTTTTGCTCTTTCCCTTCGGACTCGATCTGCTCGATCGCCGCTTGGCTCTCGGCGAGCGCGCCCGCTGCGGTATCGGCTGCGGTATCAGCCGCGGTCTCGGTCGCCTTCTCGACCATCGCGTCAGCGGCGTCCTCGGCCTGGTCCGCGGCGTCCTTGGCCTGCTCGGTCGCGACACGTCGGGCCTCACCCTCGGCCCCCGGCACCTTGGCCACCGCCGTCTCGGCGGCCTTCAGCGCCGCCTCGGCCTGATCGACGGCCGCCGCGGTCTGCGCAAGCCCCACGCGCGTCTCGAGCTGATCGGCCGACTCGGCGGCGGCATTTACAGACTCGCTGATCGTGCGCATCTCCTCGCCAACCGCTTGCGCGGCGGCGGTGATCTCGTCAACGGCCTCGGCCTCGCCCGCCTCGCCCGCCTCGCCTGCCTCGCCTGCCTCGCCTGCCTCGCCTGCCTCGCCTGC
>CAZTYV010000393.1:0-1644 GCA_964617675.1 uncultured Halochromatium sp. | reverse complement strand
AGCGCCCGGGCCAGCTGCGCAGGTGTCGATCTCGCCGGCCGATATCGCTTGACTTTATGAGATCGATGGGAAACTCTCCTTTTCCGGAGCTCGTGGTATCTAGCGGGTGCGGCCTCACAATAATGTAATCAAGCGAAGCACTCTGCGCCATATTGATCGATCTTCTGCCAGAACTGGTTCCATCGCCCGACGGTGTGGGTCAGTGCCCGCAGGCTGAGCACGATCTTGGCGCCCTGGTGTTTCCAACGCATCCCGGAGGCACACAGGCGTTGTTTCACCAGGCTCTTGCAGGCGGCTTCGGTCACGCCCGAGCCGATCGGCAGGCCCTCGGCGAGGAAACTCGGATAGTCCATCTGGTAGCGATGATTGTTGAGGTACGTCCAGGCACTGTAGGCTTGCTCACGCAGTGTCTGCGAGAGCGAGGCGCGACGCGAGAGCGTCGCCGCATCGGCCACGAGCTCGTCGATCACGCGGCGATCCTGCTTGAGTCGGCGACACTGGGTGTGTTGCCAGGCGGCCCGCTTCTGCTCGCTGCCCCGTTTTGGCCAGTGCGCCTGCGCCAGTTTGCCGACGTACTCGCTGGCATGGAAGAAGTCGATCAACTGACGCTCGGTGTGCTGATCAAGGAAGGCCCAGTTGCTCGCGGCCCCGTCGGCGATACCGACTGTGCGTGCCTCAGGGTAGTGCTGCTTAGCGCGGGCGATCTCGCGGGCGAAGCGCGCATTGAAGCGCTGCTTGCCGTACTCGGGAGCAGCGGCCAGGTAGAGGGTATGCCGGCGCTCGCCCTCATGGTCGTAGAACGAGAGCGTGCCGACCATGGCCTCTCGCCAGCCCTCACTGTCGGCCATCGGGATCATGGCCCCGTCGAGACTGATGGCGATGGTGGCAATGTCCCCGGCAAGGGGCGGCAGCGCGTACTCCCAATCCTCTTCCTTCGCCTCGGCGATGCTGCCGACCCATTCGGCCACATTCTGGATGTAGGAGGCGGCCACCTGGCGGCCATGGTTCTGCTCCAGGTCGCGCTGCACCGCGCGCACGTTCAGCTGTGCGTATTTGTGGCTGAGCTGACTGGCGAAGCGCGGCGTGGCGCCACGGATGATCCGTGCCTGGTGCTCCAAGGGGCAGTAAACGCGCCCGCCGCGCGAGGTCTGGTAGACGTAGCGCTCAACCTGTACCTCGCCATAGGGGCTCTGGTAGACCTTCGGATGGCGCCCGCGTGCGGTCAGCTTGGTCTCGCCGACGCGAATCGGGCGACCGTCGGTGTCAAAGCGACTCAGTGCCTCTTCGGTCGCGCAACGCCCGACGGCGTTGCTCGCCTCCAGGATCGCGGCCTCCATCTCCAGCAGGCTGCCATTCAGGCGCACCGTCACCGCGATCGTCACCTCATCACCCGAACGACTCACCACCTGCGTCATGATCGGCACCCAGCTCTCAGCTTAATCAGGAGGTTGCAGCGTACTCCTCAACGCGACATCATGGCAAGGCCGCACCCGTTCTGGTGGCTGCTGACGTTGCAGGCCTATGTGCATGTCACCGAGGACCGCGCCTTCCTGCATCAGGCGTCGATACAGGAGGCGATCCGGCTGCTGCTCGATCTGAACATCGACCGGCGGCGGTCAACACATTCAATATCCATCCCTAGGC
>CAZTYV010000392.1:0-1648 GCA_964617675.1 uncultured Halochromatium sp. | reverse complement strand
AGGGCACTTAGCGGATTTGTGTGCAAAGAGATGGGTTATGGGGCGCCGAGGAAGTGGCCCCGACGGTGGCCGCACACCTAATGCTATGAGGGTGTAACCTGCCGAGCGCGCCCTAAGTGATTGATCCCCTGTTCTGCCATCGCGTTGTCAGTGGCTTTCAAGCAGCGATCGGCAAGGCCAGATCATCGTTGGCGGCCTGCTCGTCATAGAGGCGCGTCAGCTCACTGTGGATGCGATAGTCCATGAACGGCCCCCACAGGTTGCTGAGCGCGACGCTGCGCAGCTGCAGCATGGCGTGGGCGCCCGGGACAGTCCAGCGCATGCCCGAGCGCTCCATGCGATCCTTGACCAGATGCCGACAGGCGCCTTCGATGACACCGGTGGCGATCGGAAAGCCGGCCTCCAGGTAGGTGTCATAGGCCATGCGATGGCGGTTGCCATCGAGATAGGTGTGCACGCTGTCGAGGCGTTTGCGCGCCCGGCCCCGGCGGGGCTTGCGCTGGTCATCGAGATCGGCGAGGACGTCAGCCACCTGGCCATGAAGCACCTGACCCAAGGTTGTTTTGACCCAGGCACCACGCTGCCCGGGGATGTCTTCGAGCACCTCGGCAGCCGCCCAGAGATAGCCGGCGACATGGATGATGTCGAGGATCTCGGTGACGTGCTCACCCGGCAGGTGGGCGGCGGCGGCCTGCCACAGTGAGCGCTGCCCATCGATGAGGACGACGGTGTGTTGCGCGCCGTCGGGATTGCGCAGCCGGTTTTGCTGCTGCATCCAGTCGAAGATCATCCGCGTTTGCTCGCCACTGTGGTCCTCAGCATCGCGGATCAGCGCGGCGCGCACGGCTTTATGAAACGGCTTCGCACGCGCCGTCGGCGGTGGCTTCAGCGCGGAGGTCTTCTCGGCAAACAGCGCCTCGAGCACCGAGGCCGGGGTGCGCACAGAAGGGGCGATACTGTAGACGCTGCCAATCAGGGCCATCTTCTTCTTGCCTCCCACCCCCTGGGTCTCGCTGGCGCGCATCGCCACCCCTTTGCCATCGACGGTGTTGACCACGAGGGTGCCCCCTGAGGCCGGCTCGGGTGGCGGCTGCTGCGCCCAAAACGCGTCCACGGACGTGCTCAACCCGGCCTGCTGACGTTCCAGGGTCTGCACCGATTGGCGCAACCCAAGCACGCGCTCGAGCAGGTCATTGACCTGGGCATAGGGCTGCTCGATCATCAGTTGTTCGTTCCAGGACTGCAGCAGAAACGAGGTGCAGGTCTCGGGAAGTTTCAACCGCGCATCCAAGGGGATCGCCTCGATCGCCTGACCTTCGCGTTGACCATACACGAATCGCTGCAGTTGAAACTCACCAAACACACTGCGATAGGGACGCGTGCGCGGCACCAAGCGTTTGAGCACGCGTCCCTGTGCCGTGCGGTGCTGCTCACCGACATCCCCATCCCCGCTGGCGGCAAAGAAGGCCGCCAGCAGGCTGTGACCCAAGGCCAACACCCCGCGCCAGAGGCCTTGCTCGACCTCGTGGGTCGCCCGTGCGTCCTCAAGTGATGTTTCAACGAAGCTGACGAGCGCTTGCATCTGCTCGATCAGTTGGGGGCCGTGGCTGGTGAGCGTGGACGTGTGTAGACTGAACATCGCGGTCTC
>CAZTYV010000391.1:0-1649 GCA_964617675.1 uncultured Halochromatium sp. | reverse complement strand
CTGGTCGTGCCCAGCCAGCATCGGTCGCGACGCCGGAAGACCGCAGTGGCCCAACCCCGCCGAGATCAGCCCTGCACCCTCTCGCTCCCTTCGCAACGCGCAGAAAAATAGCTTATTATTGTATTGTTATGCATTGATTGAGAGCAGGCTCCATGGCTGGTCACCTCACGCACCCGTCGCTTCCGATCCTCAACGCCAGAGAGGACGAGGGCGAGAGCGTCGATCTCTTCGCCGATGACGGCGACATCGAGCGCGCCTCGCGCTCTCTGAAGGCGATGTCGCATCCGCTGCGGCTCAAGATCCTCTGTACGCTAGGCGACCAGGAGATCAGCGTGCAGGAGATCGTCGACAACGTGGGCACCTCGCAGAGCAATATCTCCCAACACCTGGCGATCCTGCGTGACAAGGGGATCCTGGCCTCGCGCAAGGACGCCAACCGCGTCTACTACCGCGTGAGCGACGCCCGCACCCTGCAGTTGATCGGGATGATGCGAAAGGTCTTTTGCCACCAGGGGTAGTGAGCCACCCCACTCCTACCCGCCCCGGGGTGACTGACCCCAAACCCGGTCTTATACTTGCGCCTCCCTGCCGGGCCGCCCGGCCCCTGAGCGCTGCGCCACCCCCCGATGCTGGCCCAACTGATCGAGTTCATCACCAACCACTGGCTGCTGTTCTTGGCCCTGGTGGTGATCCTCGCCCTCCTGGTGCACAACCTCGCCGTCGGCGGCAAGGGCTCGGTCGATCCCCTTGCGGCGACGGATCTCATCAACCGCCGCGACGCGCTCGTGGTGGACGTGCGCCCCGCGGCCGACTTCGCCAAGGGCCATATCATTAACGCAATGAACATCCCGATGAACGGATTCAAGAACCAGATTGGGGTCCTCCAGAAGCACAAGGACAAGCCAATCCTGGTGAGCTGCCGCTCGGGGGCACAGTCGACCGGGGCCTGCAAGGAGCTGCGCAAAGAGGGATTTTCCGAGGTCTACAATCTCCGCGGCGGGCTCCTCGCCTGGGAGAACGCCAATCTGCCGCTGACGCGCAAGAAGCGTTGAGCCCTACCGGGCGCGCGGCTTGCCCTCCAATCACGCCAAAGGATCACAGCACATGGCCGAGAATGAGCAACCCCAGGGCGAGCGCCAGTTCGCCGTCCAGAGGATCTACGTCAAGGACATCTCCTTCGAATCGCCCAATGCGCCGGCAATCTTTCGCGGCGAGTGGCGGCCGCAGCACGAGCTGAACCTCAACACCAAGGTCAACCGGGTCGGCGAGGACGCCTTCGAGGTCGTGCTCTCGGTCACGGTGACCGCCAAGAGCGGGGAACAGACCGCCTTTATCGTCGAGGTGCATCAGGCGGGGTTCTTCGCCGTCAAAGGGTTCGCCGAGCAGGAGCTTGGGCCGCTGCTCGGCGCCTACTGCCCGAACCTCCTCTTCCCCTACGCGCGCGAGGCCGTCACGGACCTGGTAGCTAAGGGCGGCTTCCCGCAGTTGGTGCTGCAACCGGTCAACTTCGACGCCCTGTTCGCCCAGCATCAGCAGAAGATGGCCGAGCAAGCGGGCGCGACACCCCATTGATCACGCCGAGTCGCCGCGCCGAAATCGCCGTCCTCGGGGATGTCGAACTTGTCGATGCTGTAGCCGTCGCCGCGATC
>CAZTYV010000390.1:0-1658 GCA_964617675.1 uncultured Halochromatium sp. | reverse complement strand
TTCTCGGTCGAGACCGCCGGGCATTTCGATCTGGATGCGGAGCTGAAGGTCTGGGTCTCAGGGGCGAGTGAGCCGGTCTCAAAGACCCTGCGCGGCGCCGATAACGTCACCGAGATCCAGAAGGCACTGGCCACCGCGGTGCTCGCCGTGCAGTGAGCGACGCCCTCAACCACCCCCTGGCGCTGATTCGCCTCGCCGGACTGCCGCTGAGTCTGACCCTGCTGTCGATCCTCTCCGGCAGCGTCATCAACCGGGTGATGGTGGTCGAGCTTGGCCTGCCGGTGATCCTGGCCGGGCTGTTCTTGGCCATCCCCTTGTTGATCTCGCCGGTGCGCATCTGGCTTGGGCATCTGTCCGATGCCTATCCGCTCTGGGGTCGGCGCCGCGAGCCCTATCTGATCGTCGGTGCGCTGCTGGCTGGGGTCGGGGTGGCGCTATCGGTCGCGCTGGTGGTGCGCACCCCCGCGCTGGTCAGTCCGGCCTCGGCGCTGATCCTGCTTGGGCTGCTGCTCTATGGCATCGGGCGCAATCTCACCGGCAATACCTTTCAGGCGCTGCTGACCGATCGTTTTGCCACAGGGGTGGCGCGCTCACGGGCGGTGAACCTCTACGAGGTGGTCAAGCTGCTTGGGATGGTGCTCGGCGCCGGGCTGCTTGGGCTGGCGTTGCGTCCCTATAGCGCTGAGCGCCTGGTGCTGGTGGTGCTGATCCTTGCGCTGCTGGCCATGGTGCTCTCGGTGATCGCCTCTATCCGCCAGGAGCCACGCAGCGATCGGTTGCGCGAGGCCGCCGAGCAGGCCCGCGCCGGCGCCTTCTGGCCGCGCTTTCGCCAGCTGGTCTGGGCCGATCCACAGGCGCGGCTGTTCCTGGCGGTGATCGCGCTGACCCTGCTCGGCACCCAGATGCAGGATGTGCTGATGGAGCCCTATGCCGGGCTGGTGTTGGGTATGGATGTGGCGGCGACCACGCAGCTGACGATGTTCTGGGGCCTCGGGGCGCTGGTCGCGATCCTGGTCTCCGGGCTGGTGCTGATCCCCTGGCTCGGACTGGCACGGCTCTACCGGCTGGGCATCGGCCTGTTGCTGCCACTGTTCGCTGGTATCGCGCTGGCTGGTGTGCTGCAGGAGCCGCTGTTGCTTCAACTCTGCGTGCTCGGGCTTGGACTGAGCACCGGGCTGGCCGCGGCCAGTCTGTTGGCGCAGACGGTGGACTTCACCAGTGCGCAAAGTGCCGGGCTCTTGCTCGGCGTCTGGGGCTTGGGCTTCCAGCTGGGCCGCGCACTGGCCAACCTGCTCGGCGCCGGCCTGGTCGATGGGCTCAATCGCATCACCGGCGAGGCGGCGCTGCTCGCCTATGGCGGCGCCTTTGCGATCGAGTGCGCGTTCCTGATCGGCGCGCTGCTCTTGTTCGGGCGCTTGCGGATCGGCGCGGCGAGGGTGGTGCAGGAGGCTTGAGCAGGTGACGTGAGTGGACGAAAGCCGATATTAGAGGCGCCGACAAGCCGTTGGCGCTCGGCTATCGCGTGCGGCTGGCTGCTCGCTCAGCGGATCGGCGGCTCTGGCTCCGGCTGGGCAGCGTGACGAGCAAGCGGGCCGCCCTCGCGGCGGTGTGATCGCGTTCACAGCGCGAGCCTGCAGACCCGACGGCGCGCGCCGATC
>CAZTYV010000389.1:0-1678 GCA_964617675.1 uncultured Halochromatium sp. | reverse complement strand
ACGCCTGGCCCCTGCGCCTCGGCCCGCTCGACCTGCCCGTGGCACCATCCGCGCGAGCGACGCAAGAAAATCGGTCGGTTTAGACGATTTTTTCAGCGCAAACTCCGCCCGCCTAGCCTCGTTCTCGAGGCACCGACCCAACAGGCTGGTACCGCACGATCGTCTAGTCCAGGGTCGCACGCAAAAGGTCTGCTCGGCGCTTGGCGCAGCACTGGAGAGCGTTCTGATCCAGCCCAATATCTGGAGGCGGCGGGCATCCATGATTGCGCCGAGGCACCGCCAACAACAACCGGCGCCACCAACCGAGGAGAATGACCATGAGCCAGGTTCGAGAAGAGGTTTTGTCGGCCAACGCGGCCTATGCGGCGAGCTTCGACAAGGGCGATCTGCCGATGCCGCCAGGGCGGCACTTCGCCATCCTGACCTGCATGGATGCGCGACTAGACCCCGCAAAATACGCCGGGCTCGCCGAGGGCGACGCGCATGTGATCCGCAACGCCGGCGGGCGCGCCAGCGATGATGCGATCCGCTCGCTGGTGATCTCCTACAAGCTGCTGGGCACGCGCGAATGGTTCGTGATCCATCACACCGATTGCGGGATGGAGACCTTCACCGATGAGATCATGCGCGATCTGCTGGCCAGCAGCCTGAAGACCGCCAGCGTCGACGCCTCCGGCTGGCACGATTCGGGCGAAGGCCCCGGATCGACCGAGGGCCAGTATGTCGACTGGCTGACGATCAAGGACAACGCACAAAGCGTGGTCGATGATGTTCAGCGCATCCGGCGCCACCCGCTCGTGCCGGCGCAGATCCCGATCTACGGCTACATCTACGATGTGCGCAGTGGCGAGCTGCTCGAGGTGCCCGAGGCAACCCGCGTCGGCGCCGCATCGGCCTAAACAGGCCGCGGCGACCGGACAGGCGGTAACGGTCCGGCGCCCGTTACCGCCGTCGACGCCACCGCAGACGAGGACCCCGCGGAGCGTGATCGATGATGGTGCTCAGGTGATGATCCCACCAGGCGGCGCGAACGTTCGGAGAACGAGGCGATGAAGACAACGATGCAGACGATTGCTGTTGTGGCCGGTGTGGGCTTGGCTTTCGCACAGGAGGCAACAGCCGGCGACCTCGAGGGCCGCTGGGAGGCGCTGAGCAACACCGCCATAGCGATCACCGGCAACATCCAGATCGCGAACGATGCGCTCACCTTCGGTGAAGGAACCAGGATCGGCATGTCAGCCATCGGCTCGGCGAAGGGCACCTGGGGCGACCAGCAAGAGCCCTTGCAGGGAGCGATCTACCGCCTCGAGCCACCCGCCGACCCGCCGCTGCTCAATGGCAATCAGCTCTGCGGCATGCCGAACCACAAGGTGACCTACGTCGTGCTCGCGCCAGTAGAAGACGGGCTCAGCCTGCTCGTTTACACAGGCGATGCCAACCCAACGCCGGACGCCAGTGCCTGCGCCATCTACAACTACGCTCGCTAGGTTACTCCTCCGCCTTAAGATCGCGGACCAGGGCCAGGCGGACATCTACGGCTATGTGACCGGACTGGCCCAGCGCACGACCTCGAGCAGCCAGGCCCACGCCTTCGGCAACAGCACGACCTTTGACCTGAGCGAGCTGCCGGACGGCTATGACCCGAGCGCCGGGCGCAGCGATGAGGACGACGATGATG
>CAZTYV010000388.1:991-1717 GCA_964617675.1 uncultured Halochromatium sp. | reverse complement strand
GCGAGCGCTTCAACTGGGTGCTTCACGCCTACTGCCTGATGACCAACCACTACCACCTGTTGGTCGAGACGCCGGATGCGAATCTGTCCAAGGGGATGCGCCAGCTGAACGGCGTCTTCACCCAGACCGTCAATCGCACCCACGCGCGGGTCGGTCACCTGTTTCAGGGACGGTTCAAGGCGATTCTGGTGGAGCGTGAGCGCTATCTGCTCGAGCTCTGCCGTTACGTGGTGCTCAATCCGGTTCGCGCAGGGGTGGTCGCCGCCCCCGGCGATTGGCCGTGGAGCAGTTATCGGGCGACGATCGGTGAGACGCCGGCGCCCGGATGGCTGGAGACCGATGCGGTGTTGCGTGCGTTTGCCGAAGAGCGGCATACCGCGGTATCCGGCTACCAGCGCTTCGTCGCCGCGGGCATCGGCGCCGCCAGCCCATGGCAGGGGCTCAAGAACCAGATCTACCTGGGCTCAGCGCAGTTCGTCGAGCGCATGCAGGCGCGGATCGACCCAAAACGCTCGCTGCGGGAGGTGCCGAAACGCCAGCGCCGTGCCGTGGCCAAGCCGCTGGCTGAGTATGCCGCCGGCTGGTCAGACCGCGACCGCGCGATGGCCGAGGCGTACCGTAGCGGCGCGTACAGCATGCAGACCATCGCCGAGTACTTCGGCGTCAGCCGGATGACGGTGAGTCGCGCGGTCAAGCGCGACGAGGACGCGGCCGTTACATGAGAGA
>CAZTYV010000388.1:0-981 GCA_964617675.1 uncultured Halochromatium sp. | reverse complement strand
GCGGCACACACCAGCGCTGCGCGTTCTCCCGCGCGCTCCGTTTCTTGACCAGCGTCAAGTACTTTGTCCAGAAGGCATCGATGCTCTGCCGGGTGGTTGTCGCGGGCTCCGACATGCACTAGCTTCGTGCTCGTAGGGCAAGATCGGGGAACGGAGGATGCCGGCAGACCTCCTGCTTCCTGGGATGGGCGATGGGAGACCTGATATCCATCTAGCCGACTCCACCCCGTAGGCTACAGTTGGGTTAGCTAAATCCAACAACCGCAGCCCAGAGAGGGAGGAGCCGGAAGTGAAACTATACGGTGGAATTGATCTTCACTCAAACAATAGCGTTGTGGCGTTAACGGATGAGACCGACCGAGTCGTGTATCGCAAGCGCTTGCCCAATGACGTCGAGACGATCCTGGACGTGCTGGTGCCTTATCAAGACGCGATCACCGGCCTCGTGGTCGAATCAACGTACAACTGGTATTGGCTGGTGGATGCGTTGATGGAAGCGGGCTATCAGGTGCACCTGGCCAACACCGCGGCGATCGTGCAATACAGCGGGCTGAAGTACAGCGACGACGACACCGACGCGGCCTGGTTGGCCAATCTGCTGCGCCTCGGACTGCTGCCCGAGGGCTATATCTACCCCAAGGCCGAGCGGGCGGTGCGCGATCTGCTGCGCCGGCGCCAGCGCTCGGGTACCAGCAGCACACGGCCAACATCCTGGCGGTGCACAACCTCTTCTCGCGCAACCGCGGGCGCTCCATCAGCGCCAACGAGGTGCGACGCTTGACGCCGGAGTCGGTCGCCGAGCTGGTCGCCGACCCCCACCTGGCGTTGGCGATCCAGAGCACCGTTCTGGCCATGCGCGGCCAGCAGGCCGCGATCGAGCTGCTCGAGGGCGAGGCCTGGCGGCAGACCAAGGCGACGCCGAGATGGCGAGCACTGCAAACCGTCAGCGGCATCGGGCGCATCCTCGGGCTGACCATCGTG
>CAZTYV010000387.1:0-1736 GCA_964617675.1 uncultured Halochromatium sp. | reverse complement strand
CTGACCCCATTCGGCGCCCGCATCCACGCCCCCTGGGCCATGGCCCTGCAATGGCGCCTTGAGCGCCGCGAGGGCTTCGAGATCCAGGTGATGTACACCGATGACGGCATCGTGCTGCGGTTGGCCGATGGCGATGAGCTGCCCGATCTGACCGAGCTGCTGCCGGACCCCGACGAGATCGAGGAGCGCGTCACCGAGCAGCTCGCCGACACCGCGCTCTTCGCCAGCCTGTTTCGCGAGAACGCCGGCCGCGCCCTGCTGCTGCCGCGACGCTCGGCCAAGGGCCGCCAGCCACTCTGGGCGCAGCGGCTGAAGGCGCAGAACCTGCTGGCCGTGGTGCGGCGCTATCCGGCCTTCCCGATCGTGCTCGAGACCTACCGCCAGGCGCTCAGCGATGTCTTCGACCTGCCGGGGCTCAAAGAGGTCTTGAGTGCCATCCGCTCGCGCGCCATCCGCGTGCACGAGGTCGAGACCCGCGCGGCCTCGCCGTTCGCACGCTCGCTGGTCTTCGCCTATGTCGCCGCCTACATCTACGAGCAGGATGCACCGATTGCCGAGCGCCGCGCGCAGGCGCTGACGCTCGATCGCGGCCTGCTCGCGGAGCTGCTCGGCGAGGCGGAGCTGCGCGCGCTGATCGACCCCGAGGTGCTGGAGACGCTGGAGCGCGAGCTGCAACATCTGGCACCGCTCGGGGGCATCGACCCGGAGATCGACCCCGATGCAGAGGCCGAGCATGAGCCCCATCCTGACGCCTTACCGGAGGCCCTGCGCAACCCGGGCCCAAGCGAGGCGGCTGCCGCCGATGAGCGAGCCGATCGTCTCCAGGCCGCGCCAACGGCGTTCGCGCGGGGGCCGGGGCTGGATCGGCGCGCGCGCGACGCCGATGAGCTGCACGATCTGCTGCGCCGGCTCGGCGATCTGACCGCACCCGAGCTGGCCGAGCGCTGCCGGGGGTCGTCGCAGGCGTCGGCTGCGGCAGCGACGACGCCGGAGGTGTCATCGGCTCGGGACCAGATCTTGCGACCGTCGATGGACCCAAGCGGGGTCGGGATGCCGAGCGCTGGGCCTCTTGCGACCGATGCTGTTGGCGATTCGGTGGTCGAGGCGTGGCTGCAGCAGCTGCGCGATCAGCGCCGTGCCGTGCAGCTGCGCATCGCTGGCGAGTCGCGCTGGGTTGCCGCCGAGGACGCCGGGCTCTACCGCGATGCGCTCGGGTGCGTGCCGCCGCCCGGTCAGCCCGATGCGTTCATCGGTCTCACCGAGGCGCCGATGGAACAACTGCTGCGTCGCTACGCCCGCACCCACGGCCCTTTCGCCACCGCCGAGCCCGCGCGCCGATTCGGCCTGCGTGCCGCCCAGCTGGAGCCGGTGCTGCGGCTGCTCGAGGCCCAGGGTGTGCTGGTGCATGGTGAGATCCGGCCCAGCGGCACCGGCCCCGAGTGGTGCGACGCCGAGGTCATGCGTCAGCTGCGCCGACGCACCTTGGCGCGGGCGCGCGATCAGGTGGCACCGGTCGATGGCGCCACGCTCGGGCGTTTCCTGCCGGCCTGGCACGGCATTGGTCAAGGGCGGAAGGGTCCTGAGCGATTGCTGGAGGCGCTGACCCAGCTCGAAGGGCTGAGCCTGAGCTGGCGACAGCTCGACCGGGTGCTGCTGCCGGCGCGGGTGCCCGGCTATCGCAGCGAGGATCTGGACCTACTCGCCGCCAGCGGCCAGATCCTCTGGGTCGGGCGAGG
>CAZTYV010000386.1:0-1737 GCA_964617675.1 uncultured Halochromatium sp. | reverse complement strand
GGACCTCGAGCGCGAGCAGCGCCGGCAGGTCCGGGCGCAGGTCATTGATCAGGCTGACCAGCAACGCCGGGTGCTCACCGAACAGGCGCTTAAACACATAGTCGTTCTTTGGATCGAGCAGCTCAGGGGTTGTCGTCCCGCTCATGACCCAAGGCTCCCGTCAGTGCTCCAGCAAGGTAGGCCGGCATTCATCATAGCCTGAGCGAGCGTCAGAGCGCTCCAGCTCGACAACGGCTGTGCGCCTGGCGATCATTAGCAGCGGCAAAACCGGCGGCCAAACGCGGAGAACACCGTGAACAGCTTGTACTTCGACAGCGCCTCGACCACCCCGATCGACCCCGAGGTGGTCGCTGAGATGACCGATGCGCTCCAGTCGCTGCTCGGCAACCCCTCTGCTGCCGCCCACGGCTACGGGCAGGCGGCAGCGCGTCGAGTCGCGAGCTGCCGTGAACAGATCGCCGATGTCTTCGGCTGCGAGCCCGATGAGGTGATCTTCACCAGCGGCGCCACCGAATCCGACAACCTCGCCCTGATGGGGGTCGCCCGCGCCCATGCCGAGCGCGGTCAGCATCTGGTCGTCTCCGCCATCGAACATCGCGCGGTCCTCGCCTGCGCCGAGCAGCTCGAGCGCGAAGGCTTCGAGATCACTCGCGTGCGGCCCGACCCCAACGGCGTCGTCCAGCCCGAGGCCATCGCCGCCGCGCTGCGCCCAGAGACCCTGCTGGTCTCGGTGATGCACACCAACAACGAGACGGGTGTCCTGCAGCCCATCGAGGCCATCGCCGAGATCGCCGCCGAGGCCGGTGTGCTGTTTCATGTCGATGCCGCGCAAGCCGCGGGCAAATTCGCCATCGATCTCGACGCCGTCCCCATCGATCTGCTCACCGCCTCCGCGCACAAGCTACATGGCCCCAAAGGCATCGGCTGCCTGATCGTTCGCAACCGGCGCCAGCTGCGTCTCGCCCCGCTGATGCACGGCGGTGAGCAAGAGCACGGCCTGCGCCCCGGCACCTTGCCGGTGCACCAGATCGTCGGCTTCGCCAGCGCGCTCACCAAGGCCTCAGCTCAGCGTGACGCCGACCGCGCCCAGGTTAGCGCCGTGCGCGAGCGCTTCCTGCAGACCCTGGCCGCCGGCGACATCCCGCTGATCCAGCACGGTGCTGAGGCGCCGCGCTCCCCGTACATCCTCGGTCTTTCGATCCCCGGCATTCCGAGCGATGCACTGATCAACCAGCTTGCCGAGCGTCTCGCCATCTCCTCCGGCTCCGCCTGCAGCTCGGGCACGGTCGAGCCCTCGCATGTGCTGCGCGCCATGGGGGTCAATGACCAGGCCCTCTATAGCGCTTTCCGGGTCAGCTTCGACCGCACCCACAGCGTTGAACAGGCCGAGGCGGGCGCGCGTCTCATCATCGAGGCCGTGCAGCGCATCCAAGCCCTGATGCGTTAGCCGCAACAGGCCCCAGCAGTGATCCTGGTCGACGTCGACCCGCGGCCCGACCGACTGGTGCAGGACCTGCAGGTGCTCTTCTGCGGGATGACGCGAGCCACCGTGCGCCTCGAGGTCCTGTGCAAGGCCGACAACCCCGTCACCGCAACGCCGCCCTGCGTCAACGACGAGGGGTCCGTGCCGGGTGGGTCATCGTCCGGTGCTGCGGCCTCCGTCGCATTTGACCTCGCGGCCTGCGCCATCGGTTCGGATACGGGCGGATCAATACGGCAGCCCGCAGCTCTTTGCGG
>CAZTYV010000385.1:0-1744 GCA_964617675.1 uncultured Halochromatium sp. | reverse complement strand
AGGTCGCCCTCGCACCACGCAACACTCGGTTCCGGTGGATGGCCAATCCTTACCGCTTCGGGACTTGCACCCGACGGGTCGCGATAAGAGGTTTCCGATTGCTTATGTTCCATGCGCTTTCTTCCTCCTCTTCCAGGCTTTGCCTGGCGCAATAATGGAATGGTCCGCCCCTCCTTGTTTACCCTGAAGGGGTCCGCAACCAGCACCCGATGCGGAGGACTGATTCCATGGCTGAGACGATCATCGGTATCGACCTGGGCAAGTTGACGTTTCATGTCTGCGTCCTGGACGCCAACGGCCACGTTGAGCGCCGCCGCGCCTACTCGCGCAGCGCCGTGATGCGGTTTCTGGCCAACACACCAGCGGCGACCGTTGCGATGGAAGCCTGCCCCGGCGCGCATCACCTGGCGCGCAAGGCGACGCGCTTGGGTCATGCGCCGCTGCTGCTGCCGGCACAGTACGTCAAACCCTATGTGAAATCGCAGAAGAACGACACGGTTGACGCCGAGGCGATCGCCGAGGCGGCCAGCCGCCCGACGGTGCGTGAACGCGCCGTGGCGATCAAGCCCGAGGAGCGCCAGACCCTGCAGTTGTTGCACCGCCAGCGCAGCGGTTGGATCGGCGAGCGCACCGCGCTGGGCAATCGCATCCGCGCGATGCTGCTGGAGTTCGGCATTGTCCTGCCCAAGAACCTGAGCCGACTGCGTGCGGGTTTGCCCGAGGTACTCGAAGACCCAGACAACGGCCTGCCCGATCGCCTGCGGGCACTGATCCATGACCTCTATGCGGATCTCAAGCGCCTGGATGCGCGCATCGAGGGGCTGAACGCAGAGCTCAGCGCCTTCGCGCGCGAAGACCCGCTGATGCAGCTGCTGCTGACGATTCCTGGCATCGGTGCGATCAACGGCACGGCACTGCTCGCCGGGATTGGAGACGCCAGCCAGTTTCGCCGGGGCCGGGATCTCGCCGCCTGGCTTGGGTTGGTGCCGCGTCAGCACAGCACCGGCGGCAAGACCCGGCTGCTCGGCATCAGCACGCATGGCAATCGCCACTTGCGCATGATGCTGATCCATGGCGCCCGCGCGGTGCTGCGCGTGGCCGACAAGCGGGCGGCTGACGATGGGCTGCGCCGCTGGGTCGAACGGATCACCGCGCGTAAGCACGCCAATGTCGCTGTCGTGGCACTGGCGAACAAACTCGCGCGCATCGTCTGCGCGGTCCTGCAACGCCGAGAGCCGTTTGCACCCGCGCAGGTGACGGGCTGATGGAGAGGCGTCCGGTGCGAATCGCCAGCCATGGCACACACGCGAGACGCAGATGAGCGCCGCGCATCTCACGTCGCCTTAACCGAGCATCCCTCCGAGTGACTGCAAGCGCACCTGAGTGATGGCGGAGACAGTCAAGCGGCCATGCGTGAGCCTGATCAAAAAAACGGCCCCAACTGGAGGTCATTCGCTTATTCAGGAGCGTGTGGCGCGGATTTCCATCGAGGCCCGGCGATCCTGCGTGATCGACCAATCCGAGGCCGGATACATTGACGCAGTCTGTTCTCACCATGACACGAGTGGCACTTGCACCACCGGGGCGGACCATACATTTTTCTTGGTGTTGAAGCAGGGCTGTCGAGTCGAGGCGCTGCAACTGTCCACCCTCGAGCGACTGGAGAAGGCGCTGGTGCTGTTCATGATTGTCGCCTGGCGCGTCGCCCGACTGATGCGCCTGGGGCGAACCGCACCAGAGCTCG
>CAZTYV010000384.1:0-1746 GCA_964617675.1 uncultured Halochromatium sp. | reverse complement strand
TCTGTTGGCGCGCATCCGCACGCGGCAGGCCAACGATCTGTTGATCACCAACCGTATAGTGCTGCAGACACAAGCGCGACAGCGCGGCCAAGGCACTCTCGGGGGTTTCCGCCTCCGGGTTGGTATCGGTGGTCGCGAATGCCGCGTTCAAGCGGCGCTCCATCAGGCGCAGGACTTTCAGCGCCAGCATGGCGATAAAGACATGTCCGCGCGTGCGCTGTTCTTTGCGCACGAAGATCGGACGTACTTCCAGGAAGGCGGTCTTCAGCCGGCGGAAGTTGCGCTCGACGTCCTGCAGATCCTTATAGCGGTCATGCACGTCCTGCGTGCTCAAATGCTCGGCGGGCACGTCCGTCTCGATACAATAACAGCCGTCCAACAGGGCGGCCTCGGCTTTCGCCGGCTCGTCGACGCGCAACTGGATCTCGCGGTGGTTCAGGGTCAATTCGACGAACGCGGTAAGCTTATGGCGACTGGCCCATTGCTGGAGCTGTCGCAATCCCGCCTGCGGCTGCGCCCGTGGCGATTGCGCGACGAAGGCATTGCGTTCGCCCACCCGCTCGCTGAGGCGGCGCAGCTTATCGTCGCGGCGATGGCTCTCCTTGCGCTGGGTGGCCGGGTCGCGGCGCAGCACCAGGCGCTTGTCACCCCGGGTGACCTCCACCACCTGCTCATCGAACAGGCCCGGTTGGATAACCTGGTCGTTGATCAGCTTGCGCACCTGCGGGCCGGTCAAGGCGCTGATGTAGCGGAACTGTGCCTGCTGCAACGCCACTTTCCCCTTGGCCTTGATCATGCCGCGATCGCCGACCAAGACCACTTCCTTGACCGCAAAGCGGCTGGCGAGCTTTGCGACTTGTTCCCCAACGGTTTCGGGATCGGTGGTATTGCCCTTGAAGACCTCGATACTCAGCGGCTCCCCGTCGCACCCCGTCAACAGGCCGATGACGATCTGCTTCTTACCCCGCTTGCCGTCACGGTTGTAGCCATACGCGCCCAGCTCATTGTGCTCGCCCTCGAAGTAGGAGGAGGTCACGTCATAGAGCACCAACGCGGGCGGCTGACCGCAACGCTTGACGTAGTCACGATACAGCCGCTGCTCGATCGTCGCCTGCTGCTCGGCGGCCCAATCGAGCGCCGCGTAGAGATCCTCCTCATCGAAGGTACCCAGCCCGAGGACCGCCTCGAGCGCATGGTCGCGTGCCCAGCGCGTGGCCGAGAGGCGCGAGCCCTGGTGGGCCACCCGGGCGAGGACCAGAAACAGCGTCAGTGCGGCCATGCGCGACCCCCCCAGCGCACGCGCCAAGCCGCATTGCTGCGCCAGCGCATTGAGCACGAACAAGACGCCGAAAATGGTCCCTGAGAGGGTCTCTCCGACCAACTGCACCGGGCCGGCCAGGGCCTGACGGATCAGTGCGATGATCTCTGCCGGGAGCTTGCTGAGATTGGCCAGGGTGCGTTTCTTCACCTTGCCCTGCTCGCGATAGGACTCGCGCAGCAGAATGGCGGGGGGCGACTTGCGATTGGGGACCGTGTCGATGTACATGGCTACACATATACAATACGTCGCCATCCTAAAAAATGACCTAGATCAATAGACTCGCATTATACATGGCTACACCGCCAGATCCAGCAATCCCCTTCAGGCCGCACCACTACTGGCTTGCCGGCACCTCAGTGGTCGGTTTAGAGGGGGAAGATCAGTCAGACGACAGGGAATGGGCCGAATGGAAGGGAGCGAATGAG
>CAZTYV010000383.1:0-1754 GCA_964617675.1 uncultured Halochromatium sp. | reverse complement strand
TGACCTGCTGGCCTTGCTCAAAGGCCTGCCCTGTGCGGTCATCCTCTCCGGCTATCCGTGCGCGCTCTATGACGAGGCGTTGAGCGAGTGGCAGGCGGTGGAGCTTCAGGTCATGAACCAGGCCGGCGTGCGCACCGAGAAGCTGTGGTTCAACTTCACCCCCGAGCGTTTGCACTGGGCGCGCTACGCGGGGAAGAACTTCACCGATCGCCAGCGTATCAAGCGCAAGGCCGAGAGCTGGGCGCGCCGTTATCACGCCATGCCCCCGCCCGAGCGCCTGGCGGTGCTGGCCGCCCTGATGGCGGTCGAGGCCGAGCGCGTCTGAGCGCGCGCAATCCCGATGGCCAGCGTCAACAAGGCCTCCTTGCGCCAGGACTTCGCCACCCTGAAAGCACGCTTCGAGCAGCACTGCGCCGAGGGTCAAGTGAGCGCGGAACTGCGTGCGCTGTTTGAGGCCCTGCTGATGCTCTTTGAGTTGCTGATGGCGGTGTTCATGGAGAAGACCACCACCAAGACCAGCCGCAACTCGGGGTTGCCGCCCTCGCAGACGGGTCAAGACGGCGAGGACCCAACCACCCCCGAGCGGCGCACCCGGGCCAAAGGCGGCAAGCACACGCACAACCGCAGCGACAACACCCGCACGATCGAGACCGTCACCACCATCGCGCTTGAGCACTGTGCGCACTGCGAGGAGGATTTAAGCCAGACCTCCTGTCAGGGCCATGAGCGGCGCACCGTCATCGACATTGTCTTTGAGAAGGTGGTCGATCATGTCGATGCCGAGATCAAGGACTGCCCGCGCTGTGGCGCGCGCACCAAGGCGGCGTTTCCATCCCATCTCGCCGGACCCCTGCAATACGGCTTGGGCCTGCGTGCGTATGTGCTGAACCTGCTGGTGGCGCAGATGGTCTCGCTCAAACGGGTGCAGCAGCTGCTCAACAGCCTGATCGATCGCGTGGTGTCAGAAGCGACCCTGCTGGGGTATGTCATGCAGCTGCATCGGGCTCTCGAGCGCTGGGAGCAGGAGGCCATCGCGGCGTTGCTCAAGCAGCCGGCCGTCCATGTCGATGAGACCTCCTTGCGGGTCGATCGCACCAACCATTGGATTCACGTCTATGCCAGCGGGGAGATCACCCTGAAGGTTCTCCACCGCAAACGCGGACTTGAGGCGATCGAGGCGATCAACATTATTCCCCGCTATGGCGGCGTCATCATCCATGACTGTTGGGCCTCCTACCTGTCCTATGCGCACTGCGGTCATGGGCTCTGCGGCTCGCATCTGTTGCGCGAGCTGACCTTTGTCATCGAGGCCCATGGTTATCGCTGGGCGGCGAGCATGAAGCGCTTGCTACTGGAGACCCGCAAACAGGTGGCCAACAGCCCGCACAAGTGCCTCTCGGAGGATGGCTACCTGAAGCTGACCAAGCGCTATCGCGTCATCCTCGCCCGTGGGGCGAAGGCGTTGCCGCCCATCCCTGCGCGCCAGGATGGAAAACGCGGTCGGGTGGCCAAGTCTGATGCGCATAACCTCTGGGAACGCTTCGAGCGCTACGAGACGGCGGTGCTGTTGTTCGCCAAGCGTCCCGAGGTGGCCTTTACCAACAACCGCGCCGAGCGTGACTTGCGCATGAGCAAGGTCAAACAGAAGGTCTCCGGCTGCTTCCGCACCCGTCAGTATGCCGAGGCCTACTGCCGCATCTCCAGCTACCTCCAGACCATGGCCTACCGCGGATACAATCCACTGGTGGCGATCC
>CAZTYV010000382.1:0-1769 GCA_964617675.1 uncultured Halochromatium sp. | reverse complement strand
GATGGTAGTGTGCCATCGCCAGGATCACCTTCAGGCCGGTGTCATAGCGCTCGGGGCTGACCTCGGGTGGCAGATGGGCGACGAACAGCGCGCCACAAGCACTGCAGCGCAGGCGCTCGAGCTCATAGCGGGTCACCGCCACCAGGGGCTGACCGCGAAAGCGCAGGCGCACCAGCGGTGGCATGGCGTACAAGCGGCCACGCGCGCAGTCCGGGCAGAGGTCGCCGGGATTCAGGTGATCGTGATCACAGCGCTGGACCTCAGCGCCGGGGTAATCGGCGGCCCCCAAACGACCATGGCCCGGTGCGCGGGGTGTCTCTGGCGGCTCGGGGGGACTCGGCGCTGGGGTCTCGTTCGGCGTCTCGCCATCCGCCGTTGCGTCCTGGGTGTCGTTCGCCGGCTCGGTTGTGCTCGCTGCCTCGGCGCCGTTGTCGCTCGTGGCATCCGCCGGCGCCTCAGGCGGCTCAGCGGGTGGCTTGCGCGGGGTCTTCTCGGTCGGTTTGCCGAACAGCAAGCGTTTGAGCGTCGCCAGACTGATGCGGGTCTCGAGCAGGGCGTGCTCAAGCCACAGCAGGGTGCGCAACAAGGGGGCGATGCGCTGCTGATCGGCGGCCTCGAGCTGTCCTTGCTCGGCCAGCGCAATCAGCCGCTCGACCTCCTCGGCCGCGAGTGGCTCAGGCTCGGACTGTGGCTCGTCTACTGGCATAGGCGTTGCCGACAATCAGGCGTCAGTGGGTAGAGCCACACCGTCTTCACCGGTACCTGGCCAAGGCGGTGATCACCGAGCTTGCCGCGGCCCTGGGTTTCACCCACGCAGAGCCAGTTCGCCGCTCGGTAGCAGGTGCCGCGGAAACGTTCTGCCTCGACGAAGGTCTCCAGCAGATAAGGGCGATAGCCGTAACGCGCCTGCCAGTGCCCGGGCAGCGTGCGCGCCGCGAGCCCCAGCAGCTTGCTCGCCAGTGACGGCACGCGAATCCAGGGCAGGATGAGGAAGCGCGCGTTGTTGACCACCGCGCTCAAGTGGCGCTGGCGTTGTTCACTGCTCCAGCCGATCCACTGATCACGCGGGGCGGTCTGCCAGGCCGCGGCACCGAAGCCGAGCACGGCCACCAGGTGCTCACCGGCATAGGCGAAGTAGCGCAGCTGCGCGCCCGGCAGCGGCTTGTAGCCGAGGTAATGGTAGCGGTCGATGAGCTCGTTCCATAAGCCACTGCGAGGCCGCTCGACCAACTCCAGACGCACTGACCCGAGCGTGCTCAGTGGGGCGTCGAGTGCCAGTCCAGGCTCGCCTTGCGGCGTGCGCCGAGCATAGGCGCGCTGCGGCTCAAAGCGCCGCCGCGGGGGCGGCAGTTCGATGAGCCCGTCGCGATACAGCCCCAGCAGCGCGACCCGACAGCTCATGTCCTTCAGACTGCCGTCGGGCTTGCGCCAGTCGAGCGCTTCGCACACCCGGTAGCTCAGCTGCTGGCGGCTGGCCCCGGCATGCGCGTGCAGGATGGCGCGGATCTGCTCGAGCGCGGCGGCGTCGAAGACGCGCCCGCTGTAGCGTTTTTCGCTCAATCTGGCTTCCATGCGCGACGTTGTACCGGAAATGAGGCGCCGTGTCCCGCAGAAAATGCTGGCGGGCTCATCTGCGTCACTGATCCGCCTTCAGCTCTCCTATCGTCAAGCTTTGCCGGTTGATGCGCCAGTGGCACGCACCATTGCCGGAACTACACCGATGATCTGCTCGACGATCTTGGTCTGACAGCCCATCGCATCGCATCGAT
>CAZTYV010000381.1:646-1821 GCA_964617675.1 uncultured Halochromatium sp. | reverse complement strand
TACAGCGGCAGCTTCAGCGCCGACCGGGCCTCGATGCTGCTGTCCGACCTGGGCCTGACCACGCAATCGCTGCGCAGCCACCTGGCCGAGCGCGCGCGCTTCTTCGCCAGCCGCGAGCGTCTGGAGCGGCTGAAGCGGCTGATCGCCCCGGACGACAGCGCCATCGACCTCGACCGCAAGCTGATCGCGGTGCTGATCAAGGCCGATCATCCCGAGTTCTTCACCCTGCTGATCACGCTGCTCGATGGCATCCCCGATGGCCAGCTCGACGAGCCGCCGCTGCTCTGGCCAGACCTGGACAAGTACGCTGTCGAAGAGGCCTTCTGGCAGTTGGTGGAGGAGCACTTCGGCTGGCGCGACGAGGCCCCGACGCTCAAGGGCCTGCTGATCCGCCTCATGGTCTCCGACCTGGCCAACGCCCTCGGCAGCGCCGTGCCTGCGGGCCTGGCGCACCTGGTGCTGCCCAAGCGCGGGGTCGCCAATGCGGTGGTCTGCCTGGCGCAGTGGCGCGACAGCAGCGCCCGCAGCCCCTCCTACGAGCGCCTCTCCGCCGCAGTGGCCGAGGCGATCAAGCTCGATCAGCAGATCAGCGGCCTAGAGCTGACCGCGCTGCAGGAGGCCAAGACCTTCCTGCGCGTCGAGCAGGCCATCGCCGGCCGCCTGCGCGACCGGGTGCTGGAGACGGCGGAGCGCATCGATGCTGAGGCCATTCGCACGATCGCCTCGCAGCGCCAGGACGGCTACTGGGCCTCGACCCAGCGGGCCGACACCGAGGCAGCCCCGCGCCAAGCCCTGCACGCGGTCTATCAGGCGCTCGAGACCGCCGCCGACCTGTTCTCGCTGCACAATGCCGAGCAGTTGATCCCGGAGCCCGCCGACGCCCAGGCCCTCTTCAGCGCCTACACCGAGCGGTTGTATCGGTTCGATCAGCACTACCGGCACTTCTGCGAGTGCGCCGATGCCGCCGAGGCGCGCGGCTGGGACATCCTGAAGGCGCTGCGCGAGCGGGTCGAGCAGACCTACGGCAACGGCTTTCTGGCCGAGCTGGCGTTGCGCTGGAACCGGCACCTGGCCCAGGGTCTGCTGGCGGACTGGCGGCTGCCCGACCTGGCCAATCAGCAGCAGTTCTTCGCCCGCGAGGTCGCGCCGATCCTCGCCAAGGGGCAGGATCGGCG
>CAZTYV010000381.1:0-629 GCA_964617675.1 uncultured Halochromatium sp. | reverse complement strand
ATCATCAGCGACGCCTTCCGCTACGAGGCGGCCCAAGAGCTAACCGCCCGGCTCAACGGCCGCTACCGCTTCGCGGCCAAGCTTGGCGTGCAGCTCGGCGTGCTGCCGTCCTACACCGGCCTCGGCATGGCCGCGCTGCTGCCGCACCACCAGCTCGACTACGACGCGAGCGGGGCACTGCGCATCGATGGGCTACCCTGCGGCTCGCTCGATCGGCGCGCCAAGGTGCTGGAAGCAGTTGAGGGCGTCGCGATCAAGGCCGATCCCTTCATGGCGATGAAGAAGGACGAGGGCCGCGCCTTCGTCAGACCCTATCGGGTGGTCTATATCTACCATGACCGTGTCGATGCGATTGGCGACAAGGCCGGCACTGAGGGCGAAACCTTCCATGCCGTGCGCCAGGCGATCGACGAGCTGGCTGACCTGACCGCCAAGATCGTCAACAGCCTCAACGGCAACCATGTGCTGATCACCGCCGATCACGGCTTCCTGTTCCAGGAGCGCCCGCTCGGCGAGACCGACAAGAATGCGCTGAGCGAGAAGCCGCCTGGCACCGTCATCGCCAAGAAGCGCTACCTGCTCGGCTATGATCTGCCGGAGAGCGATCAGGCCTTTCGTGGCTCGACCGC
>CAZTYV010000380.1:1279-1848 GCA_964617675.1 uncultured Halochromatium sp. | reverse complement strand
GTACCCGCGCCGGCTCCGCGGGCAGCTCGGCTCGAAGCCTCTCCACCAGAGCGAACAAGGCGCCGTTCTCCCCGGCGCGCCAGCGCGCCTCCTGATCCAACGCCGCGTAGGTCTCTTGGGTATGAGCGAGACGCGCCCAGAGCTGTCCCTGCCAGCGAAGGTCCAGCGCGAGCCAGCCGAGCAGCAGGAAGAAGAGCGCGCTGATGATTCGCGCCCGAGCGCTGCAGCGGCGGCAGAGCAGCTGGTGGATGAGGATCGCGAGGACGACCCACAGCGTGACGGCTAGCACGGCCGAAAGGCCGAAGGGCCGTGGCTCCAGACCCATGCTGGCGTTGATCGAGCGCTGGCTCCAGGGCTCGCGGTAGGACCAGCTGGAGCGCAGCCCCTCAAGCAAGGTCACGCAGCCGCCGCGGGCCGGCGCCAAACCGAGCGACTCGATCCGAACCGGCCCTGGTAGCGGCCCTTGGATGAGTAGACCGATGCGGCCGATCTGACCAGACCAGCTCGGCTGTTCGCTCAGGTCGGCTTGCCCTGCAGCCCGCTCGGTCGCCGTCGGGCGGTACGACTGC
>CAZTYV010000380.1:0-1253 GCA_964617675.1 uncultured Halochromatium sp. | reverse complement strand
GACCAGCACGCTGTCGCGCACGGCGGGCGCCCTGACTTCGAACGCATCGTCGCTGACCTCGCCGGTCCCTTGCTTGAGCTCTAGCTCGGCGCCGGCGATCTGGCGCTGCGCACTCGAGGCCGCAAGCTGACCGTAGAGGCAGAGCCCAAGGGCAAGGGCTGCCATCGCGAGCAACCCGGCAACCAGGAACAGCGACTCACGATGCGGCCATGTGAACGCTGGTTTCTGTGCTTCAGACAACGGCCCCTCCCATCACGACAACTGCGCCAACCGGACAGCCGCAACCACACTTGAAGGCGAACGACAATCGCCGCCCGGTCCAGCGACTGTTAGGATAACGCGTTGAGACGGATCGAGCTTCATCAGCAGTTGCATGACCTATCAGTGGACCTCACTCGCCATCGGCCTCGTGCTAGCCAGCACCATCCTCTGGCTGGTGCGCCGCTCCCACCTGCACGGACCCTACGCGCTCTGGTGGGTGACTGTGGCCGTGGTCGTCGTGGGCACCGGTTTCTTCCCGCAGCTCTTCGATGTGCTAGCACGGCAACTGGGCGTGGCCTACGCACCGATCCTGGCGGTGGTGCTCGGCTTCTCGTTCCTGTTGGTCAAGATGCTCACCATGGACCTGGAGCGCTCGCGCCAGGAGCGCAAGATTCGGCGCTTGGCACAGCGCATGGCGATCCTGGAAGCGGAGCTGGCGAAGGTGCGCGCGCAGGGGCCTGAGCCGCGGCACGAATGAGCCCGCCGGCTCGATCCGCCATGCCGCTGGAGGCCGGCGCCTCGCCCCCAAGACCGCGCGTCCTCCATGTGGGGAAGTTCCTGCCGCCCTTCGCCGGCGGCATGGAGCATTTCCTCTGGGACCTGCTGCAGGCGCAACGCGCGGCCGGGATTGCAGCGGCGGCGCTAGTGCATCACGAGCGTCCTGGTTGGCATCGCGTGCGCCCCGCTGCTGATGACCCCTTTCCGATCTATCGCGCGCCTTGTCTGGGTCGGCTGCTCTATGTCCCGGTTGCGCCGAGCTTTGTGCTCTGGCTCGAGACCGCGATTCGCGAGCTCGCCCCGTCGATCCTGCACCTGCACATGCCGAATAGCTCGGCGCTGATGGCACTCATGTTGCCGAGCGCGCGGCGCTTGCCCTGGGTGGTGCATTGGCACGCGGACCTGGTCGCCTCGCGTCTCGACCGTCGGCTGGCCCTGGCCTACCGGCTCTATCGACCGTTGGAGCAGCGGCTGCTCTCGCGCAGCGCTGCCGT
>CAZTYV010000379.1:0-1881 GCA_964617675.1 uncultured Halochromatium sp. | reverse complement strand
ATGAGGTCGCCCGCATGCTCGGCGGCACCGAGATCACCGAGACCACCCGCGCGCATGCGGCCGAGATGCTCCAGATCAGCGGCGGCTAGGGCGCCCTAGCCAGCCGAACGCTTCCGCGCCCCAAACCGGCGATAGGGAGCCATGAGGCAACAGATAAGGGAACAGGCTTGCCGGATGCTGTCGCGCGACTGTTGAAATGACCATACAGCTGGTCGAGCACAAGCTGTGCGGCAATCTCGCAACCCCAACGCCGTGCTCACCAGCGCCTGTCACAGGCAGCTCATCCTGACCTCGTACACGCCGCCGATCACGACCCACTCTTCCTCGCCCTTGAGCATCCCGGGGAGCAGGCTGTTGTAGAAGAACACCTTCGGCAGCGGCACCTCGACCTCGAGGATGTAGTCGCCGAACTCACAGGCCCGCTCACGATCGCCGGTGAAGCTATTGAGGTTGTTGAGCAGCACCCGCCGCCACCCGCCGAGCCCCGCGCGCGCGACTCCAGCGCCAGACATGGCGCCGATCTCGGCATCAGCATCGAGCACCTCATGCTCGCCGATTCGGTTGATGCCGCGATACAGCCGCAGGTGCGTCTCCTCGGGATGCTGGCGCACGAGCTCGTACTGGCAGTAGGTGTAGAGCAGGTCGAGCTGGGCCTCGAGGGCGTTGGTCGCATAAAGCCCCTGGGCACCCTGGGCCAGGTAGCGCTGATAGGCATCGTTGTCGCCATCGAGCGGCCCGCCATGGTGACGCGCGAGCAGCCCGAATCGGGTCTCGACCCAGTGCTTGAGCACGGCGCCTTCACGCCCATCGGCGTCGAACGCCCAGCCGCGCACCATGCGCAGGTAATTGGCATTGCGCCGGTACTTCTTCACCCGCTCCTTGGCTAGGCCGGCTGCCTCGAGATCATCCAAGCAGAAGTGCGCGGCCATGTAGTCGACGAAGCGCTCGGCCCGCTCGCGCGCATGGTCGATCGGCGCCAGTAGCCGGAACAGGTCTTGGTGGAAGGCGCGGATGCCATCGATCTCGAGCGCCACCGGGTGCGCCTGATAGGTGAGTCCACCCAGGATGACCGCCGGCAGATTGCAGCGATTCAGTGGGAGACGGGCGTTCGCCGGCAATGACGGCGGATTCGAGGGAGGCTGAAGCTCGGACAGGGGCATGTCGGGGTTCGGACGTTGGCTGTCGGTAGACACACAAAGGCTGGGGCCTTGTTGCCTATGCTACCAAGCCCAAGGCTTGACGTCAGAAACCTTTTTTCTTGCGATTTCAACAGGCTGATACGATACGCAGCACTTGGCACGAGACCTGCTTTCCCGAGTTGAGCAAACCTTTTGTCCATCGCCCGACAGGGCATCCAACCGGGAGACTCTCATGGCACTGCGTCAATGCGCCATCTACGGCAAAGGCGGAATCGGCAAGTCCACCACCACCCAGAATCTGGTCGCCGGCCTCGCGGAGCTCGGCAAGAAGGTCATGATCGTCGGCTGCGACCCGAAGGCCGACTCCACCCGACTGATCCTGCATGCCAAGGCGCAGGAGACCATTATGCATCTGGCCGCCGATGCCGGCTCGGTTGAGGACTTGGAGCTGGAGGATGTGCTGCGCGTCGGTTATGCCGGGATCAAGTGCGTCGAGTCGGGCGGTCCGGAGCCTGGTGTGGGCTGCGCCGGACGCGGCGTCATCACGGCCATCAACTTCCTGGAAGAGGAAGGCGCCTACGACGAGGACCTGGATTTCGTCTTCTATGACGTGCTCGGCGACGTGGTCTGCGGCGGCTTTGCAATGCCGATCCGCGAGAACAAGGCCCAGGAGATCTACATCGTCGTCTCCGGCGAGATGATGGCCATGTACGCGGCCAACAACATCTCCAAGGGCATCGTG
>CAZTYV010000378.1:0-1890 GCA_964617675.1 uncultured Halochromatium sp. | reverse complement strand
CGGTGGTCGGTGCACCCTGGCCTTCTTCATCAGCGGAACCACGAGCCTCACCGCCAGCTACTCCGGCGACGGCATCAACGCACCCAGCGTCTCCTCATCGGTCAGCCACAGCGTCGATGAAGCGGCGGATCTGGGCCTGACCCTGAGCAACGGCCTGAGCCAGGTTGTCATCGGGCAGTCGCTCAACTACACCCTGACGGTGAGCAATCCCGGTCCCAGCGATGTCACGGGCGCACTGCTCAACGCAACCCTGGCGAGCGGGCTCAGCTGGAACTGGAGTTGCAGCGCGACCAACGGCGCAAGTTGCACCCTCCAGGGCAGCGGCGACATCAGCGATACCATCAATCTGCCGGTCGACGGACGGGCGACCTATACCCTCGGCGCAACCCTGCCGCTTGATTATCTTGGGGCAACCGTTGAGCTAGGTGCGCAAGTCAGCAACGCCATCGATATCGTCGAGATCGACAGCGGCAACAACCAGGCCACGGATAGTGATGTCGTCATCCACGAGACCGACAGCTGCTTTGGCGACGATGTGCTGGTGACCAACACCACCTACGTCGACGAACAGCTTCAAGGCACCATCGTCTGCGCCGCTGGCCAACGCATCACCGCCCACACAGAAGTGATCGCCACGACCAACAGCAACGTCACCTACTCCGCGCCCGAGATCGTGCTCGGTGACGGCTTTCGCGTCGAGGCCGGTGCCACCTTCCATGCCGGTGACTACGGCATCCCCTCCACCACCGTCGTCGCTCGCCCTGGACGCAGTTCGGTGCTTCAGCCACAGGAGGCAGATTGAACTCTGGGGCGAGGCAATCAAACGTTCCGGTCGCGGGTGCAACCCGCGACCGGCTCAGGCAAAGTGCGGAGCGCGCGGCTTGACGCGCCAGTGCAGGCCAGTGCGAGTCAAGCCTCGCGCTCCGCCGATTGGGGCCTTGCCCAACCGGTGCAAACAGACCATACAAAACATTGATAGCACTTTCCAACAAAAGGGATCTCCCATGCGCTCAATCTACCCATTTGTCATAAGCATATTCCTGCTCCTTCCCCCCGCCTGGGCCGATGAGCGCAGCGGAGAAGAGCCGGCGCAAAAGCCGGTCGCGGCATCTTCCACGCGCATGCTCGCCAACCCGCCCGCCACCGGTCTGCTGCTGATCCCCGACTCCGCCGGCGAGCGGATCATGGCCTTCGATGCGGTCAGCGGCGCGTTGCTGGATGCGGACTACATCCCCGCCGATCCTGATCGTCTGCGCACCCCTATTGAAGTGCTTGTCAGCCCCGACGGCGAAAGCCTGCTGGTCGCCGATCAGATCGAAGACGTGGTGCGGCAATACGACCGGGAGGGCAATTCGATGGGTATCTTCGCCCCCGCCGGGGGTGTCGATAACGCCATTCTCGACAACATCCGCGGCATTGCCTTCGCCGCCAACGGCAATCTGCTGGTCAGCGTCGCCAGCGGCGCGAATCACGACACCGTCGCCGAGTTCGACGCCGGCGGCAACTACCTTGGCAACCGGGTCCCAAGCGGTGGGGGCGGGCTGGCCAGCCCGTTCGATATCCACCTCGCTGGCAGCGATCTGCTGGTCAGCGGAGCCGACAGCGACGCCATCCACCGTTACGACGCCAGTGGGACTTTTTTGGGCATCTTCGCCAGCATCGACGGATTTCCCGAACAGATCGCCCCCAGCCTGAGCGGCGGTTATCTCATCGCCAACCACGAGGGGAGCGAGATGGGCATAGTCGAGCTGGACGCCAGCGGCGGCAAGATCGGCCACTACGCCCCGGCGGGGCTCTCCGACTATCGCGGCGTTTTCGAACTGTCTGATAACACCCTGCTGGTGAGCACCTCCAGCGGCGTCTACCGCATCGACCGCGGCGGCAACCTGC
>CAZTYV010000377.1:0-1891 GCA_964617675.1 uncultured Halochromatium sp. | reverse complement strand
ACTCTCGTCGCGGCAACAACCCTCGCGCCGCGCGAGTCACCCGCCCGAGCGTGCTCGCATCGACTCAACGACAACAAGAACGCCGGCCAGGACCGCTGGCCGCCCGGAGCGCCGGAAACCAGTCGCCGCCTCAGGTGCGTTACCGGCGCCCGCCCAGCCTTAACACCGAACTAAAGATCACACCGGAGGATTGCACCTTGGAACAGACCACCATCGCCGCCGACGTCCAGGCCGAGGAGATCGTCGTCAACCAGATCAACCCGTCGCAGCCTTGGGAATGGATCGAGAAGGGCTGGCGCGACATGATGAGCGCGCGCCGCTTCAGCCTGACCTATGGGGCCGTGATCGTGTTGATCAGCGGCCTGATGACACTCGGGCTCATGGGCGAGGGCATGTTCTACATCGTCCCGTTCCTGGCCGCCGGCTTCTACCTGCTCGCGCCGATCATCGGCCTCGGCCTCTATCAGATGAGCGCCCATCTCGAGCGCGACGAGCCGATCAAGTTCTGTAGTGCACTCGAGGCCTGGCGCAGCAATCAGGCCCAGCTCGGCGTCATCACGGCCGGTCTGCTGATCATCATGCAGCTGTGGATGATGTCCAACTTCGTGCTCTTCGCCCTGCTCTACACCGGCATGCATCCGCCGCTCGAGAACTTCTTCAGCACCGTGTTCCTCTCCGGGCAGAATAACGCCTTCGCGTTCGCCAGCCTCACCGTCGGCTTTGTGCTGGCGTGGCTCGCCTATGCGATCAGCGCCATTTCGGTCCCGATGCTGATCGATCGCAAGGTCGACGGCTTCACCGCGATCCGCACCAGCGTCAAGGCGGTGACCCAGAACTGGGTACCCATGACGCTCTGGGCCGTGCTGATCGTCTTCTTCATCGGGCTCGGTCTGCTGACCTTCTACGTCGGTCTCGCGTTGGCCATGCCGCTTGTCGGCCATGCCACCTGGCACGCCTATCGGGACCTGGTCCCAGCCGCGCAGTAACCGCTCGCCGGTCGGGAAACCGATCGACGGGCAGAACGCATCAGCGCCTCGGCGCGGGCGCTGATGCGCGACCTAATCAAGCGCCCGTCCCAGAGCTTGTCCGAAAGCTCGTCCGAGGCTGCGGCCGCGCGCACGGCGAGGTTTCGATGAGTCACCCGCTACGGCCGACGCGCGATCACCCACAAGAACCGCTCACCTCCAATCTCGCGCTCCTGTAGGGACTCACATTCCAGCCCCGCCGCCTCGAGCTGGCTCGCGAGGGTGTCCGGTGTGCGATGGCTGTAGTAGAGCCGCTGCCCCATGAAGGTCTTCCAGCCGTCGAAGGCATCAGCTTGCGTATAATCACGGCTTGCGTAGGTGAACAGGAAGCGCCCGCCCGGGCGTAACCAGGTCTGCGCCCGTCGGAACAGGCTCAGGTGCTCGTCGGCCGGCACATGGAACAGGCTGTAGACGGCGGTCACGGCGCTGAACGATTCCGGGGCAAAGGCGACCTCGCGGATGTCGGCACAGATGCGACGCATGTGCGGCACGTGCCGCCGAGCGAGCGCAAGCATGGCCTCGCAGAAATCGACCCCGATCACCAACCATCCCCGTTCGACGAAGGCCTCTGCCACCGGCTCCCCCGCGCCGCAGCCGAGGTCGAGCAGCTCACCGTCACCCGGGGGCAATCGCGCGAAGAAATCCTCCAAGATGGGCGTCATATCGAAGAGGCCGCGGTTGGAGTCGTAGGTCGCCGCCAGCGCCTCATAGGCCCGGCGCATGTCGGTCGCGGCGTAGGGCTCGAAATCGGGCTCGTTCATCGCGTCGCTGCTCATTAAGATCAGTGGATCACTGCGGACCTCCAGAAGGGACATGATGATCAAGGCGTGGCTTCACAAGCGCTTCCAATGGACCCTTGGCCTCAT
>CAZTYV010000376.1:0-1895 GCA_964617675.1 uncultured Halochromatium sp. | reverse complement strand
GCTGGATCGCCTGTGACTCGTCCGGGTGGATCGCGGCCCCGATGAGCAGCACCTGATCCTTAGCGTGCGGATAGGCGTGGAGCAGGATCTCGTGGCCGCTCCAGGTGTGCAACAGGTAGGGCACCGGGGTGCCATCGTGCAGCCCAGGCACGAGCTCGAGCTGGTGCCCCGATGCGCTAGTGCAGAAGGCCGAGAACGGCTGTCCGAGCGGATCACCAGCGGGCCGAACGACGATCTCGAAGCCCTTGTTGTAGTCAAGCACCCGCCCTTCGGCATCGACCAGCACCAGGACCAGATGGCCCGAGACCAGCGCGAAATCCCTCAACGCCCGATGAAGGGCCTCCGTCTGTGCGCGTTCCATCCCGGCACTCATCTCTTACTCAGTATTCGAAGGCCCCGCGTGCCCATGCCACCGCGGCCTGGCAATCTTGCAGACAGATATCGGCACCCATGCCCTCGGCCAGGCTCGGCAACAGCGCAAAGGCCTGCCCGCCGATCATCACGCGCACCTCGGGCAGCCGCGCGCGCAAGGCGGCAATGGTGTTGCGCGCGGCAGCGAGGTTGAACGGCATCGAGACCGACAGCGCCAAGATCTGCGGCTGCAGCTCGCGCGCCTTGGCCAACAGCGCATCCTCGGGCACGTTGGCCCCGAGGTACTCGACGTCCCAGCCATCGAGCTCGAGACAGGTCGCGACCATCCAGGCGCCCATCTCGTGGTATTCGTTCACGCTTGCGGCCACCAGCGCCACGCCGCGCTCTGGCAGCGGGAACGGCTGATCGAAATAGAGGGCGGCCAGCACCCGGTTCATGATGGCCGTGATCTCGTGCTCATCGGCCACCGTGATTTCGCCGTTCTCCCACAGGAGGCCGACGTGCCTCATCACTGGATACACCAGCCCTTGCAGCAGTACCTGCAACGAGGTCCCCGCATCGCGGGTCGCCCGACAGAGCTCGAGTACGCGGTCATCGTCGCCAGCGAGCAACGCCTCGCTGAGCGCCGCGAACAGGTCCTGCCATTCCGGGGCAACCCCGCTGCCCGCAGAATCCGTGGTGGACTCCGACGCAAGCTCGATCACCCGCTCGTGCTGCGCGAGCATCCAATCGTAGACGGCCAGGAGCGGTTCGCTGTGCTCCGCGGAGAGCTGCTCGGCGACGACGGCCTTCCACAAACCGATCTCCGTGCGAAAATAATCGAAGGGCACACCACGGGCATGGTAACTGCGGTAGACCCAAGGCAGGCTGGCGGCGAGCAGATCGAAGTTGCTGGTCGAGAACACCTCCGCCATGAACTCGGCGGCATGACGATGGTTGTCGGCCAAGAGCGGCGCTGGATTCCCGGCGAGGAATTCCTGATAGCGAGGATGCTGCTGGACGCGCCCGTTCAGCGCGAGCACGAGCTGCGGCAGCGCAAGACGAAAGGCCTCGCCCGCGGCCTCGGGCACCGCGCCGAGCGCACCGCTGCTGCTCACCAGACGCGCCTGGGCTTGAGCATGATCCTCAAGCACGTCGAGCCCGCTCATCAGCTGGCAACAAGCAAGGCCCTGTCAGAGCCGATCTCAATCGGATCACCAGACGCAACCTCATCATTTAGCGTGTTTCTCGAAGTGTGCCTCGGACTCAAGTCGGAAGGAGACCCTTTCATCGCGAGCGCCGACAGCCTTTGCTGATAATAGCGCGCTGTCGTCTTCGACGCTCGTCAGTCCACTAACGCCGCTCAGCGATGTCGAGGTCCGCCCGCGGCAGGCTCGGCGCGGGGCCTCGAGACACCGTCCGCCGGTGAAAGATCGAGGCGGCCAGACCGGTCCTGACTGAATTGAACCCCGGAGCTTGACCCGATGACCCGCCAACTGCTCATCATCGAGGACGACGACGCGCTGAGCCAGATGCTCGCGATG
>CAZTYV010000375.1:0-1917 GCA_964617675.1 uncultured Halochromatium sp. | reverse complement strand
GGGCCAGGCGGTTGGTCAGTCGTTCGGTGGCCGCCGGACTCAGGCGGATGCGCTGGCCATCGCCCTCGCGGCTGCGAGCCAGGTCGATCATGCCGCGCAGACCGATGCCGGTGGCGAAATCCGTGGTCGCGCGGCCGAGGTGCCAGAGCCGATTCAGTCGCCGACTTGGGACCGCGATGCCAGATGTTGATGCTTTGTTCGCCATAGCAGGAGGTTTCGGGCTCTTTGACATGTTTTCGTCGACATAGGTTGTCGACAACTAATGCACAAGGCTAACAGGACCCATGATCGCCTGTAGATGACAGATCGCAGAATCGCGAAGGAGGTTGCCAGCCCGATGACCACCACCATGGCCGTGCTGCTGAATGGGGTCGCGCAGATTGAGTACGACCGCGGCAAACCCTTACCGGATTACCAAGGGGCCTACCTCGACAAGATGGATCGCAAGATGGACGCCGAGGGGATCGATATCGACGGCCAGCGGGTGCCGATGCCCACACCGGCGCAGAAGGCGCAGTTCGTCGCCGCGAATCTCGCCAGTGCGATCCTGGACAACAACGAGGCCAAGGTCGCGGCCATGACCACCTGGCTTGCGGTGCGGCTGCCCGAGCTCAAGCAGGTCAAGCTGCGCGAGGAGGAGGGTGGCTTCGCGATCGAGCTTGATTTCGACCAGGCCTATATCAAGCAACACCCGGTGCAGATCACGCCGCGCCGGCGCTGAGCCGATCAGTCACGCGATCACGAGAAGGTAACCACCATGAGGCGATCTTTGCTCCCAATCTCCCTCTGCGCTGGGCTGCTGCTCGTCGGGCCGGTGGGGTCTGTGCACGGCGCCGGCGAGGAGGCCGTGCTGAGCGATCTGAGCAACCCCGGCTACCAGTCCAAGCCGAGCTGGTTCAAGCGCTCATTCCTGGATATCGGCGAGGATGTCGCCGAGGCGGCGGCGGACGACAAGCGCCTGATCCTCTATTTCTACCAGGACGGCTGCCCCTACTGCGAGAAGCTGCTGCAAGAGAACTTCGGCGACCGCGAGATCGCCGCGACCGCGCAAGAGGGCTTCGACCTGGTCGCGATCAACATCTGGGGCGATCGCGAGGTGACCGACCTCGAGGGTGAGCCGACCACCGAGAAGCAATTCGCCGCCGCGCTCGGCGTGCAGTACACCCCGACCATGCTGCTGTTCGACGAGGGCGGTGACACCGTGCTTCGTATCGACGGCTACTACCCGCCGCATCAATTCCATCAGGGGCTGCGCTATGTCGCCCTCAAGCGCGAGCAGGCCGGCGAGACCTTTCCCGAGTTCTACCGGCGCCAGCAGCCCGCCGCCGCAAGCGGCGAGCTGCATCAGGAGCCTGGTTTCCTCAATGCTCCGCTGCGCTTAGCCGAGCAGAGGGCGCGCTCGAATCGGCCATTGCTGCTGTTCTTCGAGCAGCCGGTCTGCGCGGCCTGCGACGAGCTGCACCAGGATATCCTGCAGCGCGATGCCGTCGCCGAGTCGCTTGCCGGCTTCGATGCCGCCGTGGTCAACGCCTTCTCCGCCGACCCGATCCAGACCCCGGACGGGCGCGAGCTACCGACACGCGAGTGGTCAAATGAGCTCGGCATCCTCTACACGCCAAGCCTCGTCTTCTTCGACGCCGACGGCAACGAGGTCTTCCGCACCGAGGCCTATCTGAAGGCCTTCCACATCAAGGGCGCGATGGATTACGTGGCCAGTGGCGCCTACGAGGACGAGCCGAGCTTTCAGCGCTTCTTGCAGGGCCGAACCGCCGAGCTGCAGGCGCAAGGGGTCGAAATCGACATGATGGAGTGAGGGCGCCCGCGCCGAATGCTGGGCCTAGCCACCGCGAATCGCGCGGTCGATCCGCGCCTTGGCCTCGACCCAGTCCGCGTCGCCGATGCCCAGGATCACCGAGC
>CAZTYV010000374.1:0-1929 GCA_964617675.1 uncultured Halochromatium sp. | reverse complement strand
CGCTGAACGCGCAGCAGGTTACCGGCGTGCGCGCCGAGCGCGAGCTGCCGGTGGTCTGGGCGGTCTTCAAGGGCTCACTCGTCAACAAGCTGATCCTGGTGCCGGCGGCGCTGCTGATCAGCGCCATTGCGCCTTGGGCGATCACGCCGCTGTTGATGGCCGGCGGCCTGTTTCTCTGCTACGAGGGCTTCGAGAAGCTTGCGCACAAGTACCTCCAGGACGCCGAGGCGGAGCAGGCGCACCAAGAGGAGATCGCCGAGGCCCTAGCGAACCCCGAGGTCGACATGAAGACCCTGGAGAAGGACAAGATTAAGGGCGCGATCCGCACCGACTTCATCCTCTCCGCCGAGATCGTCGCGATCACGCTCGGGACCGTGGCCGGCGCGCCCTTGCTCACGCGCGTGTTGGTGCTCTCGGGGATCGCGTTGCTGATGACGGTGGGTGTCTACGGGCTGGTCGCCGGGATCGTCAAGCTCGATGATGCCGGCATCGCGCTCACCGAGACCGAGGGCGAGGGTGCCGCGGAACGCGCTAAGCGCGCGCTCGGCCGCGCCATCCTGTTCGTCGCGCCCTATCTGATGAAGACCTTATCGGTGCTCGGGATGATCGCCATGTTCCTGGTCGGCGGCGGTATCCTGGTGCATGGTATCCCGGCCCTGCATCACGGGCTGGAGCATCTTGCGGAGGGCTTCGGTGGCATGCTGGGCGCGCTGACGCCGCTGTTGATCAATGGTCTAGTCGGCGTCCTGGCGGGCGCGGCCGCCGTGGCCGTGGTCACCTGGGCTCAGCGCTGGCGCTCCGCGCGCGCCTAGGCCGAGCGTCTCGGCTGCCGCGGCGGGTGGACCTGGTGATCAAGCGTTTGATGCGTCCTTTGCCCTTGGGTGCGCCTGTTGGCATCGGTGAGGGGCGACTCGGTTGATCTCCGCATTGCCTCGGCTGCGCCCTTGTCTGGTCGCCTTCCGCTTTCTGACCCGGCTGCCGCTGCCCGTCGCGGGTGATGCGAGCCCGCTGGCGGCGAGTCCATCCGTGCTCGGGCGCTCGGCGCTCTGCTACCCGCTGGTTGGGCTCAGCCTTGGCGCGGCGCTGATGCTGATGTGGCTCGGCATGGCTGGGCTCCCCGGTGAGGCCGCGAATCTCGCTGTCGCCGCGGTCTTGCTCGGGCTCTGGGTCTGGATCACCGGCGGCCTGCATCTCGATGGGCTCGCCGACTGCGCCGATGCCTGGGTCGGCGGCCTCGGCAGTCGTGAGCGCACGCTCCAGATCCTAAAGGACCCGCTGACCGGATCGATGGGCGTGGTGGCCTTGGTGCTGATCCTGCTGGCCAAGTTCGCCGCACTTGCGTCGCTGCCGTTCAGCGCGGCCGGGGCCTTGACCCTGTTGCTGACACCGGCCGTCGCCCGCGCTCAGCTCCTGGCGTTGCCGCTGACCACGGCCTCGGCGCGGCCCGACGGGCTAGGGGCCGCGCTGCGAGAAGGCCTTCCTCGTTCGGCGGCTCGCCGGGTGCTGATCCTGGTCGGCGCGTTGACAGCGCTCCTGTTCGCGCTTACCGGCCGCTGGCTGCTGGGGCTAGTCCTCCTGGCCTTGGCCGCGATCCTGCTGACCGCCTGGCGGCGCAGCGTCCTGGAGCGTCTCGGCGGCTTTACCGGTGATACCGCCGGCGCCCTGGTCGAGCTGACCGAGGCCGTGCTGTTGCTGGTCGCCGTGCTGCTGATGGCGGGCTGACGCGCGCGCCGGCCGGCGAGGCCAGGCCTGGTCGCGGCCCAAAACCACCTGGCTTTCAGGTCTTGGGCGCGGGGTGGCGACAGGTCTTCTGGGTTAGACTCGTGCTCCTACCCTCGGGAGGGCCCATGAGCAAACGATTACTGATGTTGGTCTCGCTACGCATCGCACCCGCGCAGGAGGCCGCGTTCAACGATTTCTACCATCATC
>CAZTYV010000373.1:0-1944 GCA_964617675.1 uncultured Halochromatium sp. | reverse complement strand
ATCTGGGGGAGATCAACGACGCCCAGCGGGCGGCGTGGTGCCGCTCCATCGAGGTGTTTGACGAAGACCGGGGCGCCTCGGCCCAGATGGCCCTGTTCCCGGAAGACCGCCCGGCGCCCGAGCTCGCCTGCGCGGTGGTGCAGGTCAAGCTGAGCGGGCTGCAACTGCGCCGCCCGCGCCAATGGGGCGCCTGTTGGCTGGCCTGCGCACTGTGGGACCTGCTGCAACTGGACACCTTCTGGCAGCCGCGACTACCGCCCAGTCGTAAGGGCACCCGCTGGCTGAATGTCCTCAAGACGCTGGTCGCCTACCGTCTGATCGACCCGGGGAGCGAATGGCGTCTGCACCGCCACTGGTTCGATCACAGTGCGATGGGTGACCTACTCGGCGAGGACTTTGCCATCGCCCACGGCCACACCCTCTATCGCTGTCTCGATCATCTGGTGGAGCATAAGCAGGCGCTCTTCTCCTACCTGCAGGAACGCTGGCGGGACCTCTTCAATGCTCACTTCGACATCCTGTTGTACGATCTGACCAGTACCTATTTTGAATGCGAACCGCCGGAGCACGGAAAGCGAAAATTCGGCTACAGCCGTGATAAACGTCCCGATTGCGTGCAGGTCGTCATCGCCCTGATCGTCACTCCGGACGGTTTTCCGCTGGCCTACGAGGTGCTCGCAGGCAATACCCTCGACAAGCAGACTCTCACGGATTTCCTCGCCAAGATCGAGGCGCAATACGGCAAGGCGGAGCGCATCTGGGTGATGGATCGTGGCATTCCGACCGAAGAAACCCTGGCCCTGATGCGCGCGTCAGACCCACCGGTGCACTATCTGGTCGGCACCCCCAAAGGCCGCTTAACCAAGCTGGAAAAGTCCTTCTTAACCAAGCCCTGGGCGACGGTGCGTGACCAGGTCACGGTCAAGCTCCTAGACCAAGACGGCGAGTTGTACGTCCTGGCCCTGAGTGCCGGGCGCCAAGACAAAGAACGGGCCATGCGCCAACGGCGGCTGAAGCGGTTATGGAAACGTTTGCACGCGTTGCAACGCCAAACCCTCAGCCGCGACGACCTCTTGCTGAAACTCGGCGCCGCCAAGAAAGCCGCCGGACGGGCCTATGGGTTGGTACGCATCCAGCTGCCCGCGCCCGATGAGCCCGTCACCACCGCCACCTTCACCTTTCGCCTCAATCGCAAGAAACTCCGCCAAGCCCGCCGGCGTGAGGGCCGCTATCTCCTGCGCTCCAACCTCACCAGCGACGATCCCGTCCAACTCTGGATCTGGTATACCCAACTCACGGAAGTCGAGCAGGCGTTCAAAGAGCTCAAGAGCGACCTGAGTATTCGTCCCATCTACCACCAACTGGAGCGCCGGATCGAAGCGCATATCTTTGTGGCCTTCCTGGCCTATTGTCTCCAGGTCACCCTGAAGGCCCGTCTGAGGCCCCTCGCACCGGGCCTGACCCCGCGCTCCGCCTTGGAGAAGTTCGCCGCCATCCAGATGGTCGATGTCCATCTGCCCACCACCGACGGACGCACCCTGGTCTTGAGCCGCTACACCGAGCCGGAGCCCGACCAGCAACTGCTGCTCGATCGCCTGCACCTGCAACTGCCCGCGCAACCGCCACCGAGGATCACCGCCACCCTGGAAGCCCGCCTCCACTAAGCGTCTTGTAGTGCCGACCTTGGCTCATGTGGCGACAGCCAAACAAAGGGTTACGTGAAAAATGGGCGCGAATAGTCGAAGACGGGCTAGCCGCGTACGGCGAGCACGGCGCAGGGGGCCTGGGCGGCGATCCGACCGGTCGCCTCGGACGTCTGCCCCGCCAGCCCCTTCACCTCGGCGGCGACCACGGCGAAGCCCCGCCCGGCCTCGCCCGCGCGTGCCGCCTCGATGGTGGCGTTCAGCGCCAGGAGATTCGTCTGGCGGGCGATCGCCTCGATCA
>CAZTYV010000372.1:0-1946 GCA_964617675.1 uncultured Halochromatium sp. | reverse complement strand
TCGGGATGGCGGTATCGTCGCCTCGCGCAACTATCTCAGCAGCCACGACAAACGCGATAGCACCGCGCTTCGCGGACTGCTCAAGGTCTGGGCCAACGAGTGCGACGATGAGGCGTTACGACGCGAGGCACTGTTGATCGACTACGAGCTGTAGCGGGGACCATGGGCAAAAGGCCGTGCCGCATCCAGCGATGCTGACCAACTTGACTGGAGGATAAACGATGCAAATCGCCATCGAGCTTCCCAACGATTTCGTCGAGATGCAGAGCGAGCAAACCATTGCCAAAGAGATGCGCTCCGCCTACGCCCTGGCCTTGTTCAAAGCGGGGCGCGTCTCCCTGGCCAAGGCGGCCGAACTGGCAGGCTTGGATATCTATGGCTTCATGAGCCTGTGCAAGGACGAGCGGATCGAGGTCATCGACACCTCCCGGGATGAGCTCCTGCACGAGATGCAGTTGGCCTCCAGGCCCAGTGCATGATTCTGGTCGCTGACTGCTCGGCGTTGGTGGCATTGGCAAGTTGCGATGCCCTGTCGTTCCTTGATCAGCTGTTCGGCACGGTGGTCGTGCCAGCAGCGGTCTATCGCGAGGCGGTGGTCGGCAACAAGCCCGAAGCCGAGCAGTTGCGGGTCTATCTGCAGGGGCGTGTGCGGGCGCTCGATCCTGAGCACCCTGTTCTGCTCGATGGCTTCTCGGGCCCTGGCGAAACCGAGGCGATGCTGTTGTATCGCCAGTTGCAGGCGAGCTATCTGTTGATCGACGACCGACGCGGGCGGCGCATGGCGCGCATCAACAACATCGAGGTCATCCTCAGCGGCGAGGCCTTGTATGCCCGTGCTCGCCCCGATGCCAGCGAGCGCGAGGACTTGCTCGACATCTTCCTGTTTAACTGCGCGTAGACGCCGGTCTATTTCAGCTGGCGACCCAATCCCGCCGATGAAGGCGACAACCATCTGGCAGAACTGGTGGTGGCCGGCCGCGCCGAGGCCATCGTCACCCGCAACCGTCGCGACCTCGCGTGCATGGAGCTGCGCTTTCCCGCGTTGACCCTACGTATCCCGAGGAATGCCTCAAGGAGCTGACCGCATGACTTCGCTCATCGTGACGCTACCCGTCAGCACCGACCGCCGCCAGAGTATCGACGCCGTGTTCAACAGCCTGGCCAGCCAACTGGTCGCTGAAGCCGACGCCGATGCGCATTTCCGCGCCCGGGCCGAGCGCGGCCAAGGCCAGTACGCGCGCGGACTCAAACTGCTCGAAAAGGCCATGGGCGATGGCGGTTCTTACGGAGGCGGACACCGACCGCGCGCTGCACGCCGCGCTGCGAGAGATTCGGTTCCTCGACCCGCCGCAGGGGGGGGCTGATTCTCCGCACCTGCCCGTGAGGCTACGGCGACAGCTTAGCGCAAAACACCCCTTTTCTGGCCCTGTTGTTACGCGGGCGCATCGTCAATCTTCGTCGATGGTCTACACTCTGCCGGGAGGTGCGCCGTCAAGCGCGTGGCAGCGGTGCGGCTGCCACGCTGGCGGAAAGCTGGCATCGGTCAGTGCTCGCTCGTTCGCGACCTGCGTAGAATCGAGCGCTAGGGTGAATTGCGGCGCGACGCACAGGATCGCCGCAGAGGGGAGGGGACGGAGAACGGATGGGGATAGCGTGCGTCGAGCTAGAGCGGCTCTGGCTAAAGCGGCGAAAGAGTGTCTTGGGAAAGCGGCTACACCCTCAGCGCATCGATGACCACCCGGCAATCGCCGGGTTCGGCGGCTTCGTGGTGCCGTGCGGCACGAAGCGCATCCTGCCGCGCGCCGATAGGGTCGATCCCATTCTGCTGAGCGCTCACAACCGGCGTCGCCACGAGGCAACACGGTCGCGTGGCGAACTTCCTGAACAGAGCCGCGCCGAAGGCATCGCCTGCTGGTTCATCGACGCCGACCCCAACGAAGAAAGCT
>CAZTYV010000371.1:610-1956 GCA_964617675.1 uncultured Halochromatium sp. | reverse complement strand
AGCTGGTCTCGATGATGCCGGCGCGGCCGCCGCCGTTGGCCGAGGCGTAGGCCATGGCGATATCGCGCGCCTTACCGCTGGCGTCCTGGTGCACCGCGATCAGGCTCGGCACACCGCCGCCCTGGGTGTAGGTCGAGCGCACCAGATGCCCCGGACCCTTGGGCGCGATCATGATGACGTCCAGATCCGCGCGTGGCTCGATCTGGCCGAAGTGGATGTTGAAGCCGTGCGCAAAGGCCAGCGCCGCGCCCTGCTTGATGTTCGGCGCGATCTGATCGCGGTAGAGCTTCGCCTGATGCTCATCGGGCGCCAGGATCATCACCACATCGGCGCCGCTGACCGCCTCTGGGATCTCCTTCACGGTGAGCCCCGCGTCAGCCGCCTTGGCTGCCGAGCTGGAGCCAGAGCGCAGGCCGACGACGACATCGACGCCCGAGTCCTTGAGGTTGTTGGCGTGGGCATGGCCTTGCGAGCCGTAGCCGATGATCGCGACCTTCTTCCCCTGGATCAGCGAGAGGTCGGCGTCTTTGTCGTAATACACGTTGATGGCCATGACGGGTCCTGTTCGTGGTGTTGGCTGTTGTTCGTTGTGACGACCGCGGCGGCAGTCGCCTGACGGGATCGGGCAGTGCTCGACCCGATTGCTAGAGGGTGAGGCCCTTGGCGCCGCGCAGGATGCCGGTGGGGCCGGAGCGCACCACCTCGGTGATCAGCCCCTCAGGCACCGCTTCGATGAAGGCATCGAGCTTGCGCGAGGCGCCGGTCAGCTCGACGATGTAGCTGGCCTCGGTCACATCGATGATCTTGGCGCGGAAGATCTCGGTCAGGCGCTTGAGCTCTTCACGGTCGGGGCCGGCGGCCTTGAGCTTGATCAGCATCATCTCGCGCTCGATGTGCTCGCCCTCAGAGAGGTCCTGGAGCTTGACCACATCGATGAGCTTGTTGAGCTGCTTCTTGATCTGCTCGACGATGTCGTCGTTGCCGCGTGTGACCAGGGTCATGCGCGAGAGCGAAGGCTCGTCGGTGGCCGCGACGGTGAGGGATTCGATGTTATAGCCGCGGGCCGAGAACAGGCCGGCAATGCGCGAGAGCGCGCCTGACTCGTTCTCGACCAGCATCGAAATGATGTGTCTCATGCTGTTTTCCGGCCCTAGGCCAGCTCCCGCTCGGACATGGTCGGCGGGAGCTCCATCTCGTGATGGCCCTTGCCCGCGCAGATCATCGGATAGACGTTCTCGGAGGGATCGACGATCACATCGAGGAAGACGAAGCGGTCCTTCATCGCGAAGGCCTCGCGCATCGCCGACTCGAGCTGATCGGGCTTTTCAACGCGCATGCCGACATGG
>CAZTYV010000371.1:0-587 GCA_964617675.1 uncultured Halochromatium sp. | reverse complement strand
AGACTGTACTGCTTGCAGGTGGCCAGCTCCTGGATACACATCAGGATGCTGGCCTCGCCGGAGATACAGGCCACCTGGGCGTCTGGATGCGCGAGCTGCACGCCCATCGCCGAGGGCAGCCCGAAGCCCATGGTGCCGAGACCGCCAGAGTTGATCCAACGCCGCGGCTTGTCGAACGGGTAGAACTGGGCCGCGAACATCTGGTGCTGGCCGACATCCGAGGTCAGGTACAGCTCGCCGTTGGTGACCTTGTACAGGGTCTCGACCGCGAACTGCGGCTTGATCATCGGGCTCGAGCGGTCGTAGCGCATGCAGTCGATGCCGCGCCAGGCGTCGATCTGTTCCCACCAGGTCGCAAGCGCGGCCTGATCCGGGCGTCCACCGCTCTCGCGCAGGATGCTGAGCATGTCGGTGACGACACTGCCGACCGGGCCGACGATCGGCACCTGCACCTTTACATTCTTGGAGATCGACGAGGGATCGACGTCGACGTGGATGATCTCGGCATGCGGGCAGAAGTGCTCGATCTTGCCGGTGACGCGATCATCGAAGCGCGCGCCGATCGCGATCAGGCAATCGGTCTCGTG
>CAZTYV010000370.1:122-1991 GCA_964617675.1 uncultured Halochromatium sp. | reverse complement strand
TCGCCGAGCGGCCGGCGGTCCTCGGTCCCGCCGCCGACGGCGGCTATGTGCTGCTGGGGCTGCGGCGTGATGCGGTCGCGGCGCTGCCGTCGCTCTTCGCCCCGATGGCCTGGGGGACCGACCAGGTTGCAGCCATCACCCGCGAGCGGCTGCGAGGCGCCGGACTCGCCTGGACGGAGCTTGCCGGTCTGCGCGATATCGACCGTCCGGAAGACCTGCCGCATCTGGGGCTGGCCACTCGAGCGCGCGGCTGAGGGCGGCGCGCGGACGCCCTAAGCAGGACGATTCGCGCGCCGGCGATGGAGGTGATGCGGTTCCGCGCCGAGGTCAGGCGACAATCCCAAACAGCAGGCCCAAACAGCAGGCCGAGATCGATCTCGATCTCCCCGAAGCCCCAGGCGAGCAGGTCGTCCGCGGTCATCAGTCGTCGCGCTTCCCCAGCCAAGAGCGCAAGGCCATGCGGCGGCTGGAGAAGCAGCGATGGGGAGACTCAGGCCTGAGCGCGCCTCAGGCCGGCTGCTGCAGGATCAGCTCGAGCACCAGCTTGGAGCCGAAGTAGGCGAGGATCAGGATGCCGAAACCGGTCAGGGTCCAGGAGATCGCCTTGCGGCCGCGCCAACCCCAGAGCCGGCGCCCGAGCAGGAGCCCACCGAACACCAGCCAGGCAACCACCGAGAGCACGGTCTTGTGGACCAGATGCTGCGCGAACATGTCGTCTAAGAAGGCGAAGCCACTCAGCAGCGCCAGGGTCAGCAGGATGAAGCCGATGCCGATCATCTCGAACATCAGGGCTTCCATCGTCATCAGCGGTGGGAGCGCGCGCACGAAGCCCCCGGGCTTGCGCCCGCGCAGATACGAATCCTGCACCCAGAGCAGCACCGCCTGGACGCTCGCCAGGGTCAGCAGGCTATAGGCCAGCATCGAGAGCAGCACGTGCAGCTTCAGCACCCAGCTCGTGCTCTCGCCGAGGAAGGGCGTGCTCGGGTAGAGCATGTCGAGCAGCACCGCAACCGCCGCCAGTGGCAGCACCACCAGCCCCAGGTTCTCGATCGGCTTGTTCAGGCTCGAGAGCAGCAGCGAGGCGACCACCGTCCAAGCGGCCAAGGAGAGGGCATTGAAGAAGGCCAGGTTCAGGGATTCATGACTGAAGATGACGATGTAGAGCAACCAGGTGTGCAGCGTCAGCCCAGCGTAGGCGAGCCCGAGCGTGACGCCGCGCAGCCGCGCGGTGCTCGAGTCCGGCTGATGCGTGAACAGACGCCAGCCGATGAGCGTGGCCGAGCCAAAGTAGGCGATCAGGGTTGCGACCGAGATGACGACATTGTTCATAGTCTGCGATCATCGCATAAGCAAGACGGACTGCAAACGCACGCCAGCGCGCCTGCAACGGCTTTGTGGCCACGCAATCGCGCTGCCTTGACGTAGGTTAACAAACCACGAGAGAGACCATGTTCGACAATCTTCAGGATCGCTTCGGCGAGGTGCTCAAGGGTCTGCGCGGCCAGGCCCGACTCACCGAGGACAACATCAAGGAGACCTTGCGCGAGGTGCGCATGGCCCTGCTCGAGGCCGATGTCGCCCTGCCGGTGACGCGTGGCTTCATCGAGCGGGTGCGCGAGAAGGCGCTCGGCGCCGAGGTCACCAAGAGCCTGACCCCGGGGCAGGTGCTGATCAAGATCGTCAACGACGAGCTGGTCAGCCTCATGGGCGAGGCCAACGAGGGACTCGATCTTCGCCAACAGCCGCCTGCGGTCATCCTGCTCGCCGGCCTGCAGGGCTCGGGCAAGACCACCAGTGCCGCCAAGCTCGCGCGCTATCTCAAGGAGCGCCAAAAGAAGAGTGTGATGGTGGTGAGCTGCGACATCTACC
>CAZTYV010000370.1:0-112 GCA_964617675.1 uncultured Halochromatium sp. | reverse complement strand
ACGAGCTGGTCAGCCTCATGGGCGAGGCCAACGAGGGCCTCGATCTGCGCCAACAGCCGCCTGCGGTGATCCTGCTCGCCGGCCTGCAGGGCTCGGGCAAGACCACCAGTGC
>CAZTYV010000369.1:1425-1997 GCA_964617675.1 uncultured Halochromatium sp. | reverse complement strand
GGTGCGCCCTCGGTGATGGATGTACGGGCGAGCGTTACTGCGTCCTCACCCGCCACTAGTGCCCGGAGCCGCGCACCATTCTCGCGCAAGACCTCGATATCCGGGCCAACGATTCGAAGTTCCACTGGAGCTTTGACGGGCGGCCCCTGCACCAAGCCGCGGACAAGAACCTGCGCCTCTGGAGCGAGAGCCGGGAGGTGGCGCTGAAGCTCGGGTAGCACGGTTTCGGTCGCCTCAGCCGAGGTGGTACTGACGAGCGCATGAGCAAAAGCCGGCGCGCCATCTCGGTCAGCGACGATATTGTAGTAAAAGGGTGGCGCAGAGCGGCCGATGACCCATGTAACAGATTCGATTTCAGGCATTTTATTCAGTGCCGCATCGAGTCTCCTGACGGTGTCCTCGGTAGCCTGAAGCGCCGTGCCGGGAGCCATATCCAACTCGATGGTGAACTGGTCGCGGTCTACGCCGGGAAAGAACTGCGCTGTTAGGAGCGGAAGGCTGGCGAAGCCGAGCAGCGGGAGGACGAGCGCGAGTGCGATGGACCGGACAGGGTTCCGTACCGACCAGCTGAT
>CAZTYV010000369.1:830-1290 GCA_964617675.1 uncultured Halochromatium sp. | reverse complement strand
AAAGCTCAAGCAGGTCGTCGCAGTCGAGGCGAAGAGTGGCATGGCGAGTCGTGAGACGCTGTCTGCTACGGCGCGTATGCGGGTTACCCCTGCGCGGAGATGCCGCCCAATCTCATCGGTCATAACGATCGCTGCATCTACTAGAAGCCCCAAAGCCACGATCATGCCTGTTACGCTCATTTGGTGGATGGGCAGGCCGATGGCATTCATCGTGGCAAGGCTCGCGAAGCTTACCACCGGCAAGATCGCGGCCACGATCAAAGCAGCGCGGAATCCCAGTGTCACCAGAAGGACGACGACCACTAAGCTCACGCCGAGCGCCATGTTCGTGCCGACGTTGGCCAGCCGCTTGGCAGTGTACGCCGATTGATCGAAGACAAGGGCGAGGTTCATGCCATGCGGTAGATCCGCCTCGAAATCCCCAAGCTCTACGAGGCGCAGGTCGGCGCAAAGGCGGGCG
>CAZTYV010000369.1:376-820 GCA_964617675.1 uncultured Halochromatium sp. | reverse complement strand
AAGGCTATCGATCGCACCCGCGACCTCTACCACGAGATCGTTCGAGGATCCGGTGACTGCGCCCGCCTGGAGCTTAGCGTCGGCAGCCTCTATCGCGCGCGCCACTTGATCTGCGGTAAGACCGAGCGCTGCTGTTCGTGTGGCGTCAAGCGTAACAGTTATCTCCTCTTCTGGTAGTCCATAAGCTTTGACCAGCTTTGTGCCAGGCACGTTTCGCAGACGGTTGACGAGCGCCTCTCCATATCGCCCGACGAGCGCCAACGGCACGTTATCGCGCGCTGGCGTCAGCGCGACGATGGCCCCGAAGGCACCCGCATCGTCGGTCTCAAGTTCTGGCACGCCCGCGCCCAGAGGCAACGACGGTGCGGTATCTGATAACGCGTCACGGATCTCGGACCAGACTTGATCGACCCGGGCGTCCGCGATGGTCTCTACAAGCTCAAC
>CAZTYV010000369.1:0-366 GCA_964617675.1 uncultured Halochromatium sp. | reverse complement strand
TTGACGTACTCTCAATAACATTGACCTCGGCAATCTGGCGGAGTGCCTCCTCAATCTTGACGCTCACCAGAGCCTCGACCCGTGCCGGGTCAGCGCCGGGATAGAGGGTTGTCACCGTGGCAAAGATGTTGGTGATCGTAGGATCTTCCTGCCGGCCAATGGAGAAGAGTGCAGAGACGCCAGCCACAACAATGACGAGCAGCGCAAGAACAGTAAGCCTCGGCTCTCGCCAGGTGAGGGTCGAGAGGCCCTGCATCATGTGCGCTCCGCCAGCATCACGGCCTCGCCGGGGACAACGCGGTGCGTGCCACTCGGCAAGTAGAGCGCACCATCAATGAAAGAGCCACGAATATAGGCTTGCGCCCC
>CAZTYV010000368.1:0-2041 GCA_964617675.1 uncultured Halochromatium sp. | reverse complement strand
GCCGAGAACGCGGCCTCGCTGCGCACCACCTTCGGCAACGTCTCGGCGGCATCGGTGGGCGCCATCCAGCGCCGGCTCCTCAAACTCGAGGACCAGGGCGGCAATCTGCTGTTCGGCGAGCCCGCGCTGGACCTCGCGGACCTGATGCAGACCGACATCAATGGCGACGGCATCATCAATGTGCTGGCCGCCGACAAGCTGATCCACAACCGCACCCTCTACGCGACCTTCCTGCTCTGGCTCCTCTCGGAGCTGTTCGAGCAGCTGCCCGAGGTCGGCGATCCCGAGCAGCCAAAGCTGGTGTTCTTCTTCGACGAGGCGCATCTGCTGTTCGACGATGCACCCAAGGTCCTGGTCGACAAGGTCGAGCAGGTGGTGCGGCTGATCCGCTCCAAGGGCGTTGGCGTCTACTTCGTCACCCAGAGCCCGATGGACGTCCCCGATGACGTGCTCGGGCAGCTCGGCAATCGGGTCCAGCATGCGCTGCGCGCCTTCACCCCGCGCGATCAGAAGGCGGTGCGCGCCGCCGCGCAGACCTTTCGCACCAATCCCAAGCTCGATACCGAGACCGCGATCACCGCGCTCGGCGTCGGCGAGGCGCTGGCCTCGACGCTCGATCTGGACGGCATCCCGAGTATCGTCGAGCGCATCAAGGTCGCCCCGCCGGGCAGCCAGCTCGGCCCGATCAGCGAGGCACAGCGCCGCGCGCTCATCGCGGGCTCGTTGGTCGCCGGTGTCTACGAGAAGACACTCGATCGCGAGTCGGCCTATGAGACGCTCAAGCTGATGACCGAGCAGGCCGTGGTCGCCGCCGAGTCGACGCCGGTCACGCCGGCACGACAGCACACGCGAACACCGAGCCGCGGCAGCCGGCAGACCCCAGTCGAGGCCTTGGCGACCAGTGCCATGCGCTCGCTCGGCACCCAGATCGGCCGGCAGATCGTGCGCGGGGTCATGGGCTCACTGTTCGGCGGAACCCGGCGGCGCTGAGGATCGATGCAATGACACAACAAGACCTCGCACAGCCATCGGGCGGCGGCCGGATGCGCCGCGAGATCGGGCTTCTCAGTCTGACCTTTATCGGCGTCAGCGGCGTACTCGGCTCGGGCTGGCTGTTCGCGCCGCTGCTCGCGAGCCAGCTCGCCGGGCCGGCGGCGCTGTTGGCCTGGCTCCTTGGCGGGCTGGCCATCGGCCTTCTAGCCATGACCTTCGCCGAGATCGCCGCGATGCTGCCGGTTCCCGGCGGCATCGCGCGCATCCCGCAGTTCAGCCATGGCAACGTGGTAAGCATGGCCATGGGCTGGAGCGCCTGGGTGGGCTACAACACCACCGCGCCGATCGAGGTCGAGGCCATGCTTCGCTACCTGGCGCCGCACCTGCCCTGGCTCTATCAGAGCGCAACACCCGGGCATCTGAGCCTGCTCGGCATGGGCACTGCAGCCGCGATGCTGCTCCTGTTCACCGTCATCAACATCTTCGGCGTGCGCTTCTTTGCACGCATCAATGCCTCGATCACCTGGCTCAAGCTCGTGGTTCCGGTCACCGTCGCCCTGGTGCTGCTGTTTGACAGCTTCGAGGTCTCGAATCTGCAAGCCGGTGGCGGCTTCTTCGCGATGGGGACCGAGGGGATCCTCGCCTCCATCGCCAGCGGCGGCATCATCTTCGCGTTCATCGGCTTCCGGCACACCATCGATCTGGCGGGCGAGGCGAAGAATCCGCAGTTTACGGTCCCCACCGCGATCTTGTTGACGATCCTGATCTGTTTCGTCGTCTACGCGCTGGTTCAGCTGGCCTTCCTTGGGGCGCTTAGCCCAGGCGATCTCGAGGGCGGCTGGAAGACCCTGCACATCGGCGGTGATTTTGGTCCGCTGAGCGGCTTGGCCACGGCCGTCGGCATCCTCTGGCTGGTCAGCCTGCTCAATGTCGGCGCGGTGGTCGCACCCATGGGCGGGGGACTCGTCTCGGTCGGCTCCATGGGGCGCTTGGCGCTGGCACTGGCCCAGAACGGCTTCTTCCCGCCGCTCTTCGAGCGCATCAACCG
>CAZTYV010000367.1:0-2042 GCA_964617675.1 uncultured Halochromatium sp. | reverse complement strand
GTGGATCGTGCGCTGCAGCTGCAGCAGGAGATCATCGCCGCCTACCAGGACTATCAGTTCCACCTGATCTACCACCGGTTGCACAACTTTTGCGTGGTGGATATGGGCGGCTTCTACCTGGACGTGATCAAAGACCGCCAGTACACCACCGGCGCCGACAGCCTGCCGCGGCGCTCCTGCCAGAGCGCGATGTACCACATCATCGAGGCGATGAGCCGCTGGCTGGCCCCGATCCTGAGCTTCACCGCCGATGAGATCTGGCGCCACCTCCCGGGTGCGCGCGACGAGACCGTCTTCACCGCGCACTGGTACGACGGCCTGTTCGCGCTCGATGCCGGCGATGCGTTTGATCGCGCCTTCTGGAGCCAAGTGCTCGCGGTGCGCACCGCCATCGGTCGCCAGCTCGAGGCCGCGCGCAACGCCGGGCAGATCGGCGCCGGGCTCGACGCCGAGATCGACCTCTACTGCGCTCCGGCGCTCCTCGAGCCCCTGAGCCGTCTCGGCGAGGAGCTGCGCTTCGTGCTGATCACCTCCGAGGCGCGGGTGCACGCCCTGGCGGACCGGCCCGAAGATGCCGAGGACAGCGATCTCGATGGCCTTGCGGTGCGCATCCGCCCCAGCACGCACCCGAAATGCGCGCGCTGCTGGCACCGCCGCGGTGACGTCGGCGGCCACGCCGAGCACCCCGAGCTCTGCGGCCGTTGTGTCGAGAACGTTGACGGGGCAGGTGAGGTTCGCCGCTACGCGTAGCGCGCCGGCCCGCGGGTGCTAGCGAGCACGCCGCCAGCGCGCCAGAAGGCAAAGGTTCCCGACAGCTCATCGAATAGAAGCCGCAACGTCACGGGCGATTGTCGGGTGTGAATCGCCGAGTGAAGATTGAGCCTCGAGCCAATAGCCCCAATCGACGCCATTGCGCGCTTAGGCTCCTAATAGGTCGACCAGCAAAAAACCGAGGGCATCGACCGCCGGACGCATTTGCCAAGTGGCGGGGTCTAAGCGCATGGGGAGCGCACGCAGATACTCGGTAACCCGATCGCTTGTTAGATCATGCAAAGACATCGTCAGGACCGACTCGACTAGCATCTCAACTCAACGGACGTACCACTGCTGTGCCTGCTCGGGTATAGAGTTCGGCTAAGGAGCGCAACGTATCGGTCCCAGCTCGAAGGAGCGCTGTCCTCGCAGTGTCGCACGGGAACCTTGACGCCCGGCATAGGCGGTCTACTATTGATCTCGCTTGCAATCAGTCTAGCGCACAGCTACCTCAATGCAATCTAGAACACGTTCGGTGAAAACTGCAGCCACGGCGCAAGCTCTTAAGAACCTGTCCGAGCATGAAGAAAAAGGTCTATATCGAAACGTCGATTCCCAGTTATCTCACTGCGAGGCCTAGCAGAGACGTCAGGGCTGCAGCTTGGCAACAGATCACAGGGCAATGGTGGGATGAAGCGCGTTCCAGATATGACTTGTTCACGTCGGAGTTAACGCTGACCGAAGCGTCAGCGGGAAATGCTGAAGCGGCGAAAAGGCGACTCAGAGCAATCGAAGACGTCCCTGAGCTCAGAATAGATAGAGAAGTTCAGGAATTTGCGGAACGCTTGATAGCAGAAGGAGGGGTTCCTCCACAGGCTGAAGCAGATGCCCTGCATGTCGCCGTTGCTGCTGTTCACAATATCGACTACCTTCTTACGTGGAATTGCCGACACATCGACAATGCAACTAAGAAGCCTATTATTCGCTCGATCTGTGAGAAAGCGGGTTATTCATACCCAGAAATCTGTACTCCTCTCGAGTTGCTACCCGAGGAATAATGCAATGTATCAAGACGAAATCATCGCTGAAGTCTGGAAGAATCGAGACGCTTACGCTAAAAAACACCATTACAGCCTGGCTGAGATGGTGGCAGATCTTCAAGCTAGGCAGGAAGAGCGAGGATCAAAAGTCGTAGACCACCGAACAATCGGCTCAACCCGACCGCATACTGCGCCGTCGAACTGAGCAACTTCGTCAAGGACTGTGCAAGGCGCAGTATGCGGCGGGTT
>CAZTYV010000366.1:0-2044 GCA_964617675.1 uncultured Halochromatium sp. | reverse complement strand
GACGGTAACAAGCGCACGGGCTCCTTTCTGTTTCTCTGGTATCTGCGCCTCAACCAGCACCTCTTGGCCCGGCCCGTGGATCGGTTGATCAGTGACAACACTCTGGTAGCCCTGGCACTCCCAAGTTCCACACTTCACACCGGATTGCGCCCTGTCTCGACAAGCTAAGGTATTGATTTCCCTGTAATTCCACCTGCGGCTACGGGCGATCGGTGTTGTGTCACGCCTAGTGGGCTACATGCTTGCCAGGAAGGTTCTAAAGCGCTTACAGTTATGCCATGTACACGCGTATCACGAAGTCCGGCCCGCGCCAGTACCTCCAGCTCGTCGAGGGCTTCCGCGACGAGCGCGGCAAGGTCAAGCAGCGCGTGGTCGCCAACCTCGGCCGTATCGACCAGTTGGATGCGAAGGACCTCGAACCGCTGATTCACGGCCTGCAGCGTGCCGTCGGTCGCCCCGAGTCCATGCCCGACGCGCCGGTCTTCGAGAGCGCCCGAAGCTACGGCGATGTCTGGGCGCTGCATCAGCTTTGGCAGGAACTGGGACTGGGTGACGCGCTGCGGCGCGCCCTGCGCTCTTCTCGGCGACAGTTCGATGCCGAGGCGCTGATCCGCGCCATGGTCTTCAATCGCCTCGCCGATCCGAGCAGCAAGCAAGGCGTGCTCGACTGGCTTAGCGAGAGTGTGCAGCTCCCTGACTTCGACAGCACTGGCATCCACCACGAGCAACTGCTGCGGGCAATGGACGCGTTGGAGGACAACAAGGCCGCCGTGGAGCGCGCCGTCGCCGGCCAGCTCCGCCCTCTACTCGATCAGGACCTGAGCGTCATCTTCTACGACATCACCACGGTGAGGATTCATGGCACGGGGGCCGTGGAGGGCGACGTGCGCCGCCACGGCATGAGCAAGGACATTGGCGGCATTGCCCGGCAGTTTGCCCTGGGCGTGGTGCAAAGCGCCGATGGCCTGCCCATCGCGCACGAAGTGTTTGAGGGCAATGTCGCCGAGACCACCACGTTGGCACCGATGATCGAGCGACTCCTCGAGCGCTTCAAGCTGACCCGCGTGATCGTGGTGGCTGACCGCGGTTTGCTCAGCATCGACAACATCGACCTGTTGGAGTCTTTGGGTAAGGAGCAGGGTCTCGCGGTCGATTACATCCTGGCGGTACCGGCACGCCGCTACAGCGACTTCCATGCGCTGATCGATGAACTGCAGCCCCAGATCGAACCCGCCAACGAAGACCCGGCTCGCGATGTCATCTGCGAGTCCGAATGGAGCGGTCGCCGCCTCGTCGTGGCTCACAATGCGCAGCGTGCTGAAGAGCAATCCGCACTGCGGCGCCAAGTGGTCGAGGAGCTCGACGCGCTGGGGAAGCATCTCGCCACCCGACTGGACGACCAGGACGCTGGCAAGTCACTGCGAGGGCGACGTGCCTCCGATCGCGGGGCGTACAAGCGCTTTCACCAGGCGGTGCTCGAGAAACGGATGAGCAACATCGTCAAACCGGACCTCGGCTCTGAACTGTTCAGCTACGACATCGATGAAGACGCCTTGGCGGCCGCTGAGCGTTTGGACGGCAAGCTGTTACTGGTCACCAGCCTGACGACGGATGACCTGGATGCCATGGCTGTCGTCGAGCGTTACCGATCGCTCGCCGATATCGAGCGGGGCTTTCGTGTCCTGAAATCCGAAATCGAGATTGCGCCGGTGTTTCACCGTCTGCCGCAGCGCATCCGCGCACACGCGATGATCTGCTTTTTGGCCCTCGTGCTCTATCGCGTGCTGCGCATGCGTCTGAAGGCCGCGCAGAGCGAGTTCTCACCGGATCGCGCGCTTCGTGCGCTGCGCCAGATCCAGCAGCATAAAGTCCGCGCCGGCAGCCGCGACTACTCGGGCATTTCCCGAATGACGCCGGTGCAGCGGCAGCTCTTTGAGGAGGTTGGCATCGGCGCGCCGCGATAGCTCGACGGCCTGTTGTGTCATTTTTCGAAACCCGGCGCCAATGAAATCAGACACTTACGTCCCTAACTGTGGAACTCGGG
>CAZTYV010000365.1:0-2047 GCA_964617675.1 uncultured Halochromatium sp. | reverse complement strand
CGATCGCCGTCCGGGCGATCGACGCCCCCGTCGGTCGCCACCGGCCCTCGGCTGTCTGAGTCTGGATATGGGCTTGGTCGGTTGAGGCCGAAGGGGTGGTGAGCCGAGGTCCGGTAGCGCCCGCCGGGGGACGCCGTGAATACGATCCTTGTAGGCTCGACGATCGCCGTCCGGGCGATCGACGCCCCCGTCGGTCGCCACCGGCCCTCGGCTGTTTGAGTCTGGACCTGGGTTTGGGGGTTATTCCTCTCGGAGGGCGCGGGCGGGGACGGCCTTGGCGGCTCGGTGCGCCGGGTAGAGGCCGGCGAGGAGGGCGGCGAGCCAGGCGAGCAGCAGCCCTGAGGCGAGGGTCTGGGGCTCGACCTGCATCGGCATGGTCCAGCCGAAGGAGCGCAGGTTGATCACGCTGATGAGCAGGTCGCCCATGGCGAGGCCGAGCGGGATCGCGAACAGGCCGGCGGCGAGGCCCATGGCGGAGGTCTGGATCAGGATCAGGGTGCGCAGCTGGCCCCGGGTCATGCCGGTGGCGCGCAGCACGGCGTAGTCGCGGGCGCGCTCGAGCTCGAGGGCCATGAGGGCGCTGAGGATGCCGACGAAGGCGACGCCGATCGCGAGCAGGCGCAGGACCTTGGTGATGGTGAAGGTCTGGTCGAAGATCTCGAGCGAGAGCTCGCGGATGGCGCGGTTGGTCTGGACGCTGGTGGCGATCTCGAGGTCGGCGAGCAGGCGCTCGACCTGCTGGGTCACCTGCTCGGCGTCGGCGTCGTCGGTCAGCACCAGGCCGAAGGACGAGATGGCCGGGTCGTTCCAGCGCTCGGCATAGACCGGGCGCGGCAGGATCAGGGTGCCGCTGTCGCTGCCGTAGTCTTGGAAGACGGCGCCGATCTCGAAGGACTGCCAGCCGCTGGTGGTGAACAGCTCGAGGCGGTCGCCGACCCCGAGCTGGCGGCGGTAGGCGAGGGGCTGGGAGATCAGCAGCAGCTCGCCGGCACGCCAGCGCGCCCAGAGATCATCGGCCGTTGGGCCCTGGAAGGCGAAGCCGCGCGGCTCGCCGGTGCTGGATTCGAGGGCGAGCGTCAGCACTGGCCCGTCGCGGGTCTCGATGCGGGCGCTGCGGCCCTGGCTGAGGGCCTGGACCTCGGACAATGCAAGCAGCTGCTCGGCGAGCGCTGGCGGGAGGTCACCGCCGCGGCTGGCGCTGCCGCTGGATTCGGCCGAGATGTAGATGTCGCTGGTGAGCGTATGGGCGAGCCAGTCGGAGACGCTGGTGCGGAAGCTGCCGATCATGATGCTGACGCCGAGGGTGGCGGAGACGGCGACGGCCAGCGCCGCCACGGCCAGGCCAGAGCGGGTGATGGAGGCGGTGATGCCGCGCGCGGCGAGTCGGCCTTGGCTGCCGAATAGGCGCCCGAACAGCGGGGTGGTCAGCGTGGCGAAGCCGTGCAAGGTCAGCGGCATGAGCAGGGCGCTGCCGACGATGACCAGGAATAGGGCCAAGAAGCCGATCCCCATGGAGCGGGCGGAGAGGCCGATGAGCGCGAGCCCAACCAAGATCAAGAGCAGACCGCCGGCGGCGAGCCAGGGCAGGAGACGGCGGGCCTGGCCCTCGACGCGGGTGCGGCGAATGACGTCGCGCGGCTGCGAGCGCGCGGCCTCGAGCGCGGGGCCGAGCGCGGCGAGCAGGGTCACGCCGAGGCCGAGGCCCGCGCCCTTGAGCAACGACAGTGGTGCCAGATGCAGGTTGCGGACGCTGAGCTGGAAATAGATGTCGTTGATGGTGCGGGTCACCAGCTGCACCAGGCCGGCGCCGACGGCGATGCCGAGCAGCAGGCCGAGCAAGGCGCCGATCAACGCCAGCACCAGCGCCTCGCTGAGCACCAGCGCGAAGAGCTGACCGCGGGTGGTGCCGAGCATGCGCAGGGTGCCGAGCAGCGGCCGGCGCTGGAGCACCGCGAAGGTCATGGTGTTGTAGACGATAAAGGCGCCGACCAGCATCGCCAGCAGGCTCATCGCGGTCAGGTTGGTGTGGAAGGCGCGGGTCATCTGC
>CAZTYV010000364.1:0-2056 GCA_964617675.1 uncultured Halochromatium sp. | reverse complement strand
GACTGGCCGATAACGACCCAGGCTGTGTGAAAACGCCATCCCGCGTACAATTCAATGGTGTCAGAGACGTGGAGGCGGTGATGAAGCGATTTGTGACGGGCCAGGCGCGCGGACAGGCCACCCTGTTTCCCGAGCGTCTTGAGGACTTCATCGCTGAGGACAACCCGGTGCGGGTGATCGACGTCTTTGTCGAGGAGCTGGAGCTGCGTGAGCTCGGCTTCACGCGAGTCGATCCCCTCGCAACCGGACGTCCCGCCTACCATCCGGCGGTGCTGCTCAAGCTCTACATCTACGGCTACCTCAACCGCGTGCAATCCAGCCGTCGCTTGGAGCGTGAGACCCAGCGCAACGTCGAGCTGATGTGGCTGACCGAGCGGCTCACCCCCGATCACAAGACCATCGCCGACTTTCGTAAGGACAACGGCCAGGCCATTCGCAAGGTCTGCCGGGAGTTCATCGTCCTATGCCGTCGCTTGCAGCTCTTCTCCGAGGCGGTGGCGGTCATCGATGGGAGCAAGTTCAAGGCGGTCAACAACCGCGATCGCAACGTCACCCAGGCCAAGCTCAGACGGCGCCTGGAGCAGATCGACGAGAGCATTGCGCGCTACCTCAGCCAGCTCGACAGCGCCGACCGCGAAGAGTCCCCCACGGGTGAGGCCAAGCGGGTGCGCCTTGAGGAGAAGATCAAACGGCTCAAAGCAGAGATCAAGCGCCTCAAGGACATTGAGCGCGAGCTGCAGCGGGCGCCAGATCAGCAGATCTCACAAACCGATCCTGACGCCCGCTCCATGGCCACCAGCGGGCGTGGCAGCGGCATGGTCGGCTACAACGCGCAGATTGCTGTGGAGCCCAAGCACCACCTGATCGTCGCCGAGGAGGTCACCAACGTCGGCAACGACCGCGCGCAGCTCGCCACCATGGCCGGGAAGGCGCGCGAGGCCATGGGCGAGGACAAGCTGACCGCCGTGGCCGATCGGGGTTACTACAAGGGTGAGGAAATCCTCGCCTGCGAGCAGGCGGGCATCACCACCTACCTTCCCAAACCCCAGACCTCGGGCAACCAGGCCAAGGGACTGTTTCGCCGTGAAGACTTCCGCTACCTACCAGCGGACAACGCGTATCGCTGTCCTGCCGGTGAGCGCCTGATCTGGCGCTTCCGCAGCGTCGAAGGCGGCAAGACGCTTGACACCTACTGGAGCTCGGCCTGCCCCGGCTGTGCGCTGCGCAAGCGTTGCACCACCGGCAAGTATCGCCGCATCAAACGTTGGGAGCATGAGGCGGTGCTGGAGGCCGTGCAAGCGCGCCTTGATGCCGAGCCAGAGACGATGCGTCTGCGCCGTCAGACCGTCGAGCATCCCTTCGGCACCATCAAGGCGTGGATGGGCTATACGCACTTCCTCACCAAGACCCTGCCGCGCGGACAAACGGAGATGAGCCTGCACGTGCTCGCCTACAACCTCAAGCGGGTCATGAACATCCTCGGAACCGGACCGCTGCTCAAGGCCATGAGGGCTTGAAACAGCCTTTTTCCTCCGATCAACCCCTCGCTGAACACCCTCAATCGCGCTGTAAGCGCCCTTCCACTTAGTTTGAACCCGATCTAGCTCCACAACGCGAACACCTTGATCCTCGCATGATGCGGCGCTCGGCGTCGGTCAGATACATCGTCGGGCCCTCAGAACCCTTACTGGTGCGTTTCTACACAGCCTGGGTCGGGTCCGGACCTTCATCGGCGGTGCGCCGCTGGTTCCCTGAGATGAGGATGATGTGCGGAACGCTGTCCGGCAGTCAGCATGCTCGAGACCCATGACCGATAACCGTCTGCTGATCCTGCACCGACGCACGACCCGTCTCGAAGCCGAGCCCGACCTCATCGACCCGCACGCCGAGCCGATGAGCGCGCTGCCGCTGATGGGCCGTGTCAGCGCCGGGCAGCCGCTCGAGGCGATCGAGGACCCCGACTGGGTTCAGGTCCCCGCGCGCCTGGCCGAGCGCGCAGGCTTCGCGCTGCGGGTGCGCGGCGACTCCATGACCGATGATGGCATCGAGGACGGCG
>CAZTYV010000363.1:0-2061 GCA_964617675.1 uncultured Halochromatium sp. | reverse complement strand
TCCATGTGCCACGGGAAGCGCCGAATCGGTCAGCGTGTCCCCGGCTAGCCCTGCCCCTTACCCATAAAAACCACTGGACATAGCGACTTGTGCCGCGTAGGCTCGCGGCATGAACACACAAAACCTGATCAAACGCAAACTGGCGCAACCGGAATCCATCACGATCGTCCGCCAGATTCTCGAGACCTACGACGGTCTGTCGCGCTCGTCGATCGCCGAGCGGGTGTGCGAACACCTGGAGTTGTTCAATGCGCGGGGTACGCCGCAGCGTGCTGGCTGTTTGAAGGCCCTTCGGGAGTTGGAGCGCGCCGGTCATTTCGTTCTGCCCACGGCGCGGCGGTGTCCGAAGCATGGTTCGCCCAAGCGGCTGGGGGGGCCGGTGGATGCGCCTGTGGATGTCCCGGAGCGGGCCGGTGAGGTGACGGAGCTGGTGTTGCTCAAGGTCGAGACGGATGCACAGGTACGGATTTGGAACGAGCTGATGGAGCGCGAGCACCCACGCGGTGCCGGACCGTTGGTCGGGGTGCAGGTGCGCTATCTGATCGGCTCGGCGCACGGTTGGCTCGGGGGGCTGGGATTTGGTGCCTCGGCCTTGCAGCTCAAGGACCGGGATCGGTGGATCGGCTGGGATGGCGAGGGCCGCCAGAAGCACCTGCATCGCATCGTCGGCCTCAGTCGCTTTCTGATCCGCCCCATGGTCGCCTGCCACAACCTCGCCTCGCGGGTGTTGGCGATGGCGCTGCGGCAATTGCCTGGCGACGTCGAGCGCCGTTACGGCTATCGTCCCTGGCTGGTGGAGACGTTCGTCGAGAGCGCGCGCTATCGGGGCACCTGTTATCGGGCTGCGAACTGGATCGAGGTTGGCCAGACGCTGGGGCGCGGACGCCAGGACCGGGACAATCGCTACGCCGAGAGCCGCAAGGCCATTTTTCTCTATCCGTTGGCAGCGGATTTTCGCGCCCGCCTGGGTGTTGCCCCCGAGCCGGTGGGCGAGACCCTGGACATCACCGAAGGGCTCGAAGAGCACGGCTGGGCCGAGCAGGAGTTCGGTGATGCCCCGCTGGGGGACCGACGTCTGGGCAAACGCCTGGTCGAGAGCGCGGCGATCCAGGCCCGCACGCCCGGGCGCGCGTTCTCGGGGGCGGCGCAAGGCGACTGGCCACGGGTGAAGGGCTACTACCGCATGATCGATCAGCCAGAGGACAGCGCGGTGCGCCCCGAGGCGATCCTCGCGCCGCATCGCCGCCGCACGATCGCGCGCATGCGCGCGCAGCAGACGGTCTTGTGTATCCAGGATGGTACGGACCTCAACTACTCGAGCCTGGCCCAGTGTGAGGGGCTCGGTGTGATCGGCACCAACCAGACCGGCGCCAACAGCCGCGGATTACATCTGCATTCCACCCTGGCGGTAACCACCGAGGGTATCCCGCTGGGGGTACTCGACGCCCAGTTCTGGGCACCGCAGCCAAAACCGCACAAGCCCTCGCTCCCCGCCTATGCCATCCCCATTGAACAGAAGAAGGGCTTCTGCTGGATCAAGAGTCTGCGCGACAGCCATGCCTTGGCCAAGGAGCTGCCCAACACCCACCAGGTCTATGTTATGGATCGCGAGGCGGACTTCTTCGAATTGTTCGATGAGCTGCGTCACCGACGCGTTGACCTGCTGGTGCGCGCCAAGCACGACCGCTGCACCAGCGGTGAACGCAAGCTCTTCGACTCTTTGCGAACGAGTCCGGTGCGCCGCCATCTGACGATTCGCATCCCCCGGCAAAGCAGCCGCCCGAAACGCAGCAAACAAAAGGCGCGCCCCAAGCGGGACGCGCGTACGGCAACGGTCGCATTAGGCTACCGCCAGGTCGACCTGCTCCCCCCGGCCTATCTCAAGGACAAAGCGCCCATCACCCTCTGGGCCATCCACATCCGCGAGCGATCACCGGCGCCGAACGAAAAACCGCTTGAGTGGTTTTTATTGACCACCTGCGACATCACCGACGACGAACAGGCATGCCAATGCATCCGCTGGTACACCTTGCGCTGGAGAATTGAAGACTGGCATCGGGT
>CAZTYV010000362.1:0-2064 GCA_964617675.1 uncultured Halochromatium sp. | reverse complement strand
CGATCGAGATCAAGGTCCGAGACGCGGTTGTCATGCTCAGCGGCTCGGTCACCTCTTCGGCCGAGCGCAACGTTGCCGAAACCATCGCGGGCGATGTGCCCGGCGTGCGTGAGGTCGATTCGCGCCTGATCATCGAGCGCCTGCTCTGAGCCCGCGCTCCGGCCAGTCAAAAAAAACCGCCCGCATCGATGCCGATGCGGACGGGGTATTCAAAGGAGGAGTGGATGGTTCCGCGAGCTACAATACCAATCCGCCCTCATCACGTATTTGACAAACCACAATCGAGCCGATGCTTCGGCATGCTGATCGTCAAGGTCCGCACCTAGATCAGGTGTGAGGGATTCGATGTAACGGATCAGATGCTGGGCTCAGTCATCCGCCGATAAACCTAGATCACGCCACAGCTTTAGGGTCGGCGCCGACTGGTTCATGGTGTAGAAGTGCAGCCCGGGCGCGCCGCCATCGAGAAGCCGCTGGCAGAGCTCAAGCACCACGTCGTGTCCGAAGCCGCGGATCGACTCCTTGTCATCACCGAAACCTTCGAGTCGTTTTCTGATCCAGCGCGGGATCTCGGCGCCACAGGCGTCTGAGAAGCGAGCGAGCTGTGCATAGTTGCTGATCGGCATGATACCGGCGACGATGGGTACCTCGATCTGCATGCGCTGACATTCTTCCACGAACCAGAAGTAGGCCTCGGCGCTGTAGAAGTATTGCGTGATGGCCGCATCCGCGCCGGCCTCAACCTTGCGCTTGAAGTTCGCCAGGTCGTCTTGGGCGCTGCGCGCCTGCGGATGGAACTCCGGGTAGGCGGCCACTTCAATCGTGAAGCGATCTCCGTACTCCTCGCGGAGAAAGCTCACCAGCTCATTGGCGTAGCGGAAGGTGCCGAGGCCGGTTCGGCCCATGCCCGAGGGCATGTCACCGCGCAGCGCGACCAGACGATCGATGCCCTGCTCGATGTAGTGGCCGACGATGTCGCGAATCTCGTCCTTCTCCGAGCCGATGCAGGCCAGATGCGGCGCGGTGTCGATGCCTTGCTCGCGCAGCCAGTCGACGGTGGCGAAGGTGCGCTCGCGGGTTGAGCCGCCGGCGCCATAGGTGCAAGAGAAGTAACGCGGTCCGACCGCGTTGAGTCGTTGCACCGCGATCTTGAGCTTGTCCATACCCTCGGTGGTCTTGGGCGGAAACAGCTCGAAGCTGAAGGTGCGTTGGCTTGGGGTGTTCATGGAGGCGGTCTCCGAGCGTCGAATGGGCCGTTGACCGCTGTCCGCGGGCGCCTGCTGCGAGACGGGGGACGGGCGCGTCGCCGACAGCGTCCGGGATGCATGCGGGAGGCCCCAAGCCCGATCTGAGCGGGGCCTCCAGCAACGCCGTCGGCCCGGGCGCCGCCGGAGCGGCGCTCGGGCACGACACCGCTCAGTACCGGTAGTGGTCGGACTTGAACGGCCCCTCGACGGTGACGCCGATGTAGGCGGCCTGCTCGGGCGAGAGCTGGGTCAGCTTGGCGCCGACCTTCTCCAGATGCAGGCGCGCGACCTCTTCATCCAGATGCTTGGGCAGGATGTGCACACCGAGCGGGTACTCATCCGGCTTGTTGAAGATCTCGATCTGGGCTAGGACCTGGTTGGTGAACGAGTTCGACATCACGAAGCTCGGGTGACCGGTGGCGCAGCCGAGGTTGACCAGGCGACCGCGCGCCAGCAGCGTGATGCGGTGACCGTCCGGGAAGACGATCTGATCGACCTGCGGTTTGATCTCGATCCACTCGAGGTTTTTCAGCGAATTGACCTGGATCTCGTTGTCAAAGTGGCCGATGTTGCAGACGATGGCCTGATTCTTCATCCGCGCCATGTGGTCGTAGGTGATGATGTCCTTGTTACCGGTGGCGGTGACGAAGATATCGGCCTGATCGATGACCTCATCGAGGCGCACCACCCGATAGCCTTCCATCGCTGCCTGCAGCGCGCAGATCGGATCGACCTCGGTGACCCAGACGTTGGCGCCGAGCCCACGCAGCGAGGCCGCTGAGCCCTTGCCGACGTCGCCGTAACCGCAGACCACCGC
>CAZTYV010000361.1:0-2072 GCA_964617675.1 uncultured Halochromatium sp. | reverse complement strand
TGGACCATCAAACCCCATGCATGTTCATTTTCTCTGTAGATTGTTTCTCTAGTAACTTGTCTCAAATAGCTTTTTACTGGGGATACCTCAGGCTCAGAGCCCTTTCTCGGACCCTGTTCCAAGGCCACCAGATGACCGGGGATGCGGGCGACGAGTGAGCGGCCGAGTGCCCGGCTGCGATCAGCGCGCGCAAGGCGGACCGCGGCCTGTTGGCGTCAAGCAGGAAGCGCATCAGGCGACACGGCTACAGCGCGCGCTGACAAGCGACCGCGCTGCTAGACTTTGTGATCGTGCATCGCAAGCCGCCCTATCGAGACACCACCATGGCCCTGGCCGAGGAAGACCTCCAACAGATCGGCGAGTACGTCAAACGCCACATCGGCGACTGGATGGCCGAGCAGAGCCTTGGCAAGCCGCCGGTGGTCTACGAGATCGAGCTGCGCGAGCGCATGGTGCGCGTTGAGGAGGAGCTCAAGCACCAACGTGAGCTGATGCGTCAAGGCTTCGAGCAGGTCGACAAGCGCTTCGAGCAGGTCGACAAGCGCTTCGAGCAGGTCGACAAGCGTTTCGACGAGATGCTCAAGCGCCACGACAAACATTTCCTGTGGCTCATCGGCTTGATCGCCACCAGCGCTGGCCTGGTGATCACCGCAATCCGCTATCTCTGAGGCCGCAACACGCCCATGGGCTGCTTCACTGACGCGCTCATCCTCAAGGTTCATACCGGCACCCTCGCCGAGCGGCCTTTCGAGGCGCCGCGTCTTCCCGTTCATCTGCTGTGCCGAGCCGTTCAACGCAAGGCCTGGTCCAGGCTGTGGGCGGTCAACACCCGCTCGCACCAGTGCAGCAGGGTTTCGGCCTCGGCGGTCTCGATCCGTTGACGAGTCGCCGCGGGAAGCTCACCGAAGCGGGCGGTTAACTGCCGCAGCAGAATCCGGGCCTCGCCTTGGGGGAGCCCCGGCGGGAAAAGGGGCCAGGCTCGAATAAGCCCCGGCCACCGCCATGCCCATGAGAAAGTTCTTGCCAGCAGGCATGAGGCGCGCTAATGTCTATACACCGTCTAAACGTCGCGAGGGAGGCCATTCATGACATCCGCTGTGCTCGACATCAAGCGTTGGGGCAACAACCTCGGGGTGCGCCTGCCGGTTGGCGTGGCGCGCGCCGCGCATTTGCACGCCGATCAGCGTGTGCGGGTTGAAGTGGACAATGGGCGCGTGATTATCACGCCGTTGGACACCGATGACAGCACTCTCGAGCAACGTCTGGCGCGTTTCGATCCGGCGCGCCATGGCGGTGAGGTGATGGAGACAACGCCGATCGGCGCTGAGCAGTGGTAGCGAAAAAGACCGCTTGGGTGCCGGCGCGCCGCGATGTGATCTGGATCGATTGCAACCCGCAGGCAGGCCGCGAAATGCGCGACGTTCATCCCTTTCTCGTGCTCTCACCGCAGAACTTCAATGCCAAGACCTCGCTTGTGATCGGCTTGCCCATGACCACCGCCGAGTACAACGCGGACAACCCGTTCGCTGTTGCGGCAGTCAAAGCAAGAGCTAAAACCGGCAAGACCAGCTACGTGTTGTGCCATCAACCCAAGTCCTTTGACTGGCGTAGGCGCCATGCAGCCCCGCATCCCATGCGCAGCCTGCACCCATCGCACTTTAGTGAGGTGTGCGCCGTGCTCGAACAAATCATTCAGCTGACGCGTTGCACATCGCCAACGCATCCTGATGAGTAGTCTGGCTCCTGCTGCCACCGGTCGGGCGCATCGGCAAGGCCGCGGTAATCCACGACTCGTTCTGCGGCGAGCACCCCGCAGCGAGTACCGGGGCCACGGCCTCGCCGATCGGTTGGTCAAAGCCCTAGTCCCTGAGAACCCCGGCGGAATCAAACTGGCCGAGATGGCCGCCCGGTGAACCGGGATCTGCCGATGGGGACAGCGACCGCACGCCACTATCTTCGAGAAAGTCCAGCCATAGGGTGCGCGACCGCAGGTTGCGCCACGGCCTCCAAGCGCAACCACGCCAGGAGTACGGAGCGCAGCTCCGTGCCACGCCCAGGCACGCACCACGCCC
>CAZTYV010000360.1:0-2096 GCA_964617675.1 uncultured Halochromatium sp. | reverse complement strand
TGCCAGCAGCCGTACCCGAGCCGCGGGGCGAGGCGGAGGCTGTTCGCTCATCGCGGATTCGCCTGCATCATCGTGTTGCAGGACGAGTGCGGCTCTCGATCCCGAGACTGCGCGGTAACCCGACCCTGGCGCAGCGTCTGGTGATGGTGCTCGAGGCCGATGCCGCTATCGATTCCGTGCGCGCGAACAGCGGCTGTGGCAGCGTAGTCATCCAGATTCGGCTCGAGACCCTGCCGGATCAGCAGCTAGCGGCGCACTTGTCCTCTTTGCTCCGGCCATGGCTCGAGCTGCCGGACTTGGACCCGAAGCCAAGCCCAGATTTGGCTTGGCCGCCTCGACGGCGCCGACCTTGGCGCTCTGGAGGCCTTCCGTCGGGGGCCATCCAAGCATCGTCCATCTCGCGTCGCCCGCCACTGACCTGGCCGCTCGCGGACCTCAGCCAACAGGCGCGGTGCGGCGACCGCGCGGCCGTACCGCAACCAACCGGGAGCCGGCAGGCAGCGAGGTTGAAGCCGAAGGCACCGAGAATCGATCGGCCAGAGCCCGTGACCAGCCGTCGATGCTGGCTGTGTTCGCTGAACCAGCAGTTCATGCAGGCACTGCTCAGATGGTCTCTACGGTGTTGGTGGGAAAATCGCCGGCGGGGGCTCAGCGAGCGGTTCGCACGGCTGCGCCGGGATGGCCAACACCACCGACGGCCGCGCCTGCGACCAGCGTCGCTCGCGAGCCAATGAAATGACCCTCGGATTAGCCCCGGACCCAGAGCTTCCTGCAGGCTCGACACCAAAGGCGCCCGTTCGTCCTTACAAGTGCCTGCCCCTGAAGGCTTTGTAGAGCAAGACGCCAAGCCCGAGGGTCGCGACCCCAGCCAGGCCGACGATCGGCCGGCTTGCGATCGTGTAGACCGTGATCCAGAGGTTCCCGGCGATGAAGATCCAGGGCGTGACCGGATACCCGATCACGCGATAAGGCCGCGGGAGGTCGGGACGCTGTCGACGCAGGCGCATCAGACCAAGAACGGTCAGCATCGCCGTCAGCGACAGCGTGAAGCCGATGTAGATCAAGAGGGCGTCGTAGGCGGCGATCAGGATCATGCCGATGGCGATCACGCCTTGTAACAGCACCGCTTGCGCCGGCGTTTCACGCACCGCGTGCACCTGCCCGAAGCGGCGGAAGAAGAGCCCGTCACGCGCCATCGCAAAGTAGACGCGCGGCCCTGCCATGATCATCGCACTCATCACCGAGAGCAGGCCGATCGCGATGGCGAGACCGACGATGCGTCCGATCTCGCCACCGAAGAGCGCCGTGGCGGCCGCGGTGCCGACCTCGAGCACCCCGGACATCGCCGCCGGGGGCAGGGCGTAGAGATAGACCAGGTTCATCAACAGATACAGCAGGATCACCAGCAGGGTGCCGAGGATCAGCGCGAGCGGCAGGTTGCGCTCGGGTCGGCGGATCTCACCGCCGACATAGGCCGCGGCATTCCAGCCGCTATAGGCGAAGGCCACGAAGATCAGGGCCACCGCGAGCTGCCCGCCACCGGGAGTTGCGGTTGCGTCGGCACCGAGATGGCCCAGGCTACCCTCGCCGAGCCAGAAGCCAGCGACGATGAAGGCCAGCATGATGCCAACCTTGAAGCCCGTAAGCAGGTTCTGCATGCCTTGGCCGACCTGCAGGCTGTGCGCGTGCGCGAGCGAGAGCAGGATGACCGACGCACAAGCGAGCGCCGTGATCGGCGAGAGACTCAGCAACGGCTGTCCGCCGAGCTCGAGGGTCAACCAAGGGGCACGATCGGACCCGAGCAGATAGGTCGCGAACGCAATGGCCGCCGCCGCGATCGGGGCCGAGAAGCCAACGATGAGCGAGATCCAGCCAGAGACGAACGCGGGCAGCGGACCGAAGGATTCTCGCAGGTAGACGTACTCGCCACCGGCACGCGGCATCATCGCCCCGAGCTCGGCGTAACAGAGCGCCCCCGTCAGCGCGAAGACACCGCCCAGCAGCCAGCACAGGAGCAGCGCCCAAGGACTGCCCAGCTCGGCCAGCACCAGCCCCGAGGTGGTGAAGATGCCGGTGCCAACCATGTTCGCCACCAC
>CAZTYV010000359.1:0-2101 GCA_964617675.1 uncultured Halochromatium sp. | reverse complement strand
CTGTTGATGCTTTTACGCTCGGCGGAATCGTTAAGGATGCTGGCTTGACCGTAGACCAATTCAAGAAACTGCTTTGATGCCATAAGGCGCTAACACGGCGCTCAAGTCGACCCCGCGCGGCCGAGGTCGCGCTGAATCTTGAGCTTGGTGCTACGCGCGGGTCGGCTTATCTTGGTCGTTGGCTCGGAAAGCATAATAGGTTAGTCAGTGCCCCAGAAGATCCGGGATTTGCTTAAAACTCTCAAAGACGCCGGTTTTGAAGAAATCCCTGGCGCGGGCAAAGGCTCGCACCGGAAACTCGTCCATGCAAGGTATCCGGGGGCGGTCACGGTAAGTGGCAAGGCTGGTGAAGACGCGAAACGCTACCAAGAAAGCCAAGTTGCTCGGGCAATCGAAATGGTGAGCAAATGAAAGATTTCGACAAATACCACAAGTGGGTGGAGTGGAGCGATGAGGATCAAGTGTACATTGGAAAGTGTCCCGACCTTATCACGGGGATACACGGGGACGATCCAGTCGCCCTTTATGGGGAGCTTTGCGAAGTTGTTCAGGATGTCGTCAAGCATTTCAAAGAGGAAGGTCGCGCGCTTCCTCGACCCCGAGTTCGGCCCATGAGCGAGGTTGCGTAGCATGCCCAACAAGCGGCTAAACTCCGACCCAATCCCGCGCATCGAGCTCGTGGGCTAATTAAAGGTCGTCGGTTAGCGCGGAATTAGTCGGGTTAGCCGGAACGTTAGCAGCTACAGCCAAAATGGCAAAAAAATCAAATGCAGAATTTGTGAAGTGGTTTGGCCCTTTGCTCGATGCATTGCGAGATCTTGGTGATTCGGGCAGACCCCGAGAAGTATACGCAAGGATTGCGAAAAATCTTGCTTTGCCAGACGAAGTTCTTGACGAAACCCTTAAATCAGGTGCAAGCAGGTGCCATAATCAGGTCGCGGCCTTGATCATAACCACGTCCACCCCGCTCACGCGGCCATCGGCGAGAGGTAGGAGACCTTCGGCGCGCGCGCTCGTCGTCGACGTGGCCGAGGTGGCAGAGGCACCCGCTCGAGCAGTTGCTCGAACAAGGGCGGCGGCGCCCGGCCAAAGAAACGCTCAGCGGCGGTGGTCTGATCCGCACGGCGGATGTAGAAGTTGTGTACCGCCGTCAGGGCGGAGAGCTTACGCGCACTGAGGCGATGACAGCCGTGGTGGAAGAGCGAGAGCTGGCCGTTGCGCCCCTCCACCGCAGAGCTCGAGCGCTGGAACAGATCGGCACAGTCGCTGGCGACCTGCTCAATCTCCGCGCGCTGTGTGGCCTCCAGGGCTTGGATCGGGTGATCCGCAGCGCGCAGCGGTGCGAGCTGCTGCGCGCTCAGTGCCGCGAGGCGTCGACGCGCCTCGGCTCCCGAGCACTTTGTGGCGACGCGTTCAAGGTAGATCGCCGGGATGAGTTGCTCGAGCACGGCGGTCTCAAGGTCGGGTGTCAGGTTGAGCGCCTCGACACGCTGCTGCACGGTGGCGAAGAAGAAGGCGATCGTCGCCAGCAGGGCGGTGTTCAAGCGCTTGGCCTTCGCGAGGTGGGCGCGCGCGCGTGCCGGCAAGTCGGCCGCCTCGGCGAGGGCCTCCAAGCGTTGCCAGATCGCGTTCAGCCGTTCTCCCAGGCGCTCAGGCGGTTGCGCCTCACCGCGCTCCAGATCAAACGGGTGGTAGGCCTCGCCGAGGGCGCGGATCAACGTCTTGGCCTCCGCTTGACGCGCGTGCGCCTGATCCCGGGCGACGGCCGCGCCGGCCCAACGCTGCAGCGCGCTCTGGATGCGCTGAGCAAAGGCCGGCGGACGCCCCGGGCCATGGCGCTGCTGGCGGTAGCGCTGTTCGGCCTCGCGCTCGGCTTGCAGCTGCGCCTCAGCCGTGACCACCTCGGCGTCGGCCTCGCGCACCGCCCGCGCCAGTGACAGACCGGTGCCCTTGGCCACCTCGTGTTGGAGATGGAACAGGTCCGGCGAATGATGCGCCTGATGGTCATGCTCGATATGCCGGCGCAGCGCCCTGGCCTCATCCGAGGTCCCTTGCACCAGGGTAATCGGCAAGCCCGCACAGGCCGCGGCCAGCGCCTGGG
>CAZTYV010000358.1:0-2109 GCA_964617675.1 uncultured Halochromatium sp. | reverse complement strand
GGCGGACCCTTGATCCGCACGCGCGCGGCGAACCTTCTGCTGCGACAGCCGCGTCGGTCGCGTCACCGTCCGAGCAGCCCCGGCAGGATCTGCCGCAGCCCTTCACCCAGGCCCTTGATCCCAGTGCGCTCGTCGAGCTGATCGAGCAGGTCGCTGTCCTCACGCAGCGCGCGGCGCGCGGCCGCGTCAAGGACCGTTCTGACATCGACCTCCCAACGTGGATCGGCCCAGGGTCCCTCGGCGCTGATCGGGATCGGTACGCCCTCCAGTTCCTTGATGCCGCGGCCCTCGGGCGGCTTGGTCATCACGGCCTGCAGGTCCAGCGCAATCTGCTGCGTGCTGAGGTCGAGCTCGCCGCCGCCATCGATCTGCAGCAGATTCGAGCGCAGCTGGATATCGTCGCTGCTGAACCGGCCCTCCGCACCCTGAGCCGACAGGCTGAGCGCGCTGAACCGGGTCAGCTCCTCGGCATCCTCCTGCGACACGCCCATCGCACCGATGGTGCCGAGGATCAACTGCCCGAGATCGACCATGGTCACCGTACCATCGCGGACCGCAAACGCCACCTCACCGCCCAGGGCGGGGACGATCGAGGCCGCATCCGTGCCATGCGAGAACAGGGCGAGATCGATCTCGGCGACGCCGGTCATCGGCACCTGCGCCCCCGTGGCGAGCGGCAGCTCGGCGAGCAAGGCCGCGAGATCGACGCCCCCGGCCGTCGAATCGATCTGCAGCGTCGGTGCCGACTCGGTGTCCGTGGTGGGCTGCGAATCAGGGGCGAGCGGCGGCGACCCTCGGCCGATGCCCAGTAACGGCGGACTCGCGACGAGCCGCATCTGGAGCCAGCCGTCGTAGAAGTCTGCATCCGCATCGAGCTCGAGCGCTTGCGGCAGCAAACCGCCGGCGAGCGTCATCGAGCCGAAGCCAAGACCACCGAGCCTTAGCTCGCCGGCTGCCGCCTCCAGGCGCAGGCCCGGCTCGGGCGGGCTCGCCTGGGGAGGTAGCGGCGGCAGTGGCGGCAGCGCAACCGCTGAGACGACCTCGCTGGACAGCGTCGGGGCGCCACTGGCAGCGAACAGATAGCGGTCGAGGTCGAGCCGATCGAGCGCCAACGCGATCCGACCCGAGAGCGAGCCAGCCGGGCCTTGTGGCAGCTGCAGCCGAACGACCGCACTCGCCCGGGTTTGGTCAACCTCGAGCACCAAGTTGTCGAGCGCCAGGGCAGGCCCGCGCAGCTGTAGATCGAGCTGGCCAACGACCCGTCTGAGGCTATCCTCGGCACCCGGCAGCTGCAGTGCGGCGCGCTCGCGCAGCCAGTTGCGCAGATCGACGGCGGGGAGCTGCATCTCGGCGTCGACGCCGAGCCCAGATGGTGTCGAGAACAACTGACCATGACCCAAGACGCGCAGTGGATCAGCGCTGAGCTCGAACGGCTCGAGCGCGACCCGGCCAGTGATCAGATCGACCAGGACATCCGCGTCGATCTCGATCGCCGCCCCCGGGCCGCCGGCGCTGGCGCCGAGCCGCAGCCGAAAGGGTTGCAGCGCGAGCTCGGTAGGCGGGTCGGAGAGCGCGATCTCGGCCTCGGCCAAGCCCGGCAAGCTGCGCGTCCCCGCGCTCGAGCCAGATCCAGCCTCAGCTCCAGATTCCGAGCCAGATTCCGCACCAGAGCGATCCTGACCTGATCCGCCCGCCGATGATGCGTCCGCCCCGGCCTTATCGGCCGGCACCAGCTCCGGCTCCGGCTCCGGCACAGCAGCCTCGGCACCAGGGCCATCGACGATGAGGTTAAAGGTCGCGTCCAGGCGTCCAACGCGGCCGGGGGCGATCGGGCCAGCGCTCAGATTCAACGCTCGCAAACCGATCAGCGGGATCGCGCCCGCAGACGGCCCCGATCCGGCCAGCTCGCCGTCGCGAATCAACAGACGTCTGATCGGCGGCAGGCGCGTCGAGGTACCGGGGGCTACTTCAGCGTCGCCGGCTCCAGGCTCTGGCGGTTGCTCCTGGCCTGGGCTCTGCGCTGAGGGGCTCGCGGGCCCTGGTCGGCTGGCCTCGGCTGCGCTGGGCTGGGCTGCGCTGGGCTGGGCTGCGCTGGGCTGGGCTGCGCTG
>CAZTYV010000357.1:0-2119 GCA_964617675.1 uncultured Halochromatium sp. | reverse complement strand
GCTGAGACAGCCTTCGCGCTCGGTGGCGCAGCGGCCGCGATCGCTGAGGTCGCAGACGTCGTTCGTCGTTGAGTCGCAACGCGCGTTGCCGCTCCAGCTCCCTCAGCGTCATCGCCAGCGGGCGATCGCCGAGCCCGGGTCCATGGCCCACACGCCGGCACTCGACTCGAAGGGCTCGTCGATGGGCGCGATCACCGTTGCGCTGTCGGGCTTGATATCCTCGATGAGCTGATAGAAGCCACGCGAAGGCTTCGGTGCCTTGGAGAGCTTGATCTCGAACACCCGGCGTTGGCCGCCGCGCTCCATCAGCAGGTCGATCTCCGCACCGTTGCCAGTGCGCACAAAGGAGGGACGCCAGCGCGGCAGCGCAGTGACCACTTGCTCGATGACGAAGGCCTCCCAGGACTCGCCGACCTGCGGGTTGGCCAAGAGTCGATCGAAGTCTTCGATCTCCAGCAACGCATGCAAGACGCCGGTATCGCGCAGATAGAGCTTGGGCGAGCGCACCAACCGTTTCTTCAGGTTGGTCTCAAACGGCGGTAGCAGCCGGATCATGTACGTCTGCTCAAGCAGCGCCAGGTAGCGCTTGAGGGTCGGGACACTCAGGTCCATCGCCCCGGCCAACTTGCTGTAGTTGATGACCTGGCCGTTATAGTGCGCAAGCAGACGCCACAAGCGCTCCATCACTGGGGCCGGGACGTTGAAGCCGAGCGACGGGATGTCCCGCTCCAGGAAGGTGCGGATGAAATCCTCACGCCAGTCGAGACTGTCCAGCTCATCAGCGGCCAGCAGGCTGTTTGGAAAGCCACCGCGGACTCAGAGCTGCTTCCAGTCGGCCACAGTCGCCACCTCTGGTAGCAGGAAGGGTGTGAGCTCAACTTGGGTGATGCGCCCAGCCAGGGTCTCGTTGGACTGACGAATCAGATCGCGGGAGGCGGAGCCCAGGATCAGGAAGCGCCCGGCTCGGCGATCACGATCGATCTCGGAGCGCAGGGCGGAGAAGAATTCGGGCAACAGCTGGATCTCGTCGAGACAGATCAAGGCGTCGCGGTGGTGATCGAAGAACAGCTCAGGCTCGTTGAGCTTGGCGCGATCGGCACGATCCTGGAGATCGAGGTAGACGGCAGGCGCATCGCCCAGCCAGTGGCGGGCCAGGGTCGACTTGCCGCATTGACGCGGCCCGAGCAGGGCCAACGCGGGTGCTCGCGAGAGTCCGCGTTGCAGCGCCTGCTCGGCGAGGCGTGGGATGTATCCATGCATTTTGATCATGGCGCATGCTGATTTGCATGGTTCTATGATAGCCCAATGCCGATGACAGCCGATGATCAAATCCATCTCCAGCAGTCTGCAGTTTGCCGCACGCTTTGCCCTGGTGGGGCTTGTCGTGGGCAGCTACGTCGCCTGGTCAGCGATCGGCGACGGCTGGGCGTCCTTTCCTGTTTACTCGAGCACGGCCGCTTTTGTCACTGGCTTCGGGCTTTGGCGCTGGCTGGTCGAACGTCGGCAGGCAAGACGCTGCCGAACGGGTCTGTTCACGGGCGCGCTCGCCGGGCTGCTCTCACACCTGCTCTGCTGGTGGCTCTTCATCCTGGGTGCTTGGATTGATGACACCTGGCTCACCGGCGGGGCCTCTCAGGATGAGCCGCCGATGAACCCGCTGCAGGGAGTCATCGGAGCGGTCGTCTTCAGCCTGTTTAGCCTTGCGCTCTTTGGCTGGCTGACCATTCCAGCCGGTGCCTTGATCGGCTGCTGGATGCTGCGCAATGCGGGTTCGGGTACGGGTTCGCTTTACCCAATCTCGCGGCATTCAGCTGCCGGGAGTATCGCATCGCCATGGCTGTTAGGTGATCGGCAGCCAGTGCGATGGGCGGCTGCGACCTGCCACGCCTACTCAGGGATCACGCCAGATCGGGGCATGGCTCTCTGCGCTGGGGATGATAACGGCATGATGCGGAGCGAGGAGACGCGTGGGAGTCACATGGAGTCACATACCTGAGCGAGCGTCAGCGGTGACGCGACAACATGAACACTGGAGACAACCTATGGGACTCTTGAGTGGCCTCCTCGGCAACGCCTCCACCATCGATCCTGCCAAGCTCGCCGATGAGCTCGAGCCAAT
>CAZTYV010000356.1:0-2124 GCA_964617675.1 uncultured Halochromatium sp. | reverse complement strand
CGTCGGCCGGCCTGGATCGCCCGACCGCGAAGCGGCCTTGCGCTACGCCGACATCTCTGTAGCTCAGGATTCCATGGGCTGCCCTTACCGTCTTGCTTCACCGTGACACGTAACTTCTCAATAACTCACGGCACAGTCTGTGCCGCCAAGATCCGTTCGCGCACGATCTCCGGCAAAGGGGGAATGTCTCCGACCTGTCCGATGCGGTCATTGAGATAATCCCAGAACGAGATCCCGAGCTTGCGGCAGGTCTTCTTGAGGCTGGCAAAGGTGTCGCGACAGCGGCGCCCCAGCTCGCTGCGCGTCCCGCCGCTGATCTTGCGCCATTTGACGTAACCGCGGATGTCGTTCTCGCTGCCGTTGGTGTGCAGCGGGATGTCCGGGCGCAGGAGCACCAGCAGCAGCTCGCTCTGATGGGTCTTCAGGCGCTTGAGGGTCTGATTGAGGGTCGCGAAGGAGGTCTTCTGGCTGAAGATGGCCTCGAAGCGTGCGCGCAGATCGGCGACGGCGGCGGGATCGGGGGCGCGTTGGTAGGCCTTGAGATCGGCATACAAGGTCCAGATCTCGTCGCGGACGCGTTCCTGATCCAGGCGTTGGCGCTCATTGAGCGGGATGAGTGTGTGAATCAGGCGTTCGGCGTGCACCCAACAGAGGGCATGGAGCAGAATGGCGAACTGTCCGGCGCCATCGCTGACAATGACCAGCTCGCGCGAGAGGCCTTTCGCCAGCAGTCCACCGAGCAAGGCGCCCTCGGTGGCGATGCGCCGATGGCGTTCCTTGGTGATCCCAAGGGCCTTGAGGTGTTCCTCCCACGCCGCGGTGGTCGCGATCTCCAGGATGGGCGAGGCCGCGAGCGCGTGGCGCAGTGCCTGCGGCAGATCCTGCTCGCGCCAGTACGTCAGTGCCTCGTCATGAAGGCAATAGACGGGCTCGCCCGCTTGCAGGAGCTGAAGGAAATTGATCCGGCTTTTGCTCTCGGTGCTGGAGAACCAGGCAAAGAAATCGTTGCCGATCTGCGTGACGTAGCCGTTGCGCCCCTGGTGGCGCGCCCCCGAGTCATCGACCGTGATGAAGGAGCTGACTTCCAGGCCCACCTCCAGCAACTGGTCCTTTTCGGCAAAGAAGGGTTCGTTGTGTCCGCTGAGCAGGGCGTCGATCTGCCCTACCGACAGGTCGATACCCCATTCGAGGAGCTGCTCGCGCAACAACGGCTGGGTAACGTGACAGTGATGGTGCTGGTAGAGCAGGTAGGCACGCAGGCTCGGGCCGAAGTGCCCGCCTTGCAAGGTCGCTGGCAGCTCCCCGCGCAACCATTCCCCGTCCGGGGTTTGCCACACCTCCAAGCGATAGCGGGTGTTGTGCGCCTGAATCTTCAGATCCTGGACCACGAAGTCGCGATAGCCCTTGAAGCGGGAGCCAGACGGTGGCGTCTCGGCGGGGGGAATCACGCACTCCTCATGAATCGGCACGTCCGGCGTTTTGCTCCGCTTGCTCGAGCCGGCCCGCTGGCCCGCTGACTCGCCCGTGCCTTGCTCGTTCTTGTCAGGATCGCTCTGATCCTCCATCCCGCTCGGCTTGAAGGTCGGCTTGCCTTTCTCGCCCTTAAGCACCGCGATCTCATCGCGCAGCTGCTGGATGGTTTCCGCTTGGCGTTGGGTCGTCTCGGCCAGCGCTTCGATCAACTCCACCAACTGCTCGACCAGCGGCGTGCGTTCCGCGTCGGGGATGTCAGGAAGCCTGATCGGGCTGGGCATGATGGCTCGACGATTTGTGGGAAACCATGGGGTACTCTAACGGATATCTTCAGCCAAGGCTGCCATGACTTATTGAGAAGTTACGAGAAGCAACGATAGGGGTTCTGCGCCCGATCTGCTGTTTCAACCGTGCGTCAGACTTGTCGCGTGCGGCTAGTTAAAGGGCGCTTCGCCCATCCCTTGGCGATGACCACGGTGAAACCGTGGCCATCCTTGAGTGCCTTCGTTGCAGACGATAGCTTGGTCCGTTCTCCGAACGACGGGCTCCCCGACTCCTTTGCCGGCCTGATCGAACCATGGCCGAGGGATTGGGTAGCCATCGACGACCCACTCACCGCCAGCCTGCAAGTGACACCGGAATGAGCCGAAC
>CAZTYV010000355.1:0-2129 GCA_964617675.1 uncultured Halochromatium sp. | reverse complement strand
GCGACATGGGCCACCTGGTTGGCAAGCGCGCTCTTGGGGGCCGGATAGGGTAACGGGACGTTCGGCGACAAGCCCAAGAACGTCGCCCGGCGCTCGACATCGCGCCACATATAGCGGGTCTTGGGCGATCCCTCGGGGAACGGCCAGGACCCGAGTTCGGTCAGTATGTCGGCCAGGTAAAAAGGGCGCAGGTTAAAGCTTGCGCCAGTGCGTGCCTCTACATCGGCCAGCCGGAGCAAGGTGAGAGTGGTATAGGTGCTGCCGCAGGTGAACCACAGGTCGATCTTGTCATACATCAGAAACTTCCCGTTCGGATTTCTCGGACGATTTCAGGGCGGGCCTCAGTAGGGCTGAGGTTGGGCCGCGCGCTCTTTCAGGAGGCGCAGAAGCTCGATCGAATTCAAGGGTAAGAGTACGATGTGTAAGGCGAGCGCCGGCAGGAAACCCTGTGTGCTTGCATAGGCAATGAATGCCAGGTTGCTGAGAATGGCGACCGACCGAAGCGCGATCATGGATCTCATGCAGAAGGTCGAAAGTGTCCGTCGTCAGATGATTTGGAACATGCGGGCCGTATGACGAGCGGAGGCTCTGGCTCGTTGCAGTTGCAGTTGCAGTTGCAGTTGCAGTTTATGCCGCTGTCTGGCGATGCAGCAAGCGGCGCTTTTCGATGGTCCGTGCTTTGATCTCCTTTCGCTTTCTGAGGATGGTCTCGGCCCTGCCGATGTAGACGTCGGCCGGTGTGAGGTTTCCGAGGCTCTCGTGGTATCGCTGATGATTGTAGTGCTCGACGAAGCCGGCGATGGCCTCTTCCAGTGCGCTCGGCAGGTAGTAGTTCTCGAGAAGGATGCGGTTCTTCAGGGTCTGGTGCCACCGCTCGATCTTGCCTTGGGTCTGGGGATGGTTCGGGGCGCCGCGGACATGGTCCATGCCCTTCTGAGCGAGCCAGCTGGCGAGATCACCGGAGATGTAGGATGCGCCATTGTCACTGAGCAGCCGCGGCCGGTGTGCCACCGTTGCGCTGTCGCAGCCGGAGACGGCCAGGGCATCCTCGAGCGTCGCCGTCACATCCCCGGCACGCATGGTCGTGCACAACCGCCAGGCAACGATGTAGCGACTGTAATCGTCGAGGATCGTCGAGAGATAGAACCAACCCCAGCCGATGACCTTCAGATAGGTGAAGTCGGTCTGCCAGAGCTCGTTCGGCCTGGTGGTCTTCTCGTGGAACTCATCTGCCGCGCTGATCACGGCGAAGGCCGGGCTGGTGACGAGGTCATGGGCCTTCAGAAGCCTGTAGACACTGGCCTCGGAGACGAAGTAGCGCCGCGTATCGGTGAAGCGGACCGCCAGTTCTCGCGGCGACAGCTCAGGCTCGTCGAGAGCCAGGTCCACGATCTGCCCGCGGACAGGGTCAGGGATACGATTCCAGACCCGGCCCGGGCGCGAGGAGCGGTCCTCGAGACCCGCCTGGCCCGAGGCGATATACCGGTCATACCAGCGGTAGAAGGTGGTGCGCGGGATACCGAGCATGGCCAAGGTGCGCCTCACCGGCAGGTGCGACTGCTCGACGAGCCGGATGATCTCGAGCTTCTCGGAGGCTGGGTATCTCATTCGTCGTCGCCCCCATCCCCGAGCATGCTTTTTTTGAGCAGGCGGTTCTCAAGGGTCAGATCGGCCACCGCCTCCTTCAGAGCAGCAGCCTCAGCGCGAAGTCCCTTCACCTCGGGGCTGGTCGCCTCTCGCGCCGTGTCACCCGCCAGCCGCTTCTTCCCTGCTTCGAGGAACTCCTTCGACCAGCTGTAATAGAGGCTCGTGGCGATCCCTTCGCGCCGGCAAAGCTCAGCGATGCTTTCCTCGCCTCGCAGCCCTTCCAGGACGACGCGGATCTTTTCCTCAGCCGAATGCTGCTTGCGTGTGCGACGCCGGATGTCTCTGACGACCTTCTCGGCCGGCGGTTTCGCTGTTCCGGATCTCTGTCTCATCTTCACTCCTTGACGGTTCAGATGAGCCAGAAATCCTCCGCTACTCAATCACCCCAATCTGTCCCATGAGCGCTGATGCCGGACAGGAACCGCTGACGGTTTCCTTGCCGATGCGGCCGAGTCTCAGTTCGGGGCGGTGGCAAGCAATAC
>CAZTYV010000354.1:0-2138 GCA_964617675.1 uncultured Halochromatium sp. | reverse complement strand
GTCGCCCGAGGCGCTCGCGTCAGCCGGCGCCGGAGCCTCTGGGGCTGCGCTCGCCGCCGATGGCTCAGCAGCGGCTGCCTCCTCAGACGAGGTCTGCGCTGCGGCTTCAGGGGCGTCGGCCGGTGCTGAATCGACAGCTGGCTCGGCATCTGCTGCCGGGGCGGCCGCCGTTTGCGAATCTGCGGACGCCTCCTGCTCAGCGGTCGCAGCCGAAGGCGCGTCAGCGCTGTCGGTCGTGGTCGCGGACTCGGGCGCAGCGTCCGCGGCGGCGGTCTCGGACGACGCTGAGTTGTCAGCCGGCTGAGGCTCTGCCGGTGATTCAGCCGCTGGGGCTTCAGGCGCTGGCGACTCGGCTGCTGCAGACTGCGCGGCTTCGGCAGCGGCAGCGGTCGCGGCAGCTGGCTCTGGCTCTGGCGCTGCTTCTGCTGCTGCCTCGGGGGCGGGCGTCGGCCGATCGACCTGCACCTTGCCGATCGGCGCGAGATTCGCCGCAACCGTTGAAGGCGGCAGGATGGTCTCATCGCGGTCGGCAAAGAACAGATAGGCTGTGCCGATGACCAAGCTGATCGCAACGGCCTTGACCGACAAACTGCCAATGTCTTGGGTCTTCAGGGTTTCCGACAAAGAACCGAGACCGGACTTTTTCTCACTCACTGAATCTTCCTCTTCGCGCAAGTTCGCGCCGCGTATGGGGCTGGCCAAAACCGTGAGAAGACTGCCTGATTCTGCGCCTCGGTTCAAGGTGTAACCACATGGACAAGCGAGAATCCCGCACTATCCGGCCAGAGCGGCGGCCTTGGAGCCGCGCGCCGCGGGGGGTGACAGCGGCTCCAGGGGCCGTCGCGGCGCGGCGTCTTTAAACGCCTGCGCACGCTCGAGAAGAGCGCGTCGGTAGACGACCTCGACGGCCGCTTCCGCCCCGAGCAGTTGCTGCAACCGTCTCAGCAGGGCGTCGCTCGGCTCGACCCGCCAGCGCTCTCCGAAGCGCAGCATCATTGCCGCCTGAGGCTGTCGGTAGTAGAGACGGATCGGAAGCCCATTCTCAGCGCGATGGGCGTCGAGCTCGGCAGCAAGCGCCCTGACCTGCTCAGCACCCGCCGCGTGGGCCGCCGGTGCACTGAGGTCGAGGGTCAGCGCCAGATGATCGGCGAGCGCGGCCCGCGCCTCGGTCAGCGTCTTGACCTCATTCGCGGTCAGCGTCCAACCGTTGGTGAATTGATCCGGGCGCAAGGTCCCGGTCACAACGATGACGGCGTCTGGTGCCAGGAGATGTCGGACCTGCTCGAAGAGCTCCGGAAACAGCGTGACCTCGATGCGCCCGGTTCGGTCGTCGAGGGTGACGGTCGCCATGCGCCCGCGAGCGGTCTTGTTCCCGCGGATCGCCATGATCAAGCCAGCGAGCGTTCGCGGCTCTCGATCCTGATAGCGCGCTGGGGCGTCCGGTGCGGTCGGCAGCCCCTGCGCGGTCTCCAGGAGCCGTCCGATGCGTTGCGAGACCATCGCGTCGAGCTCGGCGTCGTAGCGATTGATCGGGTGGCCGGTCAGGTACAGACCAAGCGTCTCCTTCTCGCCCCTCAGGCGCTCTTCATCGCCCCAATCCGGCCAACGCTGGGCCGCGATCTGGGGGTCTGGCACCACGGCCGTCGACGCCTCTGGTGCCGCACCCAAGGCACCAAAGAGATCACCTTGGCCGGCGGCCTGTTGCGCGTGATGTTGCTCAGCGAGCTTCAACGCTACCGGTAGCCGGTTCATTAGCGTCGCGCGATTCTCCGCAAGCCCATCGAGCGCCCCAGCCCGAATCAGGGCCTCGAGCACGCGCTTGTTCGCCTTTTGCAGATCGATGCGCCGACAGAAGGCCCAGAGGTCCTCGAACGGACCGCCCTGCCGACGTGCCTCGAGCATGGACGCGATCGCTGACTCCCCGACCCCTTTGATCGCACCAAGCCCATAGACCACGGTCTCGGTCCCAGCCGTGGTGAACATCAGCTCCGAGCGGTTGATCTCCGGCGGCTCGACCTTCAGGCCGATACTGCGGCACTCGTCGATCAGGGTCACCACCTTGTCGGTGTTGTCCATATCGGCCGAGAGCACGGCGGCCATGAAGGCCGCCGGGTAATGGGCCTTGAGCCAGAGCGTCT
>CAZTYV010000353.1:0-2154 GCA_964617675.1 uncultured Halochromatium sp. | reverse complement strand
ACCATCATGACCGACCCGGAGATGGCCGATGCCACCTACATCGAGCCGATCAACTGGCGCGTGCTCGAGCGCATCATCGAGCGCGAGCGCCCCGACGCGCTGCTGCCGACCATGGGCGGTCAGACCGCGCTGAACTGCGCGCTCGATCTGGTCACCGAGGGCGTGCTCGAGCGCTACGGGGTGGAGATGATCGGCGCCTCGCGTGAGGCGATCGACAAGGCCGAGGATCGCGACCTGTTCCGCCAGGCGATGCGCCGCATCGGGCTCGATATGCCGCGCTCGGCGATCGCCCACAGTCTGGAAGAGGCGATCCAGGTCCAGGCCCAGATCGGCTTCCCGACCATCATCCGGCCCTCGTTCACCATGGGCGGCAGCGGTGGCGGCATCGCCTACAACCACGAGGAGTTCGAGGAGATCTGCGCCCGCGGGCTCGACCTCTCGCCGGTCAATGAGCTGCTGATCGAGGAGTCGGCGCTGGGCTGGAAAGAGTACGAGATGGAGGTGGTGCGCGACCACCAGGACAACTGCATCATCGTCTGCTCGATCGAGAACCTCGATCCGATGGGCGTGCACACGGGGGACTCGATCACCGTCGCGCCCGCTCAGACGCTGACCGACAAGGAATACCAGCGCATGCGCGATGCCTCGATCGCGGTGCTGCGCGAGATCGGCGTCGACACTGGCGGCTCGAACGTGCAGTTTGCGATCCATCCCGACGATGGACGCATGATCATCATCGAGATGAACCCGCGCGTCTCGCGCTCCTCGGCGCTGGCCTCGAAGGCGACCGGCTTCCCAATCGCCAAGGTCGCGGCCAAGCTTGCGGTCGGCTACACCCTGGATGAGCTGCGCAACGAGATCACCGGTGGCGCGACCCCGGCCTCGTTCGAGCCGAGTATCGATTATGTGGTCACCAAGGTGCCGCGGTTCGCGTTCGAGAAGTTTCCGCTCGCCGATGCCCACCTCACCACGCAGATGAAATCGGTCGGCGAGGTGATGGCGATCGGCCGCACCTTCCAGGAATCGCTGCAGAAGGCGTTGCGCGGGCTCGAGACCGATAAGGACGGGCTCAACGAGATGCTGAACCTGTCCGATCCGCAGTCCATGAGCCGCCTGCGCACCGAGCTGCAGCAGCCGGGCGCCGAGCGCCTGTTCTATCTGGCCGATGCGCTGCGTGCCGGGATGACCCTCGAGGAGGTGCAGGCGCTGACCAAGATCGATCCCTGGTTCCTGGCCCAGATCGACGACCTGGTCGCCACCGAGCACGAGGTGCGTGTGCAGGGTCCCTCGGCGCTGAGTGTCGAGCGCTTGCGCTGGCTCAAGCGGCGCGGCTTCTCAGACCGTCGCCTCGCCTCGCTCACGGGTCAAACCGAAGAGCAGCTCCGCGAGCGCCGCCGCGAGCTCGGCGTCCGGCCGGTGTTCAAGCGCGTCGATACCTGTGCCGCCGAGTTTGCGACCAGCACCGCCTACCTGTACTCGACCTATGAAGAGGAGTGCGAGGCGGCACCCACCGACGCCAAGAAGATCATGGTGCTCGGCGGGGGGCCAAACCGGATCGGCCAAGGCATCGAGTTCGACTACTGCTGTGTGCACGCCGCGCTCGCACTGCGCGACGACGGCTTCGAGACCATCATGGTCAACTGCAATCCAGAGACCGTCTCGACCGACTACGATACCTCCGATCGGCTCTATTTCGAGCCGTTGACGACCGAGGACGTGCTCGCGATTGTCGAGACCGAGCGGCCCTTTGGTGTGATCGTCCAATACGGCGGTCAGACGCCATTGAAGCTCGCGCGCGATCTCGAGGCCGCTGGGGTGCCGATCATCGGCACCTCGCCGGACAGCATCGATCATGCCGAGGATCGCGAGCGCTTCCAGCGTCTGATCACGCAGCTCGGGCTGAAGCAGCCGCCGAATGCGACCGCGCGCAGCGAGAGTGAGGCTGTGGAGCGCGCGGCTGAGATCGGCTATCCGCTCGTGGTGCGCCCGTCCTACGTGCTTGGCGGTCGGGCGATGGAGCTGGTCTATGACGAGACCGACCTGCGCCGCTATATCCGCACCGCAGTCAGTGTCTCCAACGCCGCCCCAGTGCTGCTCGACCGCTTCCTCGAGGATGCGATCGAGGTCGATGTCGATGCCGTCTGCGACGGCGAG
>CAZTYV010000352.1:0-2158 GCA_964617675.1 uncultured Halochromatium sp. | reverse complement strand
GTGGCGGAATTGGTAGACGCGCATGGTTCAGGTCCATGTCTGGGAAACCAGGTGGAGGTTCAAGTCCTCTCCTCGGCACCATCTTCTCTCTCCGGTCTCTCCCAAGACCCCTCGTTCGGGATATCGAAACCGAGCGTTCGCGTAACCGTGTTCGACGCTGCCACTCGAGCAGAACCTTGAGTTCCGCGGGCGGGCGAGGCGTTCGGCTCGGCTCCTCGCGCTTCCTGGTCAGCCTGCCGTGCGGATCGTTCGCCGATCAGGGACCGCGACCGCAGCGTCCCTGACGCAAACCCATTCAGTCGCCGACGTCCCTGTCGTCAACCACCTCATCGAGCATCGCCTGGAACTCGATATCGTCGATGTGCTCGGTGCGCTCTTCGTAGCCGATGTGCCGAAACGAGGCCGCAAGCGATCGTTGAAGCTCCGCGCGGACGGCCTTGAGGTCGCACTGCCTGGTCTCCTCCTTGGACCCACGGAATTTGCCGCTCGCCATGGGACGCCTCCGCCGGGGGGAATGAACCACTCCAGTCTTCAGTCTAGACCATCGAGGTGGACGAGACGGGCGATAAGGAGCAAGAGGCTCGTTGAACGCGCGGACCTGCGCAAGCGATGGCTTGTCTTCCACCGCTACCGAGCTGTATGAAGACAGATGGCGTAGACCATGATCAAACCAGACTGGAGATGAGGAGACCCCAGGCGATGAAAAATCCCGAGAACACAGCGTGCGTCGTCGGCACGACCAACCGGACCCAGGCCCTGGCTGCCACCCTAGGGTTGATTCTGGCAGCCCCAAACGCGATGGCCGCCAGCAAGATCGTTGTGGACTTTCCAGCGCTCGGCGAAGGAGACCTGAGCCGCGATATCTACGTCTATCAATGCACCGACGCTACCTGCAACACGACGACCCAGCTCGAGGAATACGGCCGTGTCACCAACGTGCACCGGTGGCCGAAGGGTGCTGGCGGACCGGGAGGCCCACCTCCGGCCATTTGGACCTTCCTACCCGTCGTCGAGAACGTCGCCCAATACTTTGAGTTCTGGCAGTCTTTCAAAGGCAGTTGGCAAAGCTGCGTGCTCGGCGTGACGGCCGACGGAGGACTGGACAACGGCACCACTACCTGCGTCGGCGTCGTCGCGACGCCACCAAAGGCGCCTGATGGCGTCCCGCAATTCTCGATGGGCGCAGCGATGTTCTCGCAGGCCGCGTCAAGGTCTGATCCCAATCCGGAGCAGGAGAACAGGCTACCGGAGCGCGGACTGACGTTCATCAACGACACCTCGGCGGCGGCGATCTGTCTGCAGACCGATAGCTCCTTCGCACATCAGAACTGTAGCGGCGAGGGCGCCACTCTGATCGCGCAAGGCGACTCCTATGCCATCGATGCATCCGCGCTTCAAGACGGCTACAACTCGGGCATCGCGCAGGTCATGGGCTACCAATTGCAAAAGGGCGGCAGCTGGACCTATACCGGCCGTGACGGCGCCGGCAACGTCTATGCGACCAATCTGGAATGGACCGTCTGGCCGGAACAGGATGACCATACACCCGGACCGACCACCATCGATGTCTCTTTGGTCAATGGCTTCAATGCCGGCGTCGATCTGGTGCCAGACCGAGACACGGTCTGCTCCGTCGCCGATTCCGAGGGCGGCGTGCCGTATTTCGTGATGTATCGAGCCGGCGTTCCGATGGCCAGCTTCCCGGACAGGCCCACCGCACACGAGCAAGCCTGCCCCGCCGATAACGAAATCACCGACAGCAACGGCGCCAAGACCGGCTGCTATAGTGCGTGCACCTACGCCGTCGTCACCGGCCAGCAAGTCGACGAGATGTGCTGCAGGGGCGACTACAACACCGCCGCCAGCTGCACCCTGCCACCCACAACGGCCTACGTCCAAGACATCGACGCGCATTCGGAGCGCGTTTACTCATGGGCGTTCCAGGACTACCGCGGCACCTTCACCTGCGAGCCCAGCGCCAAGTTCAGCTTCCGGGTCTTTAACCCTCCCCTTCCAGCCAGAGGCTGATGGGCCAGCCTTGCCGGTGTTCATCTCGAGCCAGAGTGCGGTTCCCTGATGCACCTGGTTCGGGACGATCTGCGCCGCCTGGCAGCGCAGATCGCACGGCTGATCCGCTGCTCGTTGATATAGCGGCATC
>CAZTYV010000351.1:0-2212 GCA_964617675.1 uncultured Halochromatium sp. | reverse complement strand
GCGCACCAGATCCGCGCATGGCGACAATTCCCCGTTGGATGAAGATATGCGACGTCATCGTATGGAAGCCCGTCAGATAAGCGAGGAAGCCGTCCGGCCCGACCTGCGCCCGGCCTGCACCTGCTGTCATTCTGGTCGGGTCACGGGCCATGCGCCTGTCTCGTCCCTGTTCCTGTCCGGAGGGAATACCCCATGCCGATGACCGTAATGTCAATGTCACGCACCTGCCGTGTGGCGCCGCGCGACAAAACCCCTCGCGAGCGGACAGCCTGCCCTCCATCGTGGTCCGGCCTGACACGCGCAGACACGATTTGCGGAACTTTTCGCCATATTTTCCTTGCATTTAAAAAATGAAAGGGATTTTCATGATTTTCCGGCGCCAAAATACGACATCTGCCGCCAGAAGCACTTTCGCAAGGTTTTTCACATTCCGGGCACATCCCCGCCAACTTGCCTCGCTAGAGCATGCGCATCGAACCGGAAACGCAGCGCGCACTCGGCACACCGGGGGTGTCCAGACGGTTGTCCATAACAAATTGTTAGCATTTGGGCTTCTATCTTCGCTGGTGACCGTGTTCACGACACTTTCAGCACCCGGAGCCCCCTTTATGTCCAACGACACTCAAATGATCGCGCGCCAGCGCGTCGATCATGCTGCCATGATATCCGGTCTTTCCGCGAATTACTTCGTCCTTCCGGGGGAAATTTCGCGCCTGTCAGAGATCGATTTCACGGCAGCCCCGGACACGACCGGCGTCGTCGGGGCCATCGATCATGCCACTGGCAACATTCCGTTCTGGGCGGGCGGGCCCACCGATGCGTTCGCCGTGCAGTATACCGGTGCGCTGGTGGTGGAGACTGCGGGGCTATACACGTTCAGGTTGACTTCGGACGATGGCTCGGTGCTCCGTATCGACGGTGCGCGGGTGATCGACAATGACGGGTTGCATGCGGCCACGACCCGGCTGGTGACACTGGACCTCGAAGCCGGTATCCATCCGCTGGAGGTACTCTACTTCGAACGAGGTGGCGTACAGACCTTGAAACTGGAGTGGCAGGGGCCCGATACGGGGGACCTGCTGCATGTCTTAACTGGTGACGCCCTTGTTCACGACCCATTGCAGTCGGCAGCCACAGAACAGGTGGCAATCGCAGAACCAAGCGCTGGAAACACAGGCCTCACGGTGGCCTATTTCAGCCTGCCGCCCGGCGTATCGAGCCTCTCGCAGGTCGATTTCACCGCAGCGCCGGACGCCACCGCGGTCGTTGGGGCGCTCGACATGATGAAGAGCGACACCCCGTTCTGGGCAGGTGGGCCCAACGACAATTTCGCCGCGCGCTACGACGGTACGCTCGTGGTGGAAACGGCCGGACGCTACACGCTCTATCTCACCTCGGACGATGGCTCCGCGCTCTATCTCGACGGCGAGCGGGTGATCGACAATGATGGGCTGCATGCGGCGGCGACCCGGCAGGTGACGCTGGACCTCTCGGCCGGCAGCCACGCGCTGGAAGTTCTCTACTTCGAACGTACAGGGCACCAGACCCTGACATTCGACTGGCAAGGCCCCGATACGGGCGGACTGCGCAAGACTGTCGTCGGCGCTGCGCTCGAACACGAAGCCACGCCCGTCGTCCCAGTCGAGGACCCGGTCACGCCACCGCCCCCGCAGTTCCGGGTGTCGGACACCGGCTACGACCTCGTGGAATTCGCCGCCGATGAGCAGGGCACCGGCCCGGCCGAGATCGGACCCGACGGGCGCAGCGTGACCATGGCCGGCGACGACTGGAAGGCCGTCGAGGGCAGCTTCACCATCACCGCCGACACGGTCCTGCGCTTCACCTATGCCGCTGACGTCGAAGGCGAAATCCACGGCATCGGCTTCGCCAACGCCGACGCGACCGTGGACCTGATGCCCGAACGCGGCGGCAGCGGCGCGCTGTTCCAGCTCGGCGGCGTCACGCGCGACTGGGGCATCGAGAACGCGGCCTGGGACTATGCCTTCGGCAGCGGCGAGACCACCTTCGAGATCGCCGTGGGCAAGTACCTCGAGGGCACCTTCGACCGGATGGTCTTCGTCATGGACGACGACGCCGGCCGCGGATCCAGCGCCACCTTCGCCGATGTGGAGCTGGTCGCCGGCACGGACGAGACGCCCACGGACGAAGCCCCCGAGGAAGAACCGGCGGCGCAGTTCCGGGTGTCGGACAC
>CAZTYV010000350.1:0-2229 GCA_964617675.1 uncultured Halochromatium sp. | reverse complement strand
GCTCGAATGTCGGCTTCGTCGAGGTGCTCGGCCTTGAAGCGGTGCTGGACCTCACCATGCGCAGCGGGTCGGGAGAGATCCTCGCCTCGCAGGTCGTGCTCGGCACCGTCGGGCCCATCCAGCTCGACGCCAACGGTAGGCCGAAATCCGATGCCCCAGCCGAGTTACCTCCCCGCGGCCCGGAGCATTACTTCGCGCCGCTGTACCATTTGAGGCGCACAAAAAATGGCACGACAGTCGAAGACTGCCGCTGTCCCATCGAGAAGTTGCCCTGCGCGATCCAGAAGTGAAGCAACGGTTGGCAGGGCGTTCGATGCTAAGGCAGTTGTGTGTGCCCAAGCACTGCGGCTGCGGCGGGCGAGGAGCCGGCCGGGCGGCACGAGAAGCTGCCGAAGCGATGGCGTGGCCGACCCCCCAGAGTATGCCTCTACGGGCCGGCTCCAAACCGCACTCAAGCCACATTGGCTGAAGGCCGTTGTCGTGAGCGTCGAGGGTGAAGTCGAGCGCAAGCGAACCGTAGACCCTGTCGCCGATATTGGGATCGAACAGGGCGATGAACAGGCTCCCGGTGGAGATGTAGCTGTCGCCGAGCTGCTTGGCCTCCTCGTAGGCGATGCGGAAGACCTCGGCGACCTCCTGGGTCGCGACGACCTGGGTCGCCTGGACCGGCGTCGCGTGCTGGTAGTGCTGGCGGATGTGCGCCTTGATGCGCTCCGCCGCGTCGTCGGGATGAGAGAGCAGATTCTCCAGGATCCGCATCGGCTCCGCGTCGGGTTGGGAGAGCAGGGCGAGCAGGATGAAATCCGGCGTGAGCTGATTCTGGCGCATGCCGGCAAGCTCGGCGACCGCCATCTCCAGGGTCTGCAGCACCTTCTTGGTGCTGAGCTGGGTGAAGTTCTGGATCATGTCCCGTTGTCGCCTTGCCAGATTTGATGTGGGTCCATTCAAGCAAGCATCGATCTCAGGGCGCAAACATGATTACCTCATGTAGGTTCTCCGTTTTCGATGCAAGGAACAACGCCATGACGTTCGACATTTTTCTCTTCGCCGGCGCCGCGACGGCGATCGTCGGCCTCATCCTCGTCAACCACGCGCTCGGGATCCCGCGGCCGACCAACGTCGTCATGGTCGCGGTGATCTCAGCGCCCATCGGGTTGTTGATCGGCGCAATCGCCGGCTCTGGGGCGCCTGGTTGCAGGAACTCTTTGGCCAGAGCACGCCGAACGTCAATCTCAGTGGTTGCGTCGTCAGTGCAGGGCTTTGAAGGTCACGATGCGTAAGTGATCATCGGAGGCTATGCTCGCGACCTTCCGTCGCTTTACCGCTTTGACGTTGCGCCAGCAAGCGCGCGACCGACACATGCGGCTTTTTCGGATCATGGGTGCGCGTTGGAGTGGGCTTCTTCGGCCCGCGTGGATGTTTGCGGTACTTGCGCAATTGCACTTGTTGCGCGGTAGCGAGCAGCCAGGCCGCCATCACCTCGGGCGTGAGCGTTTGAAACACGGCCCATTCTTCAGGGGTCACCAGGGTGTTGAGGCACTCATCCGTACGCGCCATTTCGTTGACGATGTAATAACCAGAGACCTCGGTCTCGACCGTCTCCTCACCATGCACCTGACGCAGCGTCGCCTTGATGACCGCCAAGGCGTTATAGGCGACGATGGCCATGGCCAGTGCGAACAGGGCGGCGGGCGGATAGGCCAGGGTCTCAATCTCGCAGCGCAACTCGGTGGTGACATGCAAGAACGCCTTTTCCAGCGTCCAGCGCTCGCGGTAGAGGGCCGCGACCCGCGCCGCATCGGCCGCCGCCTCGGGGAGCGTTGTTAAGAAATACAGCGTGGTCTCGCCCTCGCGCGTCGGGGTATTGAGTTCCAGGCCAATCCGGCGCAGTTCCAACCGCTGCACCCCGTCGGGAGCCAGGATGCTCACGCGCTGCTCACTGAGTGATCCTTGCTCGGTGGTGGCGACCAGGCGCATCGGCTCCAGCGGTTGCCAGGGGATTTGTTGGTGCTCGCGCACCAGCACGGCCGCGCCGCGTTGGTGCAGCTCCCAGATCCAGGAGACAACACAGAAGTTGCGATCAGCGATCCACAGATCCCCCGCCTCGATGGCATCGTACAGACGCGGGAGCCTGGCGCGTTCCTGGGTATAGGCGTCGACCTCGGGGATCATTGAGGTGATCACCCCCAGCGCCGGCTCGAACACCACCAACGCCTTGCCCGGCAAGGG
>CAZTYV010000349.1:0-2246 GCA_964617675.1 uncultured Halochromatium sp. | reverse complement strand
TGCGCGTCGACGGGCTCGACTACCCGCGTGTCAAGCAGTACATCCAAGAGCTGATCTACAACCTTAATGTGCCTTCACGCTGGGGTTGCCAGACACCCTTTACTAATTTGACCTTCGATTGGGTCTGTCCCGAGGATCTGCGCGAGCAGGTGCCGGTGATCGGTGGTGTGGAGCAGCCGTTCACCTACGGCGAGCTGCAGGCCGAGATGGACATGATCAATCGGGCCTACATCGAGGTGATGACCGAGGGTGATGCGAAGGGGCGCATCTTCACCTTCCCGATCCCGACCTACAACATCACCAAGGACTTCCCCTGGGACAGCGAGAACGCCGAGCATCTCTTTGAGATGACGGCCAAGTACGGCCTGCCGTACTTCCAGAACTTCGTCAATTCCGAGCTCTCGCCGAACATGGTGCGCTCGATGTGCTGCCGGCTGCAGCTCGATCTGAGCGAGCTGCTCAAGCGCGGCAACGGCCTGTTTGGCTCGGCCGAGCAGACCGGCTCGCTCGGCGTGGTCACCATCAACTGCGCGCGCCTCGGCTACACCCATCGCGGTGACGAGGCGGGCCTGTTCCGACGCCTCGACGAGCTGCTGGAGCTGGGTAAGAAAAGCCTCGAGCTTAAGCGCAAGGTGATCCAGCGCCACATGGACGCGGGACTCTTCCCCTACACCAAACGCTATCTCGGCACCCTGCGCAATCATTTCAGCACGCTCGGGGTGAACGGCATCAACGAGATGATCCGCAACTTCACCGCGGATACCGACGACATCACGACCGAGTGGGGCCATGCCTTTGCGTGCCGACTGCTCGATCACGTGCGCGAGCGTATGGTCGAATTCCAGGAGGCGACCGGGCACATGTATAACCTGGAGGCGACGCCTGCCGAGGGGACGACCTACCGCTTCGCGCGCGAGGACAAGAAGCGCTTTCCCGATATCCTGCAGGCCGGGACCGACGAGGCGCCGTACTACACCAACTCCTCGCAGCTACCCGTCGGCTACACCGACGACGCCTTCGAGGCGCTGGCCGCGCAGGACGCCCTGCAGACCAAGTACACCGGCGGCACCGTGCTGCACCTCTACATGGGTGAGCGCATCGGCTCCACCGCCGCCTGCAAGCGCCTGGTGCAGCGCGCGCTCACCAACTTCCGGCTGCCGTACATCACCGTGACGCCGATCTTCTCGGTCTGTCCGGTACACGGTTACATCGCCGGCGAGCACGAGTTCTGTCCCAAGTGCGACGCCGAGCTGATCGAGAAGAAGCGGGCCGCGCTACAGCCAGCCGAGCTCGCCTGAGCACAGGATCCGACCGTTGGGCAAGGCCCGATCGGCCATCCGCACAGGCGCGAACGAGACCACGAACAGGCCGAAGCCAGGCCACACCATCGACATCGACAGAGGAGCACACACATGACCGACACCAGGATCGAGCCGACCATCGAGCTGCGCGATGAAGAGCGCACCCGCTGCGAGGTCTGGACCCGCGTGATGGGCTATCACCGCCCCGTCTCCGCGTTCAATCGCGGCAAGCAGTCCGAGCACCAGGAGCGGACCTACTTCCAGGAGGCACCGTCTGGCCGCCAGCAGCGGCGCCCAGCCCAACGCGAGGCGGCCTAAGACAGGTCGAGCGCGCTGGCCTTTGCCCCGATGAGCGCCCCGACGAGCAAACAGATGAGCGCCCCGATGAGCGCACCGGCACAAGCGCTGCGAATCGGCGGGCTCACCCCGCTGACCAGCGTCGACTATCCCGGCGAGCTCGCGGCGGTGGTCTATTGCCAGGGCTGCCCTTGGCGCTGCCCCTATTGCCACAACGGGCATCTGCTCGATGCCTCCGCCGGCGACGCCGACCCGCTCGGCTGGTCCGATGCGATGGCGTTGCTAAGCGCACGCAGCGGGCTGCTCGATGCCGTGGTCTTCAGCGGCGGCGAGCCGACCGCACAGTCCGCGCTCGCCGATGCGATGGCCGAGGCTCGCGCACTCGGCTTCAAGATCGGCCTGCACACCGGCGGCCCCTATCCACAACGGCTGCAGACCTTGCTGCCACTGATCGACTGGGTGGGTCTCGATATCAAGGCCCTGCCCGATGATTATCCCCGTGTCACCGGCGTGCCCGGCTCCGGCGAGGCAGCCTGGCAGAGCCTGGCCCTGCTGCTCGAGGCCGGGATCGCGCTTGAGGTGCGCACCACACCCATGCCTGGGCTCGACGATGACGCTTATCTCGAGCGGTTGATGGAGCGGCTCGCG
>CAZTYV010000348.1:1724-2255 GCA_964617675.1 uncultured Halochromatium sp. | reverse complement strand
ACAATCGCAAGGCGACCCGCCTGTTGGTGATCTCGCCGATGATCGACCCCAGGGCCAGAAAGGTCGCCGAGGAGCTCGGCATCGAGCTGTTCAGCGACTCCGAGGATGTCGAAAGCCTCGACCGGTCCGGGGACTGATCGCCTCGGGCGGTCAACGCTGATAGAGCCCACACTTGTTTTGCAGACGCCGGACCACTGTTTACTCTGGGCGATAACTCGCTGATGCCAAGCTATTACTACAAGGCGGTCAAGCTCGACGGCGAAGAGATCGAGGGCGAGCAGGAGGCCGACGACGAGGCGGCGCTGATCCGGCGGCTGCAGGCCGAGGGGCTGATCCCGCTGCAGACGCGCTCCGCCGGTGGGCTCACCGCGCAGCTCGCGCGGCGCAAGCGCCGCCGGCTGTCGGCGAATGACATCGAGGTCCTGACGCGACAGCTGGCGACGCTGATCGAGGCCAGTCTGACGCTCGACCGCTCGCTCGCCGTGCTGGTCGACTTGACGCCCGAGGAGCACGTGGTCAAGGTGCTGTCGG
>CAZTYV010000348.1:0-1714 GCA_964617675.1 uncultured Halochromatium sp. | reverse complement strand
CTCCAGGAGCGCGTGCGGGGCGGCGCGACCTTTTCCGCCGCGCTCGAGGCGCAGGACGCACAGTTCTCGAAGCTCTACGTCAACATGGTGCGCGCCGGCGAGGCCAGCGGCGCGCTCGCGGAGGTGCTGTCGCGGCTCGCCGACTACCTCGAGCGCACCGCCGAGCTGCGCGGCACCGTCACGTCGGCGCTGGTCTATCCGGCCATCCTGCTGGTGGTCGCCGGGCTGTCGGTGATCATGCTGCTGGTGTTCGTCGTCCCGCAGTTTACCGTGCTGTTCGAGGACATGGGCGCCGCGCTGCCGCTGCCGACCCGCATCGTCGTCGGCGCCGGCGATCTGGTGCGCGGCTACTGGTGGGCGCTGCTGGTGCTGATCGCGGTCGCCGCGCTGCTGATCGAGCGCTGGCTGCAAAACACCGACAACCGGCGTCGGTTCGACTACCGCGTGATGGCGCTGCCGCTGTTCGGTGATCTGATCTGGAAGATGGAGACCGCGCGCCTCTGCCATACGCTCTCGACCTTGCTGAAGAACGGCCTGCCGCTGCTGAGCGGGCTGAACCTGGCCAAGGAGGTGGTCAGCAACCGCAAGATCGGCGATGGGCTGTCCGAGGCCGCCGAGGATCTCAAGCATGGCCGCGGCATTGCCGAGCCGCTCACCACCCGCGCGGTGCTGCCCGAGCTGGCCTTGCAGATGATCCGCGTCGGCGAGGAATCCGGCACCCTGGATGCGATGCTGGCCAAGGTCGCCGACATCTTCGACCGCGAGACCAGGCTCAGCGTCCAGCGCATGCTGACACTGTTGGAGCCGGCACTGATCATCGGCCTCGGTATCGTCGTTGCGGGTATCATTATCTCCATCCTGATGGCGATCCTGGGGGCGAATGAATTGGTGTTTTGAGGGCCTAGGGCCTTGGCGCTAGAGACATTGAGGGGGCGAAATTTTTGCCGATGAGTCCGTTTCTTGCGGCGCACTCTATTCCTGGCCGCTCAAAATCGACATCGAAATGAAATCCAAATCGGGATCGAAATCGAGATCGGCATCGAATTTCTCGCGGACTATTTCGATTTCGATAGCGATACCGATTTCGATGACAACTCGTCGGTCTGAGGCAGTTGTAGGGTGGATGAGCGCAGCGCTCACCACCGACGACGTCTGATCATGTCTATTCTCATATCAAGCGACTTCTAGAGGAGGTTTCGATGAAGACGCGCATGGGCTCGCCCCGCCGCCTCGGGCAGGGCTTCACACTGGTCGAGCTGCTGGTGGTGCTGGCCATCCTCGGTCTGCTGGCCGGACTGGTCGGGCCGCAGGTGATGAAGTTCCTCGGCAGCTCCAAGACCAAGACCGCCGCCCTGCAGATCGAGGATCTGTCGGCCACCCTCGATCTCTATCGGCTCGAGGTGGGCCGCTACCCCAGTACCTCCGAGGGACTTGAGGCGCTGGTCTCCGATCCCGGGAATGCGCCGAACTGGAACGGCCCCTATCTGAAGAAGGGACAGGTCCCGAAGGATCCCTGGGGCAACGACTATCAGTTCCGAGCCCCGGGCGAGAACGGGCCGTATGACATCTGGTCGCTGGGCGCCGATGGCCAGGAGGGCGGCGAGGGCGAGAATCAGGACATCAAGAGTTGGGAGTCGGCTTGAGGTCTTGATGGCTTCGAGTGCCGAGGCTGGTCCTGGATTACGCCGGGCGATCGATCGCGTCACGTGTATCG
>CAZTYV010000347.1:748-2284 GCA_964617675.1 uncultured Halochromatium sp. | reverse complement strand
TGAACGCGCTGCCCCTTGAGCACCGCCAGGTTGATGCCGGAGACCACCAGGTTGCGTCGTACGCTGGCCGGCGCTATCTCAGCAACTCCGATTAGCGCGGCGATCATTGGCCGAGGCTCGGTCTGCAGCAGGGTGGTGCCGCGGTTGCCGTTGCGTCCGCTGTAATGGTCGCCCTCGAGACCCGCGTCGGTGAGGGCCTGCGCGGGATCGAGGCTGATCAACGCGGCCCGTTTGGCCGGTCGCAGGCCAATCCATTCGAGGCGACCGGGGCGCGGAAAGGTCTGCATCAATGCGGCCAGAGGGCTGTTCTTGGAGAGGGTCATGGCTTCAACCACAACGATGCTGTTCGATCTCGGGCTGCGTCTCGCCCTTGTCATCGGGCTCGGCGCGACGAGCATACTGACCATGGCGGAGCTAGTCGGCCAGACGGACCTTGCGCCGCTCAGGTCGCTCGCGGCGTTGCGCTGGCAACATCGCATCATCGTCGTCGATGCGCAGATCCCGGATGCGGTTGCGCGCCTGCAGGCTGAGCGGCCTGCGATCGATGAGCGTGACATCCTCTGGTTCGTGCTCGATCAGGGGCGGGTGTGGACCAACTACCCCGGCCCAGTCGACACGGCATTCACCGACGCGCTCGCGCAGTCTGTCAGCCAAGCCGATTCCCCCGTGTTGCTGATCGGCAAGGACGGCGGGCTCAAAGCCCGCGCCGATCAGCTGGACCTGCCGGCGCTGTTCGCGCGCATCGATACGATGCCGATGCGCCGCCGGGAGATGGAGGCCGCAGAGTGAACGACCGTTTCGACATCGCCGCGCACCGACTCGAGCGATGTCGGTCCGTTGTGTACGTCCTGCTGACCGAGCGCTGATGATGTCCGCGTCAACCTAGCCTCCCTTGAACCCGGATGCCACTCAGGCCGTTAGAAGACCGGACGGCATCAGGAGTCGCCGGATTCAGGCCGGCCCTGTCACGCGTGTATCGATGAGGTAGACGCGACCGTCGATCTCCTCGCATCGCAGCGGCTCGAGTCGCTCGCCAGAGCAGAGCACGCTCAAGGATTCACCCGAGGTCGGATCGAAGACAATGCCATGCATGCAGCAGCGCAGGTGCCCTTGTTCCGCATCGAAGACGGCATCATGGACGCAGTCCAGGCGCCGCACCATGTGCACCCATTGATTCAGGTACGCGTAAACATGGCTGGCGTAGCGCAGAACGATCGCGGTCTGCGGGTGCTTCTAAACCGCAGCGGCACGATGCGATGCCGGCGCTCCGCCAGTTCAGCGCCGTCACAGACCAGTAGCTAGCGATCGATGTCACGACCTGAGCGGCAGATCGCGTCAGGACACGCCGCGGCGTGAAACCGTTTGATCGGATGGGTTTTATTCGCTCTGCCTATTGTGTTTTGTCAATCGTTAGGCTGGGGCTTGCATTGATTCGATCCATCAGGCGCCCGCGGCGGTCGATTGCCGGGTAGCCTCCAGATTCAGCGCCAAAGGATTAGTCCTCCCAATCACCGGCCATAACCAGCGCGAGCCGTC
>CAZTYV010000347.1:0-738 GCA_964617675.1 uncultured Halochromatium sp. | reverse complement strand
CTGACCCAGCAGTTGGCGCGTGAGGGACTGCTATAACGGGGCGTCCTGAGCAGCGGTGACCTCGGCGCGCGGTGTTCTCGACATCAGCGATGCCGGCAGGGCGTTGTCGATCAGGGTGTCCGCAGGCGAGTAGACCGCAGCCATACGGCAGCCCCTGTCCGGCTCACGACCTCTTGGCGGCACCTCCTGGCGCGGGGCATGCCAGTGCCCAAGTCCCTGCGATCTAACCGCAGTCCTCCCAGTCACCGGCCATAACCAGCGCGAGCCGTCGTCGGCGCTCGGGCCACTCCGGATGGACGTGGACGGCGAGCAGGGTCTCTGCGCCAGCCGGGAGCCGCTGCGCGAGCCCGGTCTTCGCGGCGTCGAACTCGCCGATGCTGATGTCGTGGCCGGCATGCAGCCAGGCCATGACGCCGCGGCAGCCGCTGGGCTCGAGCGGCAAGCAGGCATTGGCCAGGGCCGCCGGCAGCAGGGCCTCATGCTGCCAGCGCACGGCGGCCGCGCGCGCACTCGCCGTGCTCGCGAGGAGCCGGCGCAGGGCGTCGGCGTCAACGTCGACGAGCCCCCGATGCAGGAACGCGAGTCCCGGCACTAACAGCGCAACGGTGCGCGTCGCCTCGAGCGTGGCCCGGCGCGATCGCACCTCGATCAGGTTGGTCAGCGCTGGGCGCAGCGCAGCACGCATGGGCGTGCTGGCCTCGGATGCAGCCGTACCGAGCAGCACGCCCAGGCGCATGG
>CAZTYV010000346.1:0-2300 GCA_964617675.1 uncultured Halochromatium sp. | reverse complement strand
ATCATCGATCAAATCCACCAAGCATTAGCGTCATGTTAGCTATAAACACCATTTTAATTGCAGAAGATATCGAAGATGATCGGTTGATGCTGATGACCCTTTGGTTTGGAGTGCGCAGCAATCGTCTGGGCGTGAGGGCGACCTCGGTGAGGCACTCGATGTTAGTCAGCCGGACGCCGTGTCTATTCAGTATGAAACTGTCACACCCATGATGATCGGCGAACCTCGCGACGCTGACCCGATTGCCGGGGCTATCTGGCAAACCGAGCTAATGGCAAATACTGCTGTGCGAGACATTGGACCGCCGCTGACCGTGTTTGACGAAACCACTGAGCCCTTAACGATTCAGATGCCTGACCCGGCTATGACGCTGACAGGAGAGCATTAATGCCTTCAAAATTAATTCTTTCGACCCTCATTCTCGGCGCCGCGTTCGCCAGCACAGGCACCATTGCAGGCACCGCAACCCTGTACGCCAAAGTTAACCGTACCATGCTGCACAATGACGGGACATTTGGAGGTTGTATGGCGCAACTGAGCGCGAATCCACAGGCAGCACTTTCGGCATGCGCGCCCTTCTGGGTGAGCTTTAGCTGCACGGGTGATTTTACCGATCAGGTCGCTGCCTACCGCAGTTTCGATCAAGCACAGCTTGCCTTGGCGGCTAATAAGGACGTCATGGTGGTCGTCGACGATAGCCGACGACACAACGGATACTGTTTCTCCAGTCGGATCGATGTCTTGCGATGAGAACACTGTGTTGTCGGTGATTAGGTAAATCCTGGTATCTGGTCCACCAGTATGTTCCAACTAGTGCTTGATAATAGGAGCGTTCAACTACTCAACGGCGCAAGGTCGGCCTTGCTCTGGACCGTCCTGTGCGCCGTTTTCAGTGCGACTGCTGTTGCTAATACATGTAGTGACACATGCCAGCTCGGAAAAATCTTGGGCAATGCGCAGTGCAGGCTCTGGGACCGTGCCACTGAGGGGTGGCTCGACCCAATCGACGACGGCGAGGGCCAGCTCCACAATCGCGCTCGGACCTACCTGCCCTGGCTGCGCGAGCACATGATGCCGGCCGGCGGTGTCATGGGGGGCGTCTTCACCGATACCCGTTTTGAGACCGTTCGCGGCTACAGTGGCGAGCGCGACGCGGCGATCTGGACCGGCGCCTACCTCGCCGCCGAGGCCCTTCGCTTCATGAGCACCGGTGCCCCAGACGCCCAGGCCCAGCTCGCCGAGACCGTCCGCACCCTGCATCGCTGGTGGACGCTACCGGGCGATCGCGGCTATCTGGCGCGCTTCGCCGCCCCGGCCGACAGCGACCCGGTGGCGCTCTCGGCGCTGCCCGAGGGTGATCCCGAGGTCCACCGCGACGAGCCCTACGAGGGCGAGCTCTGGCACTGGCGCGGTAACGTCAGTCGCGATCAATACCAAGGCGTCATCCTAGGCTACACGCTTGCCTATGAGGCGACCTCTGATCCGGCGCTGCGCGAGCTGATCCGCGCCGATCTGGTCGCCTTCGCCGAACAGCTGATGCAGCGCGAGCGGCGCAAGGTCAATATTCGCATCGGCAATACGCGAAACGATGTCGAGCTCGAGCTCGAGAATGTGGTCTACCTCCAGAGCGAGATGCAGCAGGGTCGCCCGACCCTCGAGATCGATCTCAGCTCCGGCGAGGTCACCGGCCATGGCATCCTGGTGTTCTGGCCAAGGCCGACCGACTACATCAGACAGATTCCAGGCTTTCGTTGGGCACCCGAGGTCCGACTGCCGAGCCAAGCAATCCAGCTGGCTGCCGCCTTTCAGGCCGCGATGCATGTCTCCGCAGGCGTTGCCGGCTACGAGGATCGCCACCAGGCGCTCGCGGACTACTACGAGCGCCAGGTTGGCGACTGGCTCGATCTGGCCTCGGGCTGGTCCAACACCAACGACTGCGGGGCGAGCTACCACGGGCTCAACATCGCCTTCATGCCCGCCTTCACCTGGGCTCGACTCGAGCCTGACGCCACGCGCCGTGCACAGATCCAGCGCGATGTGCTCCAGGCGCGGCTCTGGTCGGCGGTCGCCGATCACAAGAACAGCTTCTTCGCCTTCCTCTACGCCGCCCAGGCGCCGGAAGGGACCGAGCTTGGAGCCATCATCGACGAACATGTCGAGCAGCTGGCGCAATTCCCGGTGCCCCCAAACCAGGATCGACCCGTGGATCTGCGTGGGCTCTATCCCGAGGACCCCGCGTGCCCGGGCCAGTCGTCGGTTGCCATCGATGTCGGGCAGCGCCCCGCCGCGAGCTTCCTCTG
>CAZTYV010000345.1:0-2312 GCA_964617675.1 uncultured Halochromatium sp. | reverse complement strand
TTTCTCCAACGCCGCTCTGGGGGTGAGCCCCGGCGCCAGCGCTCCCAGACGCTGCTTGAGAGTGACCTGAAGGCAATAGGCAAGAAAGGCGACAAAGATGTGAGCCTCGATGCGATCATCTCGCTGATGGAAGATCGGGCGCACGGCCAGGTCGCTCTTGAGCTCTTTGAACGCCTGTTCGACCTCGGTCAATTGGATGTAATACTCCCAGAGCTTGGCGGGATCTTCGCCGCAAAGATTGGAGCGAAGCAGGTAACGGCCCTCACGACGACGCACCTGACGCAGCTTTTTGCGATTGAGAGAGAAGGTGAAGGTTTGCGCGTTGACCGGCTCATCGGCGTCCGGCATATGGATCTCGACCAGGCGATAGGCACGGCCGGCCTCCTTCTTGGCCGCGCCGAGCTTGAGTAGGAGCTCGTCGCGGGTCAGTTTCTGGCGTTGTAGTTCCCCGAGCCGTTGCCACAGGCGCTTGAAACGGCGCCGGCGCATGGCCCGTTCCTTGTGCATACGCCCATGGCTGCGCGCCAGGATGTAGATCTCTTCGTCCTGCTCCAGGAGCTTGACCTCGACGCTCTCCCGCACCTGCGCCCAGGGCTTTGTGAGGAACGCCTTCTCCAGCTTGCTCAATCGCCCTTTCGGCGTACCGACCAGGTAGTGAACCGGAGCGTTGGCGGCACGCATGACAGCCAGGCTGGCCTCGGTGGGAATGCCGCGGTCCATGATCCACACCCGATCGGCCTCGCCGTACTGGGCCTCGATCTTGGCGAGGAAGTCCTCCAGTGTGGTCTTGTCGCTGGTGTTACCCGGCAGGACCTCGTAGGCCAACGGAAAGCCATCGGGAGTGACGATCAGAGCGATAACCACTTGCACGCAGTCGGGCCGTTTGTCGCGGCTGTAGCCGTACTTACGCTTGCCATAACCAGGAGGGTCAGACTCGAAATAGGTGCTGGTCAGATCGTAGAGCAGGACATCGAAGCGTACATCGAATAGGGCGCGCCAGCGCTCCTGCAGATAGGAGAACAACGCCTCTTTGTGGGCCAGCAGTTTGTCCAAACAGCGGTAGAGGGTGTGGCTGTGGGCGACCGCGAAGTCCTCTCCAAGCAGATCGCCCATCGCGCTGTGGTCGTACCAATGGCGATGCAGCCGCCACTCGCTGCCCGGGTCGATGAGCCGATAGTTGACCAAGGTTTTCAGCACATTCAGCCAGCGCGTCCCCTTGCGGCTCGGTGGCAGTCGCGGTTGCCAGAAACGATCCAGTTGCAGCTGATCCCACAGCTCACAGGTCAGCCAGCAAGCTCCCCATTGGCGTGGACGGTGCAGCTGCAATCCGCTGAGCCTGACTTGTACCACATCGCAATCCAGTGGCGGTGCCGAGCGGTCTTCCGGAAAGAGCGCGACTTGCGCCGCGGCATCCTGATCTTCGTCGACCACCTTGATTGTTCGGCACCAGGCAGCCTTCTGCGAGTCGTTGATCTCGCCAAGGTAGAGAACTTGACGCTGCACCACGCGCCCGTCGGCGACACGCCGATTCTCCACAATGCTCCAATAACGGTGGTTCTTGCCGTCCTTGCGCCGATTCTTGGCACGTAGAAACATGCCAACAGTGTCCGCAAGAAACCACGCCAAATCAACGGTCTAGGTCGGCACTACAAGCGCTTTTGGCATTCGACGGCGCGTGGAATCAGCAGCTTACGAGACAAAAAGCCCCGGATTCCGCGCGAATCCGGGGCGAATAGTCGAAGTTGGGCTAGGTGCATGCCGTCGCCCCGCCAGGGTCGGGCAAGACGGTCACCGGACTCTATCTCTGGGCGCAGGTGATCCGCCGACCCGCCTTGGTGCTGTCACCGAATTCGGCGATCCAGGCGCAGTGGGCGCAACGCACGGCCCTGTTCGCGCTACCCGGCGCGTCGGGCGATCTGGTGAGCACCGACGGCGGCGATCCGAGGCTCCTGACCTCACTGACCTATCAGGCCGTCACCCTCCCCCGCGGCGGGGCCGGAGCGCAGGACGCCGAGGCCATCGCGCTGTGGCAGGACAAGCTCATCGAGACCGCTCAGGCCGAGGACCCGCAGGAGGCGCTGGTATGGATCGAAGACCTCGCGCAGCACAACCCGGCCTACTACGACGAGCGCCTGTCGAGCTACCGCAAGCAGGTGCGCGATCGCCTGGCCGCCGGCGGTCAGGCAATCGAGACGCTGCACGCCTCGGCGCTGAAGACGCTCGAGCGGCTGCGCGAGCGCGGCATTGGGCTGATCATCCTCGATGAGTGTCACCACCTGCTGAGCCACTGGGGCAGGGTGCTCGCCGGCACC
>CAZTYV010000344.1:0-2321 GCA_964617675.1 uncultured Halochromatium sp. | reverse complement strand
AGCAGCACATAGCCGCCGTCGGCGGCGGGACCGAGGACCGCCGGCCGCTCGGCGAGCGCGAGCAGTGCCTGTTGGAGGTAATGGCCATCGAGTTCGGGACAGTCGCACCCGACCAGGAGCACCTGTTCCGAGTACCGAAGCGCCGTGGCCGCGGCCTGCTGCATTCGGGCGCCGAGGTCGGCGCCCTGCTGCGTCCGCAGCGGTAGTTGGAAACGCGTCGCCGCGCATTGGAACAGTGGATGGCCGGGATCGGGCGAGCACCAAAGCTCGATCGGCGCCAGCCGCGCGCCCGAGAAGCGCTCTAGGGTCTCGAGTAGCAGCCGCTCGGCGAGCTGTGCCGCGCCCGCGGCCCCAAGCGCCGGGATGAGCCGCGTCTTGCAAAGGCCCGGCACCGGGGCCTTCGCGAAGACCAGGATGCGCGCATTGGCAGGGTTCATCGCCCGCCGACCCCCAGGGCTTGCGCGCAGATGCCTGATTCGGCCCATGCCTCAGCCAACGCCTCAGCCGACGTCTTCGCCAGCGCCTGGCGAGGCAACGGCACGGCCATCCCAGCCGCTCCGCGCTAGGCGAGCGCGCCGCCGCAGCTGCTCCCCTGCCCCGCGGTGCAGCCGTAGCAATGCTCGCCGACGCGGATCGACCGGCCGTCCAGGTCATCGGCGCCATTCAGGTCGCGGATGTGCAGTCGCGTGTCCGGCGCCCGTTCGAGCGGCAGATCGAGCATCTGGTTGAAGTCGCAATCGTAGACATAACCTCGCCAATCGATACTGACCAGGTCGCGACACATGACCGCGTCCAGGTTAGACGGCTGGTGTGCGCCCTTGAGCAGGTCGAGATAGGCGTCGAATTGCTTGGTCGATTGCAGCCAACTACCGAAACGCCGGATCGGCATGTTCGCGAGCGCCAGCAGCTGGTTGAATTGGATGCCGTAGCACGTCTCGAGCTCGCGCTTGTAGTCGGCCTCGAGCGCGGCCTGTGGCGGCGGCAGGGTGGCCCCCGTCGGGTTATAGACCAGGCTCAGCGTCAGGCCGCTGTCGGGCTGACCGTAGCCGCGCGCATTCAACGCTTGCAGCCCGCGGATGCTGGCGGCAAAGGTGCCCGAGCCGCGCTGCCCGTCGACGTTCTCCTCGAGATAACAGGGCAGCGAGGCGATCACCTCGACCTGATGGCTCGCCAAGAAATCGGCCAGGCCCTCCTGCCCCGGCTCGGCGAGGATGGTCAGGTTGCAGCGGTCCATGACCCGGATATCGAGGGCGCGGGCCGCGACGACGAGCGGGCGAAAGACCGCATTGAGCTCCGGTGCGCCGCCCGTGATGTCGAGCACCTCGGCGCCGCCGCGGCGCAGATAAGCCAGCACGGCGTCCAGGGTCTCGGCGTCCATCTCCTCGGTCCGCCTCGGCCCGGCATCGACATGGCAGTGCACACACGACTGATTGCAGCGATAACCGAGGTTGACCTGCAGGGTACGCAGGCGGCGGCGCGTCAGCGGGGGGAAATCCGAGGGAAACAACAAGGGCTTGGAGTCAAGCACAGCAGGCTCCTTGGGGCAGCGTGGCAGAACGAACACCAACTGTCACAAGATGCGCCAGCGGTGGTAACATTCAACCCGTCGCCACCCGCCCGAGCCAGCAGCGCTGCGCATCCCAGCCAACGGGCAAGTCAGGCGACCCTGCCGAACCAGGTCTCGGGGCCGTAGCTCAGCTGGGAGAGCGTCGCGTTCGCAATGCGAAGGTCAGGGGTTCGATCCCCCTCGGCTCCACCATTCAAATCATCGACTTGCGCGCTTCCTTAATGGCTTTCAGCCCCGTGCTGTGACCAGAATGTGGCGCGCGAAGCGATAGCGGTCTCGGGCGCTACCCTGTCCCCGCTGATATCCACGCATCAGCACCCCACTCAGCCACTACTACCAGCAGCAGGCAGGGGCAGATCCGCGCGCGCGGGTGAGGCCTTCGCCTTTGCCCTCGTACTATCGTAGGCAGCTTCACGCGCTCGCGGGAGAGACCCAGACTTCTCACGACGACACAACCAATGGAGACCTGTTATGGGACTGCTGAGCGGCCTACTCGGCAACGCCTCCACCATCGATCCTGCCAAGCTCGCCGATGAGCTGGAACCGATCCTCGCCGCCGAGGAGACCATCGAGGTTGCCTTCAAGGTGATCCGCGATCAGTTCATCTTCACCAATGCGCGCCTGCTGCTGATCGACAAGCAGGGGCTCACCGGTAAGAAGGTCGAGTATCTGTCGATCCCCTACAAGGCGATCACCCGCTTCTCGGTCGAGACCGCCGGGCATTTCGATCTGGATGCGGAGCTGAAGGTCTGGG
>CAZTYV010000343.1:0-2337 GCA_964617675.1 uncultured Halochromatium sp. | reverse complement strand
TATGACGAGGGCGGTGTCCTGACGGAAGCCGTGCGGCGCAGGCCCTACCAGGTGATCCTGTTCGACGAGGTCGAGAAGGCGCATCCGGAGGTGTTCAACGTGCTTTTGCAGGTGCTGGACGACGGTATCCTGACCGATGGCCAGGGGCGGCGTGTCGACTTCAAGCAGACGATCATCGTGCTGACCTCGAACCTTGGGTCGCAGGCGCTGAGCCAGTTGCCCGACGGGTCGGACGCGGCGCAAGCCAAGCGTGACGTGATGGACGCGGTGCGCGCCCATTTCCGGCCCGAGTTCCTGAACCGGCTGGACGACATGATCGTCTTCGACCGGCTGACGCGGGACGACATGGACGGGATCGTGAAGATCCAGCTGAAGCGGCTGGAAAGCCGGTTGGCGCAGCGCAAGATCACGCTGGAGCTGGACGAGGCCGCGCTGAGCTGGCTGGCCGACGAGGGCTACGACCCGGTCTTTGGCGCAAGGCCGCTGAAGCGGGTCATCCAGCGCGCGTTGCAGGATCAGCTGGCCGAGATGATCCTGGCCGGCGAGATCGTGGATGGCAGCGAGATCACGGTGCATGCCGGGGTCGATGGGTTGATCGTGGGCGACCGCGTGGCGCCCTCGAACCGGCCCAAGCCGGACGATGCCGTGGTCCACTGAGACCTTGGCCTGAACAGCGGAAACCCCCGGTCTCGCGATCGGGGGTTCTTTTTTCGCGTGCTCAATTTGATTGGAAAAGGCTATTGGAATTTTAAAAGCAATAGTATTTGCGCCGCGAAATCAAACCCCATCTTTGGTCCATGACACAGCAAGGATGAGGCCCATGACACAACCGACCGAAAACAAGGAGATGTCGCAGACCGAGCGTCTGCGCGCGTGGATGAAATCCGACGTGACGGTGACGCTGCCCGGTTGGGTGGTTGCGCTGGGCGGGCTGGCGGCGGTGGTGCTGCTGCTCGTCGCGCTGGATTGAGGGCGCGGGTGATGAAGAAACTGGTGTTCCTGGCGGCCCTGCTGGCCGTGCCGACCGGTGCCGCGCTTGCCGAAGTCATGGCGATCGGCGACCTGCGCCGTGGGACCATGGCGACTGTCGAGGGCAATGTTGAGCGCATCACTGATGAAGACGAGTTCGTGCTGGTCGATGCGACGGGGGATATTCGCGTTTATATCGGCCCCAATGCCATGCCGGTCCGGATTGGTGACGCCGTGCGTGTCGAGGGGTTCGTGGATGATGATCTGCGGATGGAGCTTTATGCCGACACGATCACGTTGCCGGATGGCAGCGTCGTGACCCTGCCTCGCCAGTACTGATCGCCCTATTGGACAGGCAGCAAAACGCCCCCGCGCCGAAAGGCCGGGGGCGTTTGTCGTTCCGTACTGTGCGTATCAGTGCGGGAGGAGCACACGGTCGATGATGTGGACGACGCCGTTGGAGGCGAAGACATCCGGCGTGGTCACGCGGGTGTTGCCGTTCAGGTGAACGCCCGAGCCGGTCGCGTTCACGCGGATGAAGCCACCCTGGAGCGTTGGCACGCGGCCGCGCTGGCCGATCAGTGCCTCTGCCGGGTAGTAGCTGCCGGACACGTGGTAGGTCAGCACCTCGGTCAGCGCGTCGGTGTCTGCGAGCAGCCCGTCGAGCACGCCGTGGGGCAGGGCCGCAAAGGCCTCGTTCGTGGGCGCGAAGACGGTCAGGCTACCGGGCGCGGAGAGCGCATCGACAAGGCCCGCGGCCTGAACGGCGGTCACGAGCGTCGACAGCTGGGGCGTCGCGACGGCGAGGTCGACGATGGTGCTGGAGCCGGTGACGGCGCGCGCCGGAACAGTCGAGACGAGGCCGGTCGTGGCCGTGGCTGCAAGGCCGAGAGCCGAGGTGGTGAGAAACTTACGACGGTCCATGGCAGATCTCCCTTTTTGGACAGTGGAACCTGGTCTTTTTCGTTACGCACTGAATGACGCAGGCCCGGGACTGGCCCGGGCCTGCGACTGACTGCGCCTTACATCGGCGGCAGGATCACGCTGTCGATGACATGGATGACGCCGTTCGACGCCTCGATGTCCGCGGTGGTGACAGTCGCGTCGTTGATCATGACGCTGTCGCCAAGCGACACGGTGATGTCTGCGCCCTGCACGGTTGCGGCGGTCATGCCGTCGCTCAGGTCGGTCGACATCACGGCGCCGGGAACGACGTGGTAGGTCAGGATCGCGACCAGCTGGTCACGGTTCTCTTCCATCAGAAGCGACTCGACGGTGCCCTCGGGCAGAGCGGCGAACGCTTCATCGGTCGGTGCGAAGACAGTGAACGGACCTTCGCCCGACAGCGTCTCGACCAGGCCGGCCGCT
>CAZTYV010000342.1:0-2345 GCA_964617675.1 uncultured Halochromatium sp. | reverse complement strand
GGTGTTGGCGATGGCGCTGCGGCAATTGCCTGGCGACGTCGAGCGCCGTTACGGCGTAAGCGTCCGGCGAACTACGGACTTGACCCTAGAGTTTCAGGTCGTCGGGTTTGATGGCTTGGGGCAGGAGGGCCTGGATTGCCGCGGGTGTCGTTGCCTCGGGCAGGCGCTCGAACAGGAAGTTGAGGTAGGCGCGGGGTTCGAGGCCATTGGCCTTGGCCGTCTCAATGAGGGAATAGAGTGTGGCGCTGGCCTGGGCACCGCGGGGACTGCCGCTGAACATCCAGCCCTTGCGACCGATGACAAAGGGGCGGATGGCGTTCTCGGTGATGTTGTTGTCGATGGGGATGTGGCCGTCTTCGAGGAAGGTGGTGAGCTGCGGCCACAACCCCAGCGCGTAGCCGATGGCCGTGCCGAGCAAGCCCTTGGGCAGGACGTGGGCGACCTTCTGGTCGAGCCAAGTCTTGATCTTCTCCAAGATGGGGCGGCTATGGGCCTGACGTTCGGCCTTGCGTTCGTCTCCGCAGCAGGTGCGCAGGCGCCGCTCCAACGCATAGAGCTCCCCGATCAGCGCCACCATCTGGTGGGCGGCGGCGGTACTCTTGCGTCCCTCGGCCGCCTCGACAAACTTCCTGCGCACGTGGGCCCAGCAGGCGGCATGCCCGCGGATACCGACCTCAAGTGCCAGGGCGCTATAGCCGCTGTAGCCGTCGGTCAGGAGGTAGAGCCCCTGCGGCGGCGGGTCGATGCCTGCCGGGGGTACCCCGCCGGGGAAGAGAAATTGCCTGGGCACCGTGCCACTGCGGGTGTCGGCATATTGGAACCACACGACCGGCCGCTCGGGTGGGCCGCCGCGATAGACCCACATGAAGGACTGTTGGCTGGCTTCGCGCCCGGGTTCTTTGAGCACCTGCAGGCGGGTCTCATCGATGTGGATGACCGGACCCTGGTAGAGCAGTGCCTTCATCGCCGCCATCAGCGAGCCGAGCCGTTGGTCCAGCTGGATCATCCAACCGGCCATCGTCTGGCGGGACAGCTCGATGCCCTCGCGCGAGAAGATCTTCTCCTGGCGGTACAGCGGCAGGGCGTCGACGAACTTGCCGACCACCACGTCGGCGATCAGGGAGCCGTGGGCGATGGACTTGGGCAGGATCTGCGCGGCCCGCGGGGCGATGACGACCCCTTGCTCGGCCCCGACGACGTCCTCGTTGATGGGGACATACTTGGCGCGCTTGAACAGGATCACGTAGGGCTGGCGGGGAATCACCGCCAGTTGCTCCGACTCGTCGTAGCCGATGAAGGTCCAGTCCGACCCCATGGCCTGCTTGTCGGCCTCGGGCAGGTCGACGATGCGCTCCACCCGCGGCAAGTGTTGCGGTAAGGGGCGGCGTACGGGCTTTTCCTTGGGCTGCTCGGGGTCGGATTGGCGGGACTTGGGTGTGGCAGGCGCCTCGACGGCGATTTCAAGTTCCGCGATCAGCGCCTCCAGCTCGGCTTCGTCGAACAGCTTGAGCTGGTCCGGGGAGATGCGGTCGGCACTGGGGCCGAAGCGCTTGCGTTTGAGCAGGGTGATGTAGTCGAGCAACTGCTGGATCTGGCGCTCATGTTCCTCGATGGCGTGCTCGTGCTCGGCTCGCCGACGCTCGGATTCAGCCAGGCAGTCCTGCAGTCGGAGCACTTCGGCGTGCAGTTCGATGGGGTCTTCAGGGCGCTTGGCAGCAGCACTTTGCATAGGGCGCATTTTACCTGAATTCGCCAATTTATTCAGCTAGATAATGCGCATTAAAGGAGCTTGAAATCGGCCTTTCGATGACCCTCCACCTGGCCGATATCCAGCCCATCGAGCAGCCAGCGCAGCTCCCGCGCCGAAACCTCGATGGCGACTGCTTCGGACTGCGGCCAGCGAAAACGCTCACGTTCCAGGCGCCGGTACCATAGCCAGAAACCGTTGTGCTGCCAGAGCAGAATCTTGAGCTTGTCGCGCCCTCGATTGCAGAACACGAACAGGCTCTCGGAGAACGGGTCCTGTTCGAGGACATCTTCGACCAAGGCGGCCAGGGCGTCGATTTGCTTGCGCATGTCGGTGGCACCCACGGCCAGATAGACCCGGGTATGCTCGCTGGGGACCATCATGGCGCTGCCTCCAGGGTCGCCAGTACACGGGCGAGCGTCCCAGCGTCGAACCCCCGAGCGATCTGAACGCGCACCCCGCGAGGCGCGACCACCACCAGGCCGCTGTCGGCGAGCGCTGGAGCATCCTCGATGACCTTTACCGGGACCAACCGGATGCCCGGCGAGACTTGCCCACCCTCAGCGCCCGATCCCTGCTCTAGACGCCGCCGCCAGTC
>CAZTYV010000341.1:0-2346 GCA_964617675.1 uncultured Halochromatium sp. | reverse complement strand
GCATCTCGGTTGCATTGAGAGCCTCGATCGCATCGGGCACCTGCGGGTGCGCAGGGGGTTGCGGGATCGTCGCGAGCCCCGGTTCGCTCAGGCTCGCGGGCGTCTCAGGTTGCAAGGACGCTGACTGCGCGCTCCGCGGCGGCGACGCCGAGGTCGTCTCGGGCGGCGGCTCCGAGCCCTGACTTGGGGCCGCCCCCGCGGCCCAATCCAGGTCCAGGCTCAGCGCATCCGCCTCGTCAGGCCCCCCGGTATCGAGCACCGGCGGTGCAGGCGCGGGGCCGCCCCGCGTCGTGCCCGCGGCCTGCCGTCGCCGATACCAGAGTAGTCCGAGCAGCAGCATCGACAGCAGGACGGCGAGCGCCGGCAGGGCCAATCCCTGAGCCGCCTTCAGCCAGCGGCCGAGCATCCCGAGCAGGGCGGGGCCCGCATCCGAAGCCGTCTCGGGAGTCGACGATGGCGGGGACGCTAGTTCGGATGCTGGCTCAGATGGGGGCTCAGATGGGGGCTCAGATGTTGGCGCCGACGCCGACGTCGACGCCAGTGCCGTCCGCGGCTGAGCGCCCGGGTCGTCCTCGACCTCGGCCTCCACCTCCAGCTCGGCACCCATGCCGGCAGCCGCGCGCGCGGGCTCCACAGCAGCGTCGGTGGCGGTTTCGGCCTCGCTCACCACCGAGTCAGGCGCGCCACTGGCCCCAACAGCCGAGCGCTCCACGGCCGCGAGCTGCGCCAATTGCTCGTTGCGAAGCTCGAGAAGACGGCGAATATCGTCGAGCTGTGCCTCGAGCGATTGGACGCGATCGCGCAGCTCCGTCGCCTCTTGCCGGTTGGCCTCGCTCGCCTCGCGCATCAGCAGCAGCTCGGCCTCGAGCGCGGCGCGGCCGGGATCGGCGTTGGGCTCGGGCCCCGCTGCCCGGCTGGTCGCGACCTCGATCGCATCCACCTCGACCACGGCCTCGTCGACGCCGCCGCCGTCGCTAACCACCCTCTCGTCGAGCGCCGGGGTGCTGATAGTCAGCCGGGTCTCAACATCGGTCAGCGGAAACTGAGCCACAGGTCGGCCGGAGAGCGCGGCGCGATACTGCTCCCGCGCGCTCCGGGGATCGAGCGCAAACAGCTCGGCGGCGGTCGGGATGCTCAGCTCGGCACCGAGTCGGAGGCGATTGATATCACCGTCGATGAAGGCATCCTGGCTGTTGCGGTAGAGCGCGAGCGCGGTCTGCTCCAAGGTCGCGATCGGCGGCGTCAGGCGGCGCGCGATCATCGCCAGCCCAGCGCCCGGGGGCACGGGGCCATAGCGCAACGGGAAATCGATCTCCGCCGCGCCGGGCGGGATCTCAACGTTGACCACCACCTCGACGCCGACCTCCGGGCCCGCGATGACGCGCTCATCCACCGGGCTCTCGGACGCCGAGGCGCGCGCGGCGCCAGCAGCGGGTGAGCCCATCGGGGTCGGGGGCGGCGAGGCTCCGGCACCCCCGGCCGCGGCGACGAACGGTGAGCGACCCGTCTGCGTTGAGCGAGGGGCGGGCACCCGAGCCACCGACGGTGCACCAACAGCAGGCGGATCGAGTAGCACCGTGTACCCTTTCACCAGGCGCCCGTCCGGCCAGACCACCTCAACCAAGAGGTCCAGGTAGGGCTCACGGATCGGCTCGCGGGTGCTGACCTGAATCATCGGGTCGCCACCGGGACCCACCATGGGCGTGAACTGCAGCCGGGTCAGCGAATGCGGGCGCTCGATGCCGGCCTGCTCGAACGCGGAGCGGCTCGCTAAGCGGGCCTTGACCGTATCGAGCTCCGCGCCGGCAACGTCGAACAGCGGGATCTGACCGTAGAAGGGCTGATTGAGCGCCGACTGGGTCTGCAGCTCACCCAAGCCCAGTGCGGCGGTTTGCGTCGCCTGCAGCAGCAGCCAGGCAGCGGCGAGCCGACGAAGGAGCCGCGGGCGGCGCCCGGCGGATCGCGCACCAGGGTGAATCGAGCCCGAACCCCGCTCAGGAACGGGATCAGCCAGCCACCGCCGCAAGGAGTGGCGCCAGCGCGGACGACAACAAGAGGCCCTGGCCGCGAGCCACCTCACGCGCGCGTCGGTCAGGGCTCGAGCAATAGGCGCAGCATCCGGCGCAGCGGCTCGGCCGCGCCCCAGAGCAGCTGATCGCCCACGGTGAAGGCGTTGAGGAACTCCGGTCCCAGCGCCATCGAGCGCAAACGCCCCACCGGGATGCTTAGGGTCCCGGTCACGGCCGCTGGGGAGAGCTCGGCAACGGTCCGCGCGCGGTCGTTCGGGATCACGCGCACCCAGTCGTTGGCCTCGGCGAGCATGGCGCAGACCTCGTCGATCGGCAT
>CAZTYV010000340.1:0-2350 GCA_964617675.1 uncultured Halochromatium sp. | reverse complement strand
ACGAGGACTGTGCGAAGATTTGATGCTGCCCTAACAGTATCCTTTTCGTGTTTCCGTTTTAGCTGTGCCCCACGACCCCAACGCCCGCCCCTTGGACACAGGACCAGTGCCCGCTGACATCGCCCCTTCCTACGTTGCCGACAACGCGTCAGCGCCGTCACCGCTCTCGCCGCCGTTGCCGCAGCGCCAAGGCGAGCGCCTGCTCTGGGGAAGGCTCTATGGTGCCGCCGCTGCACTGGCCATCGCCGAGGCCGCGCGCAGGGCGCGCGCGCCCTTGCTCTGCGTGGTCCCGGATATGCCGTCGGCGATGCAGCTCGGCGAGGCACTGCGGTTCTTTCTCGAGCCGGCCGACGGCCAGGAGCACTCGATCCCGGTGCTCCAGTTTCCCGATTGGGAGACCCTGCCCTACGACGTCTTCTCGCCGCTGCCGGAGCTGGTCTCGGAGCGGTTACTGACGCTGCACCGGCTGCCGCGGCTCGAGCGCGGTGTGCTGCTGGTGCCGGTCGCCACGTTGATGCAGCGGCTACCGCCGCCGGATTTCGTCGACGGCCACTCGCTGGTCCTGGCCGCCGGCGATCGACTGGATCTCGAGCGCACGCGCGAGCGACTGACACGCTCCGGCTATCAGTGCGTCTCGCAGGTCATCACCCATGGCGAGTTCGCGGTACGTGGCGCCCTGCTCGATATCTTCCCGATGGGCAGTCGCGAGCCGCTGCGCATCGATTTGTTCGACGATGAGGTCGAGTCGATTCGCACCTTCGACCCCGACAGTCAGCGCTCGGTCGCCAAGCTGGAGCGTGTGCGCCTGCTGCCGGCGCGCGAGTACCCCTTCACCGAGGAGGCGATCGCCGGATTCCGACAACGCTGGCGCGCTAGCATCGACGCCGATCCCAAGGCCAGTCTGATCTACCGGGAGGTCTCCGAGGGCCGGGCGCCGGGCGGTCTCGAGTACTACCTGCCGCTGTTCTTCGAGCAGACCGCGACCCTGTTCGACTACCTGCCAACCGGCGCCCTGCTGTTCGAGCCCGAGGGTGTGCGCGAGGTCGCTGAAACCCGCTTCGAGGACATCGGCACCCGCTACGAGCAGCGCCGCCACGACATCGAGCGCCCATTGCTGCCCCCGCAACGGCTCTACCTCAGCCCGGACGAGCTCAGCGGCCAGCTCAACGCGCTCCCCGGTGTGCGCTGGCAGGGCGCCGAGTGGGCCGAGCGCCGCAAAGGCTATGCGCAGGTCTACAACTTCGACACTGGGCGACCGCCGGCGCTCGCCATTCAAGCCCGCGCGGCCGAGCCGGCGGCGGCGCTGAAGGCCTTTCTGCACGAGACCGGGCTTGCGCATTCGTCAGCGGGCGATGCTGCGGTACCGATCGGCGACCACCAGGGCCTAGCGGGACAGATTGCTGGGACGGGCTCGCAAGGGACGGGGCCCGCATCCGCAGCGACGCCGCGTCGCCGAACCCTGTTCATCGCCGAGAGCACGGGCCGGCGTGAGATGCTGCTCGATCACCTGCGCGGCTTCGGCATCCAGCCGACGCTGGTCGATGGCTGGCAGGCGTTCCTGCGTGGCTCGCAGGCACTCGCCGTCACCGTTGCACCGCTGGAAGAGCCGCTGCTGCTGCCGGCCACCGCTGAGCAGCCCGCACTCGCGCTGCTCACCGAGACCCAGCTCTACGGCGAGCGGGTGCGCCAGGAGCGCCGCCGCAAGACCCGCGAGCGCGATGGCGAGGCCGTGGTGCGCAATCTCACCGAGCTGGTCGCTGGCGCGCCGGTGGTGCACGAGGAGCATGGGGTCGGGCGCTTCCTTGGGCTGCAGACCATCGATGTCGGCGGCACGACAGCGGAATTCCTGGCGCTCGAATACGCCAAGGGCGACAAGCTCTACGTCCCGGTCAGCTCGCTGCATCTCATCTCTCGCTACACCGGCGCGGAGCCCGAGCAGGCGCCGCTGCATCGGCTGGGCAGCGATCAGTGGGAGCGGGCCAAGCGCAAGGCGGCCGAGAAGATCCGCGATGTCGCCGCCGAGCTGCTCGATATCTACGCCCGCCGCGCCGCCCGCCAAGGGGTCTCCTTCCCGACCCCAGGCGCCGAGTACGACGCCTTCGCCACCGCCTTTGAATTTGAGGAAACCCCGGATCAGCAGCGCGCCATCGAGGCCATCCTCACCGACATGGCCGACCCGAAGCCAATGGATCGCGTGGTCTGCGGCGATGTCGGCTTCGGCAAGACCGAGGTGGCGATGCGCGCGGCCTTCAACGCCGTGAATGCCGGCAAGCAGGTCGCGCTGCTGGTGCCGACCACCCTGCTCGCCCAGCAGCATTTCCAGAATCTCTCGGATCGCTTCGCCGACTGG
>CAZTYV010000339.1:0-2361 GCA_964617675.1 uncultured Halochromatium sp. | reverse complement strand
CTCGAACCGGTGAGCCTGCGCGGTGCCCTTGGCGACGATCTCGGGGATGAGGTCTTTGCCGAAATCATGGCTCGAACCCGGAATGTCCGCATCGCCGATCACCTGCTCCAGACCTCCCGGAATCTGATTTTCACAGCTCCGCAAGCGCTTGATTTTCGTCCGATACCACCGTTCTTTGGACAGCTTCACCGTTTGCGGAATTCTTGTTATTTGGACAGTCAGGCGTTCAGCTATCTGATCAAGATAGAAAGTCATCTGGAATCTTAAAATCAATTGAGTCATTATCCTCCCTGAGCCAGCGCCCACCCTCAGGAGCCTCCCCCATGACCCAAATCGAGCTGCTTGCCGATCCACCCGCGTCATCGGATCGCGAGACCCGCTTCGAGCTGGGCCGCGGCTATGCACTGGTGCTGCCCCGCGGCCCCCGCCAGCCTGGGGATCTCTATCATCGCGGCAGCTTCCTCAAGCGGGTCAATCTGCGCGACAAGGCCGAACGGCGGCTGGTGGTGGTCGAGCTGCTGCAGCATGGGGTGAACCAGACCCGCTTGGCCGAGGCGCTCAAGCTCAGCCGCCAGACCTTGCACAACTACCGCGAGAGCTACCGGGAATTCGGCGTGCAGGGGCTGCTCCACGGCTACAGTCCGGCGCAGAGCAAGGATGAGGCGCACCATCGGCATCTGCATGTCAATAAGCGCCGTCCGGGCGCCAAGGCGCGTGAACTCGCCGCGCTGCGCCAGGCCAAGCGCGCGCAGGCGGAGTCTCAGCCACAGCCGGAGTTCGACTGGGATGGCGACGTGGCGCCACCGGCCGCTTATGTGCTCGATGAGCCGGCAATCGAAGCAACCCTGGGCGCAACGCTGGCGGCGCCCTCAAGGCCCCACCCGCCGGAAGCGGTCGCCGTGACCGAGCGGCCCTACGCTGACACCCATGACTGGGAGGCGAGCCGCTATGCGGGGATCTTCCCGGTCATCATCCTGTTGATCAGCCAATGGCACTGGCTGGCGCGGGTGATGGGGCTGTTTGGCAACGGCTGGCGGCTGTTCATGGTGTTCGTGCTGATGGCGGTGCGCAACATCCGCTCTCTCGAGCAGCTCAAGCATGAGCGGCGCGAAGAGGCCGGGCGTCTCCTTGGCCTCAAGGCGCTACCTGGCCTGGAGACCCTCTGGGGCTGGTTCCACGGCGTCGCCGAGCAAGGCCGCGCGACGGCCCTGGTGGCGGCGTTTTCCGCCGATCAGCTCCAGCGGGGTTTGGTCGGCACGGAGGTCTGGTTCACCGATGGGCATCTACTGCCCTATACCGGTGAACAGAAGGTGCATCATGCGTATCACACCCAGCGGCGCAGGCCGACTCCCGGTCAGACCAACCTGGTCACCTGCGATGGACAGGGGCGCGTGGTCTGCTTCGCCATCCAAGAGGGCAAGGGCGATCTGCGCGCACGCATCCTGGCCTTGGGGGATTATGCGCGTGAGCAGGCACTGGGGGTGATGCCCTTGCAGGTGTTCGATCGCGAGGGCGATGGGCTGGGCTTTTTCTCAGCCCTGGTGGCGCAGCACACGCCGTTCGTGACCTGGGAGAAACACGCCGATGCGCCGCGTCTGCGCGCCCTGCAGGCGGCCTGCTTCACCGCGGCGGTGTCGATTAACGGCACCGACTACCGGCTGTTGGAGGAGAGCAAGTCCTGCACCTTCAAGACCGAGCCAGCCCAGGAGGACGCCGCTGCAGCGCCTGAGCATCGCTTCGAGCTGCGTCGGGTGGTGATCTGGAATCAGCGCACCGATCATCGCGCCAGTGTGCTGTGCTGGGATGGCGCGCTTGGGCTGACGCCGGCGGCGATCGCCACCGCTATGCTGAGTCGCTGGGGCGCCTCAGAGAATACCTTCAAGCACCTCAAGGAGCGCCATCCCTATCACTATCATCCGGGGTTTGGCCTGAGCGAGAGTGACAAGCAAGAGATCGCCAATCCTGCGATCAAGGTGCTCGATGCAGAGCGCCAACGCCTCAAGACCCAGCTTGATCGCCTCTACAAGCAACAGGCCAAGAGCACGCCCAGCACCAACAAAGACGGCACGCCGCGTGCGAACAGCAAACAGCAGCGCCTCGCCACAGAGATCACCGCGGCTGAGGCTGAGCTGAAACGCCTGAAAGCCGACCGCGACCAGCGGCCCGAGCGCGTGGATGTCAGCACTTTGACCGATTACCGCTCCTTCAAGGCGATCGACAACGAGGGCAAGAACCTCTTTGACGTGGTCACTGCCGCGGTCTGGAATGCGCGCCGGCAGCTCATCGAGTGGCTCGAGCCGCTCTACGCCAAAGACAGCGATCGGGTCGATCTGCTCTATGCCATCTTCAACTGCCAGGGCT
>CAZTYV010000338.1:0-2369 GCA_964617675.1 uncultured Halochromatium sp. | reverse complement strand
TCCCCTACAACTACACCTCCTTCTCCGACCGCGAGATCGTCATCCGCTTCCTCGGCTTGGAGAATTGGCAGCGCATCGAGCGGCTGCGCGGCTCGCGGCGCACCGGGCGCTCGGCACGGATGCTGTTCGAGGTGCTGGGTGACATGTGGGTGGTCAACCGCAACCCCTATCTACAGGACGACCTGCTCGAAGACCCGAAACGCCGCGGGCTGCTGCTAGAGTCGCTGCAGCACCGGCTCGAGCAATTCGAGCTGCGCCTGAACGACAACGTAGAGGCGGCCAAGTTGCTCAGCGCCGCACGCGAGGCGATCGAACGCTTCGATGCCCAGCTCGACGCGGACCGCGCGCTGCGCCAGCGCCTGCGCAAGCGCCTCGCCGGCATCACCCGCAAGGACAATATCGACTTCGGCGGCCTGGCTCGGGTCTCACACGCGACCGATGCGACCGACTGGCGCATCGAGATGCCGTTCGTCGTCATCCTGCCGGACACCGAGGACGAGGTCGCGCCGATCGTCGCCGCCTGCATCGACTGCGACCTGTCGCTGATCCCGCGCGGCGGTGGCACCGGCTACACCGGCTCGGCGGTGCCGCTCTCGCCACGCTCGGCGGTGATCAACACCGAGAAGCTCGAGGCCCTGTCCGGCGTCGAGCGCATCGCGCTGCCCGGCGTTGCCGAGCCGGTGCCGACCGTGCGCTGCGGTGCCGGCGTGGTCACGCGCCGGGTCGCCGATCTCGCCGATGCCAATGGCCTGGCCTTCGCCGTCGACCCGACCTCGCAGGACGCCTCCTGCATCGGTGGCAACGTCGCGATGAACGCCGGCGGCAAGAAGGCGGTGCTCTGGGGCACCGCGATCGACAACCTCGCCTCCTGGCGCATGGTGACCCCGGATGCCGATTGGCTCGAGGTCGAGCGTCTGGATCACAACCTCGGCAAGCTGCAGGACACGCCCGTCGCGCGCTTTCGCATTAGCCGCTTCGCGCCCGATGGCACCACACCCAAGGGCGAGCCCGAGCTGCTCGAGATCCCGACCGCGCTGATGCGCAAGCCGGGGCTCGGCAAGGATGTCACCGACAAGGCCCTCGGCGGCTTGCCTGGCGTGCAGAAGGAGGGCTGCGACGGGCTCATCACCTCGGCGCGCTTCATCCTGCACCGGATGCCCGAGCATGTGCGCACGGTCTGCCTGGAGTTCTTCGGCACCGATCTGAACCGCGCCGTGCCCGCGATCGTCGAGATCAAGGATTTCGTCGATGCGCGCGATGATGTGCAGATCGCCGGCCTCGAGCATCTCGACGAGCGCTACGTGCGCGCGGTGCGCTACTCGACCAAGGCCGCGCGCCGCGAGCTGCCGAAGATGGTGCTGGTCGCCGACCTAGTCTCGGACGATGAGACGGCGGTGGCTGCGGTCGCCGATGCCGTGGTCGAGCTGGCCCAGGCGCGCGATGGCGAGGGCTTCATCGCCATCAGTCCCGAGGCGCGCAAACGCTTCTGGCTCGATCGCGCTCGCACCGCCGCCATCTCGCGCCACACCAACGCCTTCAAGATCAACGAGGACGTGGTCATCCCGCTGCCACGGCTGGCCGAGTACAGCCGCGAGATCGAGCGCCTGAACATCGAGCAGTCGATCAAGAACAAGGACGCCATCATGGCGGCCGTGCTCGAGTATCTGGATGGCCCGCTGCGCGAGGCGCTGCCGGCCGGCGAGTACCAGCGCTCCGATGAGGCGCTCGCGATCCTCGAGGCCAAGTGCGCCGCCGCCCGCGATGCGGTGCGCGCCGCCCGTCAGCGCTGGCAGCAGATCCTCGCGCGCCTGGATCAGCCCGCCGCCGAGCAGACCGTCCTGTTGCGCGACCCCGAGCGGGCGCTGATCCGCGACGGCGACAGCCTGCTCGAGATGATGCTGCGCCGCGACCTGCGCCAGACCTATCGCAAGGAGGTCGGCAATCGGCTCGCCGAGATCTTCGCTGGTCAGGATGTCAGTGGCGTGCGCGAGCGCCTGGCCGAGATCCATCGTCAGGTGCGCAGCGCGCGGCTGTTCGTCGCGCTGCACATGCACGCCGGCGACGGCAACATCCACACCAACATCCCGGTGCACTCGGCCAACTATCAGATGCTGCAGGAGGCCGACCGGCTGGTCGATCGGATCATGGCCATCGCCGAGCGGCTCGATGGCGTGATCTCGGGCGAGCATGGCATCGGCCTGACCAAGGTGCGCTATCTGGCGCCCGAGAAGCTCGCCGCCTTTGCCGAGTACAAACAGCGGGTCGATCCGCTGGGGCGTTTCAACCCCGGCAAGTTGCTGCCCGGCTCCGGGCTGGATGGCGCCTACACGCCGTCGCTGCAATTGGTCGAGCAAGAGGCCATCATCCTC
>CAZTYV010000337.1:2301-2412 GCA_964617675.1 uncultured Halochromatium sp. | reverse complement strand
TGGGGTCAGGTCTTGAAAAAACGCACTGACGCGGCCGCACGGGTCGGGCGAGGGCGCGGTGCCCGATCCTGCCGCAGGTGCTGGTACGCATGCGCCTGGGCGGGGTGAGCA
>CAZTYV010000337.1:0-2291 GCA_964617675.1 uncultured Halochromatium sp. | reverse complement strand
GTTGGGGCTGGATGCCACCGCATCCCACGCTGTTCCTGCGCCGCTCGCTCTATGAGCGCTTCGGGGTGTTCGATACCCGCTACCGCATCGCCGCGGATTACGACCTGGTGCTGCGTATGCTGACGCGGTTGGAGGCGGCGGGCGAGGGCGCGGTGCACTATCTGCCCCAGGTGCTGGTGCGCATGCGCCTGGGCGGGGTGAGCAACCGCTCGCTGCGCCCTCGTTGAGCTTGGTGGCGCGTAAGTCCTGGGAGGATGACCGGGCCTTGCGGGCGAATGGCGTTTGTGCGGCGATGAGGTTTTGGTCATCCCTGCGGCTTGTAGAATGTCGCCTATGCCGCATAATATGCCCAAAGATTGGTGCATTCAGTGAGGCAAATATGGCGACAGCCGTCGAGGATCTGACCTATCTCTTCTCCGACCTCGGTGTCATCGAAACCGATCGGCTCGCCGAGCGGCTGCATGTCACCAAGGTCGAGCTCGCGCGCGCCACCGGGCTCTCGCGCGATGCGCTCAGCAAGCGTTCGCGCAGCAGTTCGACGAAGACCCAGCAGCGTTTGCGCGATACCGTCGACATCATCAATCGCGCGATCCCTTGGACGGGCTCCACGGCGCGCGCCTTTGCCTGGTTTCGCTCGCAGCCGCTGCCATCCTTCGGTGACAAGACCGCCGAGGATCTGCTCAAAGAGGGGCGCGCCCAAGCGGTTAAGGATTACTTGTCGCGCATCGCTGATGGGGGCTATGCCTGAGCCGCTGCTGACACCCGGCGGGGTCGCAGTGGCGGCCCAGCTCGATCACCTCGCCGTCCGCTTCGATGGTCTGGTCTATCGCGCCCATCATCCGCGGTGGGCGTCTCTGCCGACATCCGGCGAAGGGGCCGGGCGCCACGGCGGGCGCTTCAATCGCAAGGGTCAGCCCGCGCTCTATACCTCGCTCGATCTCACCACTGCCTGGCTCGAAGCGCAGCAGGGTTTTCCCTTCAAGGCGCAGCCGATGACGCTGGTCGCCTACCAAGTGCATTGCGAGCGAGTCGCCGACCTCACCCATCCCGGCCGGCTGGCCTCAGCTGGCATTGATCCTGCCGATTTGGCCTGCCCGTGGGAAGACTTGGCGAGTCGCGGCCTGCAACCGCCGACATGGCGAATCGCTGAAGCCATGCTCACGGCGGATTTTCAAGGTGCGCTGGTTCCGAGCTTTGCGCCGGCGCTGAATCCATCGCCAACGCAGGCTCCGCGACGCAATCTGGTGCTCTGGACTTGGTCGAGGGGGGCGCCTTGCTCGGTTCAGGTGATCGATGATTTCGGTCGCTTACCGAAAGATGCGGCGAGTTGGGCATCGGTTCCTGACACTTCAGACTAGGCGTTCAGAGTGTTGGATGGGGTCAGGTCTTGTGGATGGGGTCAGGTCTTGAAAAAACGCACTGACGCGTCCGCCTGGGCGGGGTCAGCAACCGCTTGCTGCGCCCTCGTTGAGCCTGGTGGCGCGCCACTCCTGGGAGGATTATCAGTCTTGCGCCGGCAGGGCCTAGGTGGCCCTGCTGGGTAGGGGTTCCCTGGGGGCGTTGAGCGCACTGGCGTGGAAGAACCTGTCTAAGCTGCCGCAGTTTGCGCGCCGCTGAGGAGGGGGTGATTCCGGCTGGGACGACGGATTTCTGCGCAGTGGCCCCGAGGCCTTTCGGGTGATTACCGGTGGTTCTTGAACGCTTCGGCCGCTGTACCGCCGAGGAGACCGGGATCATGTTGAGCTCGCGTTGAGGAATGACACGGCGATGAGGGCGAGCGTCATTGAGGCGTGAGGCGCTTGTGGTACTCAATCGGCCCAACAACTGGCGCAGATCTTGCTAGAGCCGCTTGCGTCGGCGAATGCTGGAGCGGCTAAACTCAGGTCATCGCCCGCAGCTAGGGTGGCCGCGAGGTTGCCGGCGGTCTCTGATGCGCTGCGCTTTATGCTGCAGGGGCTGGTCTGATGATGGTGCTTGAGGCGTGGAAGTGATGGCTAGGGCCGACAAGGTTTGACAATCTTTGCTAAAGCGTTCAGCATTTTCGTATCCTCTCACTAACGGACGACACCATGCATGTTTCATTGACCCCTGAGCTGGAAAATCGTGTCCGGGCTAAGGTTGAGAGTGGGCTGTATAACAACGCCAGTGAGGTGATTCGTGAGGCCTTACGTTTTATGGATGCCCACGAGGCCTGGGTTCAGGACATCAAGCGCGCGCACCTGCGCGAACAGCTCCAGATCGGGCTGCAGCAGCTTGATCGCGGTGAAGGCATCGTGGCTGATTCCAAACGC
>CAZTYV010000336.1:0-2439 GCA_964617675.1 uncultured Halochromatium sp. | reverse complement strand
ACGCAGATCAAGCCGGTCAACGGCCACCACTGGACCTTGCTCTCCAGGCAGCATCACCGATAACCCATCCACCTCGAGCAACCCTGGCTGAGACCGAGCGGCCACGGGCAACGCGTGCTCACTCAATGCATCGTGGACCGGATCAGCCGGCGCGTCAGCCTTCCTGCCAGAACCCATTGTCCCGCCGCCGCGCCCACGCAGCCGCGGGTCGAGCCGATCGCGCAACGCATCCCCGAACAGATTGATGCCGACCACCAGGATCAAGATCACCAGCCCCGGCAACACCGCAACCCGCGGATAGGTCGTTAGCAGCTCGCGGCCTTCGCCAAGCATCGCACCGAGATCGGCATCCGGTGGCTGGGCGCCGAGCCCCAGGAAGCTCAGTCCGGCGGTCTCCAGGACCATCCAGCCGAGCGTGGTGGTCATCAACAGCAGCACCGTCGGCACCAGATTCGGCAGTACCTCGACGACGATGATCCAGGGCTCGCGATGACCAGCGAGCCGAGCCGCATCGATATAGGCCTGATGTCGGATCTCGAGCACCGCCCCACGCACCGCCCGCGCGAAGAACGGCACATTAGCGATCGCGATGGCCAGCATCGCGTTCTCGAGTCCTGGCCCCAGCGCGGCGACGATGGCGAGCGCGAGCAGCAGATAGGGGAAGGCCATGAGCACATCGACGCCGCGCATGAGCAGGGCATCGGTGAGTCGACCGAAGAAGCCGGCAAGCACCCCAATCAGCGTGCCGATCAGCGCCGCGGTCAGGGTGGCCGAGACACCGACGAGGATGCTCGAGCGCGCGCCCCAGATGAGCCGCGAGAGCAGATCGCGACCCGAGGCATCGGTACCCAGCCAGTGCCCAAGCGAACCGGCGGGCAGCATGCGCTGAGCCGGCGCGGTCAGGGTCGGGTCAGCCAGCGGCAGCCAAGGGGCGGCGAAGGCCGGGAACAGCACCAACCCCAGCAGGCCGAGTCCGAGAACGGCGCCGCGGTGGGACAGCAATGTTGGCCGACGCAGGCTCATTGCAGCACAGGCCCAAACCGGTAACGGGTCTGCAGTCGCGGCGACCACGGCGCCCGGGGCATGGTGCGGGCCGAGGCGAACGAGTCCGCCGCCATCAAGCCGCCCGGGTGCGCCGGTCGAGCGCATGCTGCGCCAGATCAGCGGCCAGATTGACCAGCACATAGGCCGCCGCGAGCACCAGCACCCCGCCCTGCACCAGCAGCAGATCCCGCGCCGCGATCGCCTCGACCAGCAGACGGCCGAGGCCCGGCCACTGAAAGATGGTCTCGATGTAGACCGCGCCGCCGATCACGAACCCGGCCTGCAGCCCAATCACCGGCACCATCCGCGCCGAGACCGATTTCAGCGCGTGCACGCCCAGCACCCGTCGTTCCGAAATCCCGCGCGCACGCGCCATCCGGATCGGTGCCGAGGCCAGCACATCGATCGCCGCTCCGCGGGTCAGGCGGCCGATGACGCCACCCGCGACCAAGGCCAGACTCAGCGTTGGCAGCACCAAATGGCGTGCGACATCGGCTGCCGCGGCAAAGCCAGTGGCATCGGACCAGGCCCAGGTCATCCCACTCGCCGGCAGCCAGCCCAGCCAGACCGCGAACACCAGGATCAGCAACAGCCCCAGCCAGAACGACGGGATCGAGATGCCGAGCAGCACCCCAACGGTCACCAGCCGGTCGGTGATCTGGTCATGACGCAGCGCCGCCAGCATCCCCGCTGCCAAGCCGAGCAGGGTCCCCAGCAGCAGCGCGCTGCCGGCGAGCAAGGCGGTCGGACCCAACCGCTCCAGCACCAGGTCCAACACCGGCCGTTCCAACGAGACCGAGCGCCCCAGATCGCCCTCCAGCACCCCGCCCAGCCAGACGCCGTAGCGCACCGGCCAGCTCCGATTCAGACCCAGCTCGGCGCGCAGCTCGGCCAGCCGCTCGGGCGTCGCGTAAGGCCCCAGGATAGCCAGCGCCGGATCGCCCGGCACCAGGCTCATGACCCCGAAGACCACCAGCGAGACGCCGAACAGCACCGGCACCAACAGCAGCAATCGCCGGGCGAGATAGGCCATCAAGGCCAGGACCCCTTGGCCACCTGCTCCAAGCGCAGGAAGAACGAGGGCTCCAGTCGCAGCCCGGTGATCTCGGCACGCGCCACCAGGTTCTGCCGCCAGCTGCCGATGACGACCCAGGGCGCATCCTCAGACACCAACCGCGAGAGCGCGCGGTACAAGCGCCCGCGCGCCGCGCGATCGGTCTCGCGCCGCGCCTGCTCGATCAGCGCATCGACGCGGGGATTGCAGTAATGTCCGGAGTTGAATCCGCCTTGCTCCGGCGTCGCCTCACAGCGCAGCGCGAGATAGGGCAAGGTGTCCGGATCATTCGTCATCCAGGCCATGGCGGCCATATCGGACTCGCCATCGAGCCCATTGTT
>CAZTYV010000335.1:0-2444 GCA_964617675.1 uncultured Halochromatium sp. | reverse complement strand
GCCAACGCCAATGCCGAGCCCGGCGGCAGCCAGGGCTTTCGCCGGCCGCCTGCTCGACTGGTTCGAGCGCCATGGTCGCCACGATCTTCCCTGGCAGCGTGACGCCACGCCCTATCGGGTCTGGGTCTCGGAGATCATGCTGCAGCAGACCCAGGTCGCCGTGGTCTTACCCTATTTCGAGCGCTTCATGGCGCGCTTCCCCGATCTGCCGACCTTGGCCGGTGCCGAACCAGATGACGTGCTGCAGCTTTGGTCCGGGCTTGGCTACTACGCGCGAGCACGCAACCTGCATCGCGCCGCGCGACTGATTGTCACCGAGCACCAAGGGCGGTTCCCGGAGCGGATCGAGGTGCTCGAGTCCCTGCCCGGTATCGGGCGTTCGACTGCCGGTGCGATCCTGTCGCTCGCGCTCGGCCAGCGCCATCCGATCCTCGATGGCAACTGGCCCGGGAGCAGCGCGGTCCTTGCCGAACTCTGGGCGTTGGCGGAGGCGCTGACCCCAGTGCATCGGGTCGCGGCCTTCAATCAGGCGATGATGGACCTGGGCGCGACCCTCTGTAAGCGCTCGCGCCCGGCGTGCCCGGCCTGTCCCCTGGCGGCTGAGTGTCAGGCTCGGCTGCAAGATCGTGCTCACGAGCTTCCGGCACCGAAGCCGCGCAAGCAGGGCGCATTGCGCGCGGCACAGGTCCTGTTGATCCGCGACGCACAAGGACGGGTCTTTCTTGAGCGTCGGCCACCGGTCGGGATCTGGGGCGGGCTCTGGACGCCGCCGGAGATGGGACCCGATGCGGACGTGCGGGCTTGGTGCCTTGAGCGGTTCGGGGCATCGGTGCGGCGACTTGAAATGCTGCCACCTCGCCGACATACCTTCAGCCACTTCCAGCTGGAGATGCGACCGGTCTTGATTGATCTGTCCGCGCCGGGATGCCGCATCGGTGACAACCCCGGAGCGACCTGGATCGATCCCGCCCGAGCCGATGCGTTCGGGCTGCCGGCGCCGATCCGCCGCATGCTCGGGGAGCTGGGAGCAGAGCCTGCCCCTGTAGCCGCAGGGGCCGATAGAGAATGAGACGACAGGAGTAGCCCGATGAGCCGTATGGTCAACTGTGTGAAGCTCGGCCGTGAGGCCGAAGGGCTGGATCGAGCACCCTATCCCGGCGCGCTCGGCCAGCGAATCTTCGAGAATGTCTCCAAGCCGGCCTGGGCCGATTGGCTCAAGCATCAGACCATGCTCATCAATGAGAACCGCCTCAGCCCGATGGACCCCAAGGCGCGCAAGTTTCTCGAGGAGCAGATGGAGCAGTACTTCTTCGGCGGGGGCGCGGCGATGCCGGAAGGCTACGTACCGCCGAAGCAATAGGGGCGCCGAGACCAGACGCGCGCTGGAGGCTCGATCGACACTGGCTGCGTGCCGCGGTGGGGGCTGATCTCCCCCGCGGTGCCCTCAGGCGAAGACCACGGTCTTGTTGCCATGCAGCAGCACGCGGTCCTCAAGGTGGTAGCGCAGCCCGCGCGCGAGCACCGTCTTCTCCACGTCCTTGCCGAGCCGCACCATGTCCTCGACCGTGTTGTGGTGTCCGACCCGCACCACGTCTTGCTCGATGATCGGTCCCGCGTCCAGCTCGCTGGTCACATAGTGGCAGGTCGCGCCGATCAGCTTCACCCCCCGCGCCGATGCCTGGTGATAGGGGCGGGCGCCGACGAACGACGGCAGGAAGCTGTGATGGATATTGATGATTCGCCCCGGATAGCGCTCGCAGAGCTCGGGCGGCAGGATCTGCATGTAGCGCGCTAGCACGATCAGGTCGGCGCCCGCCTTCTCGATGCAGGATCGAACCTCCGCGAAGTGCGCGTTCTTATCGGCGGGGTCCACCGGCAGATGCCGATACTCGATCCCGTGCCAGCGCACGTAGTCCCCAAGGTCCGAGTGGTTCGAGATCACGCAAGGGATGTCGAACACCAGCTCGCCGCTGCGCCAGCGGTAGAGCAGGTCCGAGAGGCAATGCGCCTGCTTGCTCGCCAGCAGCACCACGCGCCGATTGACCCCCGTATCGGTCAGATACCAGGTCATCGCAAAGCGGGCCGCAATCGGCTCGAACAGTGCCCGAAAGCGCTCCTCACCGAACGGCAGCGAGCTTGCCTTCACGACATAGCGCATGAAGAACCATTGGCTCTCCGGGTCCGAGTAGTGATGCGCCTCGGTGATCCAGCCGCCGTGCTGGGCGATGAAGTCGCTGACGGCGGCGACGATACCCACCTGATCGGGGCAAGAGACGATGAGTCGGTAGGAGCGCTCCATCGGATGTCGATACCTCGCGGACCAGAAGCGGTGACCTGAGCTAACGCCCAGGGCCGATGCTTATCGACCGCCAGTCTATCCGAGGATGGCGTTCAGGGTTCAGGGTTCAGGGTTCAGGGTTCAGGGTTCAGGGTTCAGGGTTCAG
>CAZTYV010000334.1:0-2447 GCA_964617675.1 uncultured Halochromatium sp. | reverse complement strand
GTTGCCCAACCGCCTTCGCGCAGTCTTCGCGAACGACGAAGGACCAGGGGTCCTGGGTCGGCGTCATGCGAATATCCGGTAGGCGGGGAACGGAAGGCCGAGATGCTTTTCAACCTTGCTGGCCACCTTCAGGATGCGATGACGATCAAGGCGGTCGAAGGCCCCTGATACCCACCCAGATAATTCTCGCTACGCGGCAATAGGCCGGTGCGCTTGGCGACCAGATAGGCGACGGTTTCCACTTCGACCTCGCGCAGCGCTTACGACAACCTATCATCGCGATGGATGGCTGTGATCTGTTCGGCCATGCGATGATCGCGTCTTGAACCCGCGCGACGAGTCTCATCATGTCCCCGCTGAACGGCGTTTTGCTGGATCTGGCCACCATCGACCAAGGCGACCTCGATCTGTCGCCGTTGGACCGAGTGTGCGGTGCCTGGCGACGTTATCCTCAGACGGAACCGACCCAGATCCTGGAGCACCTCGGCGATGCGCAGATCGCGGTGACCAACAAGGTGGCCTTGGATCGCGCTGTGCTGACCTCGGCCCCTTCCCTGCGACTGATCTGCATTGCCGCGACCGGCACCAACCATGTCGACCTGAACGCGGCGCGCGAGCAAGGCATCGCGGTGGCGAACGTGGTGCGCTATGCCACCCCGGCGGTGGTGCAGCATGTGTTCGCGCTCATCCTAGCGCTGACGACACGCCTGCCGGAGTATCACCGCGCGGTCGCCAGCGGCGCCTGGCAGCAGCATGAGCGCTTCTGCCTGATGGACTATCCCATTCGCGAACTGGCCGGGCGGACCCTGGGTATCGTCGGCTATGGCGAGTTGGGTCAGGCCGTTGCCCGGGTGGCTGAGGCCTTCGGTATGCAGGTGCTTGTCGCCCAACGCCCCGGTGGCGAGACGCGTGAGGGCCGAGTGGCGCTCGCCGCAGGTCGATGTGTTGAGCCTGCACTGCCCGCTCACCGACAGCACACGCGGGCTGATCGGCGCGCGCGCGCTGGGGCTGATGCGCCACGACGCCCTGCTGATCAACACCGCGCGCGGCGGCATCGTCGATGAATCGGCGCTGGCCGAGGCCCTGCGCGCTGGCGCCATCGGCGGCGCCGGCATCGATGTGCTGAGCAACGAGCCGCCGCGTGCGGGCAATCCGCTGCTGACGCCAGATATCCCCAACCTGATTGTCACGCCGCATATCGCCTGGGCCAGCCGCGAGGCGCGCCAGCGCGTGGTGGTCGAGATCGCGGCGAATATCGAGGCCTTCTTGGCGGGGATGGCGCGTAATCGGGTGGAAGGCGACGGAGCAGAAGGGTCCACGGCTCTTTGAGCCGCCGAGCAGCACTGAAGATCGATCGGGATGATGGTCAGCGCTTGGCGATGGACGGCGTTCGGGCCTCGAATCTGGCGTCACCCCTGTCCTTCTTGCCAAATGCGCGGGAACTGATCGGGTCGCCCCTGCCCTGAGGGATGGTTGACCGCAAGCAGGACACCCCGGACGGCTGCACTGGAGGCTGCGATGGACGTTTCCACCTTGTGGTTGCTCGACCAAGCGCTGTTCTTGTTGCACGCGGCCCTGGTGCTCTTCATCCTTACCGGCTGGCTGTGGCAAGGCACCCGGCGCCTGCATCTGCTCGTGGTCAGTCTCACGCTCGGCTCCTGGATCGGCCTCGGCGCCTGGTTCGGCTGGGGCTACTGCCCCATGACTGACTGGCATTGGCAGGTCAAAGCCGCCCTGGGTGAGACCGCATTGCCGGCGTCGTACATCAAGTACTACGCCGACGCACTGACGGGGGCGTCGTGGAATCCAGTGCTCATCGACGCCTGGGTCGTCGGTCTGGCATTGTCAGCGTTGGCCTTGTCGGTCGTGCTCAATGGGCGTGATTGGAGGCAGCGGCGAGGCCGGCGCTGCGCGACCGCGACCGGGTATCGCAAGTGAGGCGAATGGGACTGAGCGCCGATGGCAGGCACATCCAAAGGCGGCACGGGCGGCTCGCACTCATCGCGAAGCGACGAAATCGAGAACGGCCTCCACCGCCTGGTCCAGGTTCTGCTCCCAGGTGCGGCCAGACTGCCGACGCGGTTTGAAGCTGTGGTCCCCATCCTCGATCCAGGCCAGTCGAATCGATGCGGCGAGCGGGTATTCGGCGACCTCGTCCCGCTTGCCGAAGGGATCACGCGTGCCCTGGCAGATGAGCGTCGGCGTGCGCAGTGCCCGCAGGTGCTCGGTCCGGAGCTGATCTGGTTTTCCGGGCGGATGGAACGGGTAGCCGAGGCAGACCAGCCCGGCGGCGGCGCGCTCGTCGGCGATCAGGCTCGCCATGCGCCCGCCCAAGGATTTGCCGCCGATCAGCAGTCGCTGAACGTCAGTCCCGGCAGCCAGCGCCCGATCGATGACGCGATTCCAGCGCTCGAGCAGCACAGGCTCCCGGTTCGGTGGTTTGCGCC
>CAZTYV010000333.1:0-2461 GCA_964617675.1 uncultured Halochromatium sp. | reverse complement strand
GATCCTCAGCCGCGGCCGAACCGCCCGAGCAAGTCGGTGGCGCCGTTCATCACCTTCAGCAGCGGACCGAGGCGGTCTTCGAGCTCGACGCTATCGAGGAAGTTCTTCACGTAGAGGCCAAGCTCGGTGCTCCCACCGAGGCGAAGGCGGCGGTTGAAGAACAGCGTATCGGGGTCCTCGCGACGGGTTGCCAATAGCAGGAAGTCGTAGACCTTGCCATCGATACTGAGGTCACTCGCCGCGCCGGATGGCGCCGCCTCGATGCGGGCTCCGGCCAGGGTCAGCCGGAACTCGAGCCGGGCATCCTCGACGCCGATCCGCATCACGTGGCCATCGAGGAAATCCAGCTCGCCATCGCGAAGCTCGGGCGCGAAGACGCGGTTCAGGATCTGAACGAGGGCCGCGGTGCGCAGCCGACTCGGGACGAGCCCAGCTGGCAGCGTCAGCAGGCGAGGGATCGTCGGCGAGCGCGAGAGTGCGTCCTTCACGCTCATCGGATCGGGTGCCATGGCGGCCGACCAGCCCTGAGGGTCAGCGAGGGGGTTTGATGCAGACCAATCATTCGCGGCTGAGCCGACTCAGGCGACCTTCCGCAACGGCGTCGCGGAAAGCCCATCGATCAGTTCGCGATACTCCGTGCGCAGTCGCCGCCACTCCATGACGAACCAGGGCGTGACCCGATCCGTCTCCTCGGCGACGAGCCGATCGGTCTCGGCGCACGGAATCCAGCGCCAGTCGGCGATCTCGCTCGGGTTCACGTCGACCGCGACCGGCCGCTCCACCTTGCCGACATAGACCGAGCAGAGTTCGTGCTCGGCACCGAGCGCGCCGAGCCCTGATTCGGGCTGGGTTTGTGGCTGGGCTTGATACTGGGCTTGGTACTGGAACTTGTAGAGGAAATGCAGCTCGGCATCGATCGCCAGCTCTTCGCGCAGGCGACGATGCGTGGCCTGCTCGAGATTCTCGCCCCGGCGTGGATGGCTGCAACAGCTGTTCGACCAGAACAACGGCCACAACGGCTTGTCGCCGCTGCGTTGCTGGAGCAAGACCTGGTCATCCTCCGAGAACAGGAAGATCGAGAAGGCGCGGTGCAACAGGCCTTCGCCGAGATGGGCATTGATCTTGGTCTCATGCCCGATCACCCGATCCTCGCTATCGACCAGGATCAGCGGCTCGTCGTCGAACGAGACGGTTTCGTGCTTAAACAAGTTCGCTCTCCAAATCCAACCGGCTGCAGCTTCGGCCATTCCGGGTCGGGTCCGGTTCCCTTAGAGCCCCGACCGATCCGCTATCGCACTGACAATCCTGGCACAAAGACCAAAAAGTGACAAGCCAGGTTGACAGATGTGACGTCAAGATTTGTTGACGCCAGGCAGGGTCGACGTGCAAAGACCGCCGGACCTGCCATAAGGGCGCGGCTCAACGCTCAAGAGGCTGCTCGCTACTCGGCAGCCCGGGCGGCGGCGGGAAGGCCGACGCCACCGCATTCGGCAGCTCGCCGCGCCCGGCCTGGTAGAGCGCGCCGGATTCAACCATCAGCAGCCCCATCACCGTCAACAGCAGTGGCACCACGCCGATGCGCGCCCAGATCGCGCCGCCCATGTCCTGCGACTCGAGCTTGTGACGCTCCATCTCCTGCAAGGCCGGGGGCAGGTGAGCGATGCGCTGTTCGAGCTGCGACCCATCATGACCACCGAAGAAGGCCAGGCTGACGACCAAGGCGCTCACGAGATAGGCGGCAAGCAGCACGCGATACCGCCCGGCAGCGAGGCGCCAATGCGCGGCCACGAACCAGGACGCCGAGCGCTGCGCCGAGCCCGCGCGCAGCCAGGTGAAGAGCATCACCGCGATCGACAGCAGCAGGGGCACGGCGACGAAGAGCCATTTGAAGCGAGCGATCAGCGAGTAGGGCTCGGCCATGGAGCCTGCCAACAGGGCGACGCCCGCGAGCAGATTGAACAGCAAGAGATTGACCATCGCCAGCTCATGCGGCGACTTGGCCTTGCGGCGCTGCTGATCATCGACGGCGTAGAACATCGGCATCCTCGGAGCAGGCTGATGGTCGGCCATTCTGGCACAGGAGCGGACCGGTATACTGGCGAGCGAGAGCCATCCGGCGATCGACCCTAGAGCGCAACGGAAGAACGTAACGGAGCCCCCAATGACAGATGGCATCCTAATCGGTAAGGGCGCGGAGACGGCCGTCCATATCTGGCCTCGGATGGCGAATCGTCACGGGCTGGTCGCCGGCGCCACCGGTACCGGCAAGACGGTGACGCTGCAGCGACTCGCGGAGCAGTTCAGTCGACGTGGCGTGCCGGTGTTCCTGGCCGACGTGAAGGGCGATCTGGCTGGGATCAGTCAGCCCGGCGGCGACAACCGAAGGGTCAACGAGCGGGTTGCCGAGCTCGCGCTCGATGAGGCCGAGTTCGCCTACCGCCCCTGCCCGGTGACGCTCTGG
>CAZTYV010000332.1:0-2476 GCA_964617675.1 uncultured Halochromatium sp. | reverse complement strand
GGAGTGAGCGATCAGCTCGCTGAGTCGAGGCGCTCGCGCACAAGTCCATGCAAGTCCATTTCTGCCATCCTCCACATCAGCGTTGCATGCTTAATGTCTGGCATAGACTGTCACGCCTTCGCGCAGAGAACGGCCGATGATGTGATTCGGTGAGGCGCCCCAAGCATCGACTTCGTCACGGCTGTAGACCAGGATATCCACCGGGATTCGATAGCCGTGCAAGGCGCGCCTTGCCCGACGCAGCAATTCCCGTCGGCTATGCCCCGCATCAAAGGGCTGGCGCATGATAACCAGCAGATCGATGTCCGAATCGGCCGTGGCTTCCCCCCGCGCTCGGGAGCCGAAGAGGATGATCTGGTCGGGGTCGATCGCTGATGCCGTTGCGTTTACCACTGCACGAGCTGTCTCATCAAGAGAGATTGCATCGAGCGACGCCGCGGCGGACAGCTGCCCTTGCCCCGGTAGGTAGATTGCTTCGGGGTCAATCGCTTCAACGCGCTCGCTCATCGCAGAATTACCGGAAGGTCGGGCTTATGAGAAGGGCTCTCAAATACCCCGGATGGCGCGGTCGATCCGCGCCTTGGCCTCGACCCAAGTCGGATCACCGATGCCTTCGACCACCGAGCGCTCCATCAGCCCATAGGCAATCTGGCGCTGCTCAGGCGTCAGATCACCGAGCTTGCTGAGCTTGAACAGGCGCCCGGCACGGTCGTACTCAAGGGTGTTAACCAAGGCGTAGAGGGTCAACGCGGCTGCGGACTCCGGGGCTGCCTCGATCACGGCGATGGTCTGCGCAAGGGATTCGCGAGCGTCGATCATCCTCATTCCCCAGCGATGGTCATCTCATCGAGCAGCCAAGAGCCCGTGGTAGTGCTGCCGACGAAGTCGCAATCGTTGCCGATCGCGACCAGGCCCTTGAACATCTCCTTGAGGTTACCGGCGATGGTGATCTCCTCGACCGGATACTGGATCTCGCCATTCTCGACCCAGAAGCCGGTGGCGCCGCGCGAATAGTCGCCGGTGACGTTGTTCACGCCTTGGCCCATGAGATCGGTCACGAACAGCCCGGTGCCGAGTTCGCGCAGCATCGCCGGGCGGTCGCGCTCGCTCATACCGACGCGCATGTTGCGCACGCCGCCGGCGTTGGCGGTGGTGGTCATGCCGAGCCGGCAGGCCGAGTAGTGATCGAGCAGATAGGTCTGCAGCACGCCATCGCGCAGGAGGTCCTTCGGCGCCGTCGCAACGCCATCGCCATCGAAGGGCGCGCTGGCGAGCCCGCGCGGGCGCAGTGGGTCTTCGCTGAGCTGGACGAAGGCCGGGAAGATCGGCTCACCGAGCTGATCGAGCAGGAAGCTCATCTTGCGATAGAGGCTCGAGCCATTGATCGCGCCGCAGAGATGACGCAACAGCCCAGCGGCCTGCTCGGCGCGAAACAGCACCGGCGCACGCCGGGTGCCGAGGCGTCGGGCGCCGAGCCGCGCCACCGTGCGCTCGGCGGCGCGCCGCCCGACGCTCGCGGCAGACTCCAGGTCCTCCGGCGCCCGCGCCGAGGTCCACCAATAGTCGCGCTGCATCTCATCACCGGCCTTGCCGACGACCGCGACACTGAGCCCATGACGGGTGCTCGGATAGCCGCCGACGAAGCCATGGCTGTTCCCATAGACCTTGAGTCCAGCGTGCGTGCTGAGGCTCGCGCCTTCGGAGTTGACGATGCGCGGATCATGGGCGCGCGCAGCGTCCTCGCATTCGGTTGCCAGCCGCACCGCCTCCTCGACGCTGATCCCCCAGGGATGCTCGAGGTCCAGGTTCGGGATCTCGGTGGCCATGAGCTCGGCCGGGGCGAGCCCGGCGCAGCGGTCTTCCTGCGTGTGCTTGGCGATGCTGCAGGCCTGAGCGACCGCGTCGCTGATCGCGCGCGCGCTCAGGTCCGAGGTGCTCGCCGAGCCCTTGCGCTGGCCGAAGTAGACGGTGATGCCGAGGCCGTGATCGCGGGTGTGCTCCACGGTCTCGATCTCGCCCATGCGCACCGCGACCTCGAGCCCGGTACTGGCGCTGACGCCGGCCTCGGCGGCGCTGGCGCCGCAGCGCTTGGCCTCGCTCAGGAGATGATCGATGGCCGCTTCGAGCCGTTGGAGCTGGGTGCCGCTATCCGCGGTCGCCAAATTCGCCATGATGTCGTTTCGAGTGCCTCTTACTGCAGTGCGTTGTCGTGTGTTCCATGCCCCAACCTTCCCTGCTTGCCCAAGGCCTTGCCGGTTCGGTTTACCGCGTGCGCCAAGGTCGAACACGGAAGCTCAAAACGCCTTAGTCACCGCGATACGCGCCGATCTATTGGGGAAAACGCGATGCCACTGGCGCTTGCCTGGGTGTCAAGCTCAACTCGCGGCCCCAGTGCCCCCAACGGTCAGGGCGTCGACCCGCAGCGTTGGCTGGCCGACGCCGACCGGCACGCTCTGGCCGTCCTTGCCGCAGGTGC
>CAZTYV010000331.1:0-2477 GCA_964617675.1 uncultured Halochromatium sp. | reverse complement strand
ATCTCCGCCCAGGTCATCGACTTCCTCGACCGCAACGACCCCGAGAAGACCGGCAAGCCGTTCTTCGTCTGGTACAACCCGGCGCGCATGCACGTCACGACCATGCTGTCGCCCGAGTATGAAGACATGCTGGGCCAGAAGGGCGGCAAGGACTGGGGCATCAACGAGGCCGGCATGAAGCAGATGGACGACAACATCGGCTACGTGCTGAAAAAGCTCGAGGACATGGGCGAGCTCGACAACACCATCGTCGTCTTCACCACCGACAACGGCGCCGAGACCATCACCTACCCCGACGGCGGTATCACGCCCTTCCGCGGCGGCAAGCTCACCACCTGGGAAGGCGGTATGCGGGCGCCGATGGTCATTCGCTGGCCGGGGCACGTCAAGGCCGGCACGAACCCGGACCAGATCTTCTCGTCACTGGACTGGGTGCCCACCTTCGTCAATATCGCCGGCGGGCCTTCGGGTGATGAGCTGAAGAAGCAGATCGAGGCCGGCGAATACCCCGGCATCGTCAAGACCACGCTGGACGGCTTCGACCAGCGCGATTACCTGGAAGGCAAGTCGGATTCGGCACGCGACCACTTCTTCTACTACACCGGTAAAGATCCTTCGGCGGTGCGCTACAAGAACTGGAAGTTCTACTACACGATGATCTCGTCCAATGCGACGGAGGCGTTCAACCCCCCAACCACCTATCACTGGACCTATGTCAGCAACCTCAAGCGTGATCCCTTCGAGCGCTCGGTCGCGTCGGTTGATGGGACCCTCTTGGGCTACGGCGGCGCCTTGGCTGCTCCAAGCACGGCTTACATCTATGACTGGAACCTGCTGCCCATCGGACAGCTGATGTGGCTGAAGGAGCTCGAGACCTATCGCGAGTTCCCCTCGCTGCAGATGCCGGCCAGCTACAACCTGGATCAAGTGATCGAGGCGATGCAGTCCGCGAAACACATCAGCCACGCGGGTGAGTAGCCGAACACTCTTAAGGTTGTAGTGTACTGAAGCAACAAAGCCGGCGGCCTGAACATGTCGCCGGCTTTGTTTTAATCACCACGCCCGCCATTGACGACCTGCTCAACCATGCATATCCCGGTCGTCAGGGCACAGCATGTTATCGATCATATCGGAGTCCTCCGAGGCGCTGGCGTCCCGGTTGAGCGAGAACTCGAGCGCTCGCGGCTCCCCGCTTTGATTGAACAGACACCCGATGCTTACGTCAGCTTGCCGCGCGCCCTCGACTGGGCTTGGCGCTCGAGCCGTGAGGTTGGCATCATGGAAGTCGGCTTTCTCGCCGGCCGCGCCGCTTCGCTCAGTACGCTCCATCACGATGTACAGCGTGCAGTGATCGCGGGTCCCACCGGACTTTCCCGCATCGAGGCCCTGTCCAAACAGGTGCATCGAGAAAACAGCGCCTTAAAGATCAGCATCCGCCGTGAAGGCGTCGATCGACGCGTGGTTTGCGAAGTCCAGGGGTTTCAGAACAGTGCTTTTGTCGGGTTCGCCGAGTGGAAGGCGATCGCAGGGGTGATCAACATTGTGCGCAGTGCCGCCGGACCTGACTGGTGCCCGGCCGAGATCACCTTTGTCTCGCGCGGGCGGCCTTCGGACGCTGCGCTGGAGGCGTACGGCAACGCTCGTATCCGGACTGGTCAGCGTGATTGTTCGATACGGGTCGCGGCAACCGACATCGCGCAGACCTGCATGGATCGCCGGCCAAGTTTCGGTGCGTTCAAGCCTCCGCCGAGTCCCCCACAAGCCCCTTTCGACTTGGGCGACGCCTGGGACTTCGTGACCGCCGTGCGTGCGCTCATTCGTCCCTATTTGGCGCAGGGTCATCCGCCCCTGTCGCTGGTGGCCGAGATCGTCGGTATGAGCGAGCGCAGCTTGCAGCGTCGGCTGGCCCAATGCGGCTCGACCTATTCCGACATTGTGAAAGATGCGCGTTTCTCGATCGCCTCTGACCTACTGGTTGATTCCGACCTGAACATCGCCGACATCGCCTTTGCCACCGGCTACGAGAACGCGCCGCATTTTTCCCGGGCGTTTAAGCGGCTGACCGGCATGACGCCGCGCGATTACCGCGGCGCTCTGGCGTTACGCATCAACGACCGCTTTGATGCCGTACGCGTTCGCGATCACACGCGCTTTTGCCCTTTCGGCAAAACCCCTGTGCCCCGTTGTCCGTCCGATATTTCTATCGACTAAATTCATGAACCAGTTATTCAATTCATGGCGTTCGCTGATCTGGGCTTTGGTCATCACATGCCTGGGATGCGCGCCGGCGATGGCCGAGATGAGCGCAACGGAACTCGCCAAGCTCGCGCAGAACCCGGTCGGCAATGCCATCAGCGTGCCGTTTCAGAACAACACCAATCTGAACTACGGGCCGGAGGGGGGCACGCAGAACATCCTCAACATCCAGCCGGTGATCCCGATCTCGATCAACAAAGACTGGAACATCATCACGCGGA
>CAZTYV010000330.1:0-2482 GCA_964617675.1 uncultured Halochromatium sp. | reverse complement strand
GCGAAATCCACAGCCCCTGCTCCGCAGATCGATGGTTCCAAACTTGGCGGCGAGCGAACGCGTGAGCGGTTTGCCTTATGAAGCTCTTCAACTGCACCAATTGCGGCAACCTGCTCTACTTCGAGAACCGCCGCTGTACCCAGTGCGGGATGCCGCTTGGCTTTCTGCCCGACCGGCTGCAGCTGGCCCCCATCGAGCCCGCCGACGCTGAGCTCTGGCAACCCGTCGGCGTTCAAGGCACCTATCGCAAGTGTCAGAACGACCTCCAGCATGGCGTCTGCAACTGGCTGGTCGAGGCCGATCAAGAGCAGCCGTTCTGCCGTGCCTGCGACCTCAACGGCACCATCCCGAACCTAGCGGTACCGGGTCATCAGGCGCGTTGGCAAAGCCTGGAGACCGAGAAACGGCGGCTGGTCTACTCGCTGCTGCGTTTCGGCTTGCCCGTGGTCTCGCGCCGATTGGACCCCTCAGGGCTCGAATTCGATTTCCTCGCCGATGCGCCGGCCAGCTTCTCGGAGCGCGACAAGGTCCTCACCGGCCACGCCCAGGGCCTGATTACGATCAACCTGGCCGAGGCCGACCCGGCCGAGCGCGAGCGCATGCGCGAGCAGATGGCGGAGCCCTATCGCACCATCCTCGGCCACTTCCGCCATGAGTCTGGCCACTACTACTGGGATCGGCTGATCCGCGACACCGATCGGCTGCGCGACTTTCGCGCGCTCTTCGGTGATGAGACCCAGGACTATGGGCAGGCGTTGGATCAGCATTACCAGAACGGCCCACCCGCGAATTGGCAGACCCAGTTCGTCTCGGCCTACGCGAGTACCCATCCCTGGGAGGACTGGGCCGAGAGCTGGGCGCACTACTTCCATATCGTCGATGCGCTCGAGACCGCCTATGCCTTCGGGCTGAGCATCCATCCGCGCGCGGGCCAGGGCGATGCGCTCGCGGTCGATCAGGCCTTTGACGCCTATCGGGAAGACGACCTCGACCGCATCCTCGGGCACTGGCTGCCGCTGCAGCTCGCGCTCAACAGCCTGAATCGCAGCATCGGCCACGATCACGCCTATCCGTTCGTCCTGCCACCGCCAGCGATCGAGAAGCTGCGCTTCGTGCATCAGGTGATCCGGGATGCCACCGCCGGTGACTGAGCCGGTTCCGACAAACCCTCGGTGCCAACGCCGCTCGCGGGCCCCGGGATCAGCAGGCAGCATCATCAGCCAGGCTCGCCGCCCTGTGCGCCCGACCGCGGACGGCTGAGCGATGTGGTGGCGTCGACGCGACAGCGGCGCAGACCCGATCAGCGCCGCGGATTGGGAGGCGGCCTTCGATGCGCTGCCCTTGCTCGACGGGCTCGACGCCGAAACACGCGCCCGGCTGCAGCAGATGGCCGCGCGCTTCCTGCAGCAGAAGCAGCTTGAGCCCGTGCAGGGCACCGAGCTGGACGAGCCCATGCGCCTGGAGCTGGCGCTGCAGGCCACGCTGCCGGTGCTCGAGCTGGGGCTGGACTGGTATCGCGGCTGGCACACGCTGATCCTGTATCCAGATCAATTCGTGCCCGCGCGGGAGGTCATGGACGAGGACGGTCTGGTCTGGATCGACGACGAGCCGAAGAGTGGCGAGGCCTGGGAACAGGGTCCGGTGATCCTGTCGCTGACCGATGCGGCGGCCGGCTGCGAGCGAGACGGCTACAACGTCGTGATCCATGAGCTTGCGCACAAGCTCGATCTCCTCGACGGTGCGGCCAATGGTCATCCGCCGCTGCATCGGGGCATGAGCGACGCGCACTGGGCCGAGATCTTCGGCGCCGCCTATGCCGATCTCTGCCGCCGCTGCGAGGCGATCGACGCCGAGGAGCCGCTCGCCGACACGGCCCATCGTAATCCAGGGCTCGACGACGGGATCGATCCCTACGGCAGCGAGTCACCGGCCGAGTTCTTCGCTGTCTGCAGCGAGACCTTCTTCGAGCTACCGCACCGGCTGCAGGCGATCTATCCCGAGGTCTACGCGCAGCTGCAAGCCTTCTACCGTCAGGACCCGGCGCGTCGCCTGCCCGAACAGCGTTAAGCCTGGAGCACGCTCATTGCTCGCCGCGAGCGCGCTGGGCCAGGATCATCAGCCGCGGCAGCTCGAGGGCAGATACTGTACCGGCACCCCATCCTCGTCCTCATCGCTCGGCGCATAGCAGCGCCAAGCCAGCGGGCCCGAGTCGTCAAAATCCGCCTGCAGGTACAGGACCTTGCCATCGATGGGCGCGACGCCATAACGAATTCGGATCTCGTTCTCGGTGCCATTCCACCAAATACGCTCGACGAAGCTCCCGGCTGCCGCGCCGCTCTGCGCACTCACGGGGAGACCAAGCTCCTTCAGCAGGCTCAGCCAGTTACCCGCAGCCGGCAGATCGCCGTGAGTCGCATGGTACTCGACCACCGCGGTCTTCACCGGCGCCAACAGCACCAGCCCCTCGCTGACCTTCGCGCGC
>CAZTYV010000329.1:0-2487 GCA_964617675.1 uncultured Halochromatium sp. | reverse complement strand
CGGCGAGGCGGATCGTTCGGGTCGCATCCTGGCCTTGCCACTCAGGACGAACGATCACGAGGCTCAGAACGACGATCGTGCTCACGCAAGCAAACGCAGCGCAGTCTTGAGTGGGGGCAAAAGTGGGGGCAAATCACACTCTTGCTAGATAAGACGATAGCAAACTACTGAAACTATTTGTTTTTCTCTCTTCTAATTGGCGGAGAGGGAGGGATTCGAACCCTCGATAGGCTATTAACCTATACACACTTTCCAGGCGTGCTCCTTAAGCCACTCGGACACCTCTCCGGGCAGATGCTGTGCAGCGTACTCGGGACACCGTTGCGGTGCTGGAGCGTTCGCGGCTGCCTGTTTTCGCATCAAGCCCGCAAGCTTACGCGATCTTGCTATCCGCTTGCAAACTGCAGCCGACGACCGCACCCGACCCTCAGTTGGCGGTGGCGAGGAAGGTGTTGACGACCTCGGCCATCTGCGTCGGGAACTGGAACATCATGCCGTGACCACCGCCGCGGAAGCGCACCAGCCAGGAGGCGCGAATCTGCCGCGCGAGGATGAGCGCGTTTCCCGGAGGAACGACTTCATCATCGGTGCCGGCCATGATCAGGGTCGGCGTGCGGATGGAGAGGAGTTGCTGGTCGATGCCGGGCCAGTTGGCGACCGCGGCGTTCTGCTTGGCGCGTACCTCCGCGGAGATGGTTTCGGTCACAGGCGGGAAGTAGGAAGCGGTCACTGAGGTTGAGACTCGACCCTGGCCGCTGTGTCGCGGTGACGGTTATGGACTCTGCCCGACCGGGATAGGCAAGATAAAGGCTACGTTTACCTGGAAGCCTTGTCGACCGCATGAGCCGCGATCCACCGTCACGCCCCACTGCCGCGCTCGACTCAGGGGCTGCTGAGCGGGATCAGGCGCAGCCGCAGCCGCAGCCTGAGACTCGCCCATCGCCGGTGGGCGCGGCGTGGTCGCAAGCTGGGCAGTCCGATCGCCACGCGCTCTACGAGCGTGCGGTGCAATGCCCGGAGGCCGAGGTGGACTTTCTTCAACAACGCTTTGAAGAACGACGTGGGCGCCCTGCCCGATCGCTGGCCGAGGACTTCTGCGGCACCGCGGCGCTCTGCCGCGAGTGGGTGCGGCGTGATCCCGCGCATCGCGCGCTGGGCATCGACAATGATCCCGAGGTGCTTGCTTGGGCCGAACGCGCGGTCAGTACGGCGCTCGATGCGGAGCAGCAAGCGAGGCTGCGCCTGATCCGGGCCGATGTGATGGGACTTGCGGCGGAGGGTCCGGGCGGCGCAACGCACGAGCCGGTCGACCTGGTGCTGGCGATGAACTTTAGCTGGTGGCTGATCACCGAGCGCGCGGCACTGCGACGCTATTTCGAGCAGGCTCGCGGCCGGCTTGTCGCTGACGGCTGGCTGGTGCTCGACGCCTATGGCGGCTACGACGCCTTCCGGGTGATCACCGAAGAGCGCGAGATCGACGACGGCAGCAGCCCGGCCTTCACCTACGTCTGGGATCAGCAGGACTACGACCCGATCAGCGGGCTGATGGAGTGCGCGATCCACTTCCACTTCCCAGACGGCTCCCGGCTCGAGAACGCCTTTCGCTACCGATGGCGCCTCTGGACCCTGCCGGAGCTGCGCGAGATCCTGACCGAGGCAGGCTTCAAGGAGATTCGGATCTACTGGCAGGGCTGGACCGAGGATGGCGAGCCCGACGGCCAGTTCAAGCCCGTCATCCGGGCTGACCCGGATGCCGGCTGGATCTGCTATCTGACCGCGGAGCCCTAGCCCGCGGGCCGAGCGCTCGGCCCGGGGGCATCCGGGGGCATCAGCCCTGATCGGGTGAGCGAGTGGTGGCGCTGCTCAGGGGTGACTTGGGGCGCCGACCAGCGCAAGCCCGCGCAGGTTGCGCGAGAAGCCTTCGAGGGCCTGGATGCCGGTGGCCTCAGCGCGTTGACACCAGTCTTGCAGCGACTTCAGCAGCGCCTCCTGCGACGGCGCATTGCGCTCCCAGATCTGGCGCAGCTGCTCGCGGAACTGGTAGACCACCTGCAACTGCTGGCTGCGCGCCAGGATCTGCTCGAGGCTGCGCCGCCCGGATTCGTCGAGACGCTCGCGGACCAGCAGCTTCTGGGCGCGGCGCGCCAGACGCCGGCAATGGCGCTCCGTGCGACAGAGCTCGGCGCGCGTCACCGGCTGCAAGACCTCTTTGCTGAAGCGGCGAATCACGTGCATCCGTGCGACGAGGAGCGCCTTGAGCGTATCCATGTCGATGACATGTTTGCCTTCGACCACAGTCGCCTGCGGCGGCAATTTCTTCACCTTGGCCAGCCCGAGGCTCGACAGCAGCTGGATGTAGACCCAGCCGATGTCCAGCTCCCAGCGGCGCATCGACAGACGTGCCGATGACGGGAAGGCGTGATGGTTGTTGTGCAGCTCCTCGCCGCCGATCACGACGCCCCAAGGGACAAGGTTGGTCGACGCATC
>CAZTYV010000328.1:0-2505 GCA_964617675.1 uncultured Halochromatium sp. | reverse complement strand
GTTGCAGGTCGACGCCAATACGGTGCGCAACCATTACAAGCGTTACCAACAAGGTCAGATGACCTGATCTCGCCCCTTAGCCCCAGCCCTGCACAGCGCTGAAAATTCCTTTTTTGTTCAACCACAAGCAAGTGGACGAGCACCGCGTGAGCCGGGAAGCTTCAGCTGCGGGCCGGATTCTGCAACGATACCGTTTTTCGGCGCCGGGGGGTCTTTTGCCGCCGGCGAACTGGTTGCGAATCCTCAGGTGGCAAGCCGATGCTGCAGACGGCGTTTCCGTTCTTCCCCGAGGGGGTGACCCAGATCACGGCGCTATTGGCGTTCCGCAAACAAGACGGGCAGATCACCTACTTCAATGGTGCCATGCCGGTGTTCGTGCACGAGGCAGACGATCTGGACTCGTTTCGCATGATCACCGCGCAGTTCTGCGTCAACGGCAATGCCAAGCAGGCGGACATCGTGCGCGCGTTCGGGGTGACCAAGATCAGCGTGAAGCGGGCGGTGAAGCGCTATCGCGAGCACGGCCCGAGAGGCTTCTACCTGCCGCGCAAGCGGCGCGGGCCGGCGGTGTTGACCGCGCCGGTCTTGGCCGAGGCCCAGCGCTTGTTCGATGCGGGACTGGAGACCTCGGAGGTGGCCGATCAGTTGGGCGTCAAGCGCGACACCCTCTCCAAGGCGGTGCGCGCGGGGCGCGTGCACAAGCGACCACCACAAGCGCCCAGCGGCGAGGCGAGCACGAAGAGCGAGCGCAGCGCGGCCGATCGTGCGGCGCCGATGGGGATGGGCGCGGCGGATGTCGAGGGACGGCTAGCCGCCAGCGTCGGCCAGCTCGTGTCGGTGACGCCGCGCTTCGCCCCAGCGCTCGATGTCCCCAACGCCGGTGTGCTCTGTGCCTTACCGGCGTTGTTGGCCATCGGGCTGCTCGACGGTGTCGAGCGTCATCTGCAGCTGCCCAAGGGCTACTACGGACTCGACAGCCTGTTGCTGTTGCTGGCGTTCATGGCCTTGGCGCGACTGTCATCGATCGAAGCGCTGCGTTATCGCGCGCCGGGGGAATGGGGCAATCTGCTGGGACTCGATCGGGTACCGGAAGTGCGCACCCTGCGCGCAAAGATCCACTTGCTGGCCGAGGACAACCAGCCCGCCGCATGGAGCGCGGCACTGTGTGAACGCTGGATGGCCGCCGCCCCGGAACAGGCCGGCGTGCTCTACATCGACGGCCATGTGCGTGTCTATCACGGTGCTCAGACACGACTGCCGCGCCATCACGTTGCGCGCCAACGGCTATGTCTGCGCGCGACCACCGACTACTGGGTCAACGCCATGGACGGGCAGCCGTTCTTCGTCGTCAACCAAGTGGTCGATCCGGGACTGATTCAGGTGCTCGAGCAGGACATCGTGCCGCGCCTTGAGCAGCAGGTTCCAGAGCAGCCCAGCGCCGAGCAGTTGCAAGCCGATCCACTGGCCCATCGCTTCACGCTGGTGTTCGATCGCGAAGGCTATTCGCCGGACTTCTTCAAGCGCATGAAGGCGCAGCGCATTGCCTGCCTGACCTATCACAAGTTCCCCGCCGAGGAGTGGGCCGAGGAGGAATTCTCCAGTCATCGCGTGCGCCTCGCCAGCGGCGAGGTGGTGCGCATGGACTTGGCCGAACGCGGCAGTCGGTTGAGTAACAAGCTGTGGGTGCGGGAGCTGCGCAAACGCAGCGAACGGGGGCATCAGACCGCGATCTTGTGCACCGATTACCGCTCGCCGGCGCCGGGGCTGGCGGCGGCGATGTTCGCCCGTTGGTCGCAGGAAAACTTCTTCAAGTATGCCCGCCAACACTATGCACTAGACCGCCTGGCGGACTATCGCGTGGAGGCGATTTCCGACCCCCTACGGGTAGTCAATCCCGACTACCGCCAGCTCGATGGCCAGGTGCGCTCAGCCACCGGCAAGCTCACCCGACGCCTGGCAAACTTCGCCGCCATGACGCTCAATGCACCCATCGAGCCGACACAGGTCGAGCCGTTCATCCGCCGCAAAGCAGCACTGCAAGAGGAGATCGAGACGCTGCAGCATGAGCTCGACGCACTCAAGGCCAAGCGCAAGGACACCGCGCACCATATCGACATCGAGGAGTTGCCAGAGGAAGCACGCTTTCTCCAGCTCAGCACGCAGAGCAAACAGCTCGTCGATACCATCAAGATGATCGCCTATCGCGCCGAGACGGCGATGGCCAACAGCCTGCGCGAGCACCTGACACGACCCGACGAGGCACGTCGGTTGCTCTGCGCGCTCTACACCAGCGACGCCGATCTGCTGCCCGATCCAGACGCCGGTACGCTGACCGTGCGCTTACACCATGGTGCCAACGCGGCCAATGACCGGGCGATCGCTAAACTCTGCGAGGAGCTCAATGAAACCGAAACCGTTTTTCCACGCACCAACCTGCGCCTGGTGATCCAAATGGGATCAGCGTAGATTCCTCGAAGTCAGGTCATCTGACCTTAAGAAATGACA
>CAZTYV010000327.1:414-2508 GCA_964617675.1 uncultured Halochromatium sp. | reverse complement strand
AGCAGCTGCTTCATCCCGGCCGCATCGATGGACTGACGGCCATCAGTCCCAGCGCCAGCCCCGGGCCTCGGCGTCTCGGCACTCGGCACCTGCTCAGTCACCGGCATCGATGATCGCGTCTTCTCATCATTCATCGGGAAAAGGCTCCGATACCCGGTACCGCAGGCAAAGGGCGAGGACGATAGTGAGGATCAGCCATGGTGATGGGCAAAGCGGGTTGAAGAGACCATGCAGTGAGTAAGACGACCAGGTGACACAGCGGGGCAGCGACCTCAAGACTCGCGCGGCTCGGGGAAAGCATACATGATCAGCACTCGACTGCTGCGAGCTCAACCGCGGAGCGGCCATCGCCGGGACACAGCGACCGACCATCTGCGGTTGGCGATTGACGACCCAGGCGTTGATGCCGAGCCTCAAGACAGCATCACGCGCGGGCCGTCGGGCTGAGCCCGAGCAGAGATGGCACCAACCAACCGCCGCGGCTTAGGTGGTGCCTCAGCCGCCAGCCTGACAGGCTCCGGCCCCGCTGCGCGCCCCGGCGCACCGGCCCTGAACGCCGGCGCAGGCAGCGGCGTCGGCGCACCCATGATGCGGCGGAAGCGATACGTAGGGGCCGGCTGCACGGGCGCCGATGTCTCCGCACCAATGCCCTCGACGCCGGAGTCGAGGTAGGCAACCGCCCAACCCGTGACGAGAAATAGCAGCGGGATGGTTTGCAGCCCCAGGTAGACCGTCGCGATCGAGAACATCACCGCCACGTAGATACCCGCCATGGTGAAGGCGAGCGAGCTACCAACCGGCTCGGCCAGCGGCTGACGCATGCCGTGAGCGACCAAGCGCAGCATCATGATCAGCATGATCGCGACCAAGCAGAACACCGCAAGCAGGCCGTGCATGAGCAGCAGCAAGAGATAGTAGTTGTCGATCGACGGCATGCCTGGCACCTGCGGCCACTGGGTCAGACCCCAGCCCAGCCAGAGCTTCTCGGCCGCAATATCGGCGTACTCGATCAGCAGCTCCCAGCGGTACGCCGCCGACTCTTGGGCAACCGTCTGAGCCCCTTCGCGACCAACCGAGACATAGTCGAGAAACCAGATCACGCCAGGCACACCGACGATGATCATGGAGACCATCGCAACCGAGATCGCCGCCACACGCTGGCGCGAGCGACCGATGCCGACCAGGATCGCCGCCAGGATGGCCCCCATCCAGGGGCCGCGCACCATGGTCATGATCACCCCGGCCAGCAGCCCAAGGCTCATCAACCGACCCGTGCTCATCGGCAGCCAGGGAGCGAACTTCGGCTTCGGCTCCCAGGCATTACTCCATTCCAGCCAGCGCGCGATGCGGAAGCCGATCACCATGATGATGCCGGCCAGGATCGCATGCCCATAGGGTCCGGCGACGCGGGCGAAGCCCCAGCGGAAGGTCGTGACCCAGCGTGCCTGCCCGGGGAAGAAGGGGTCCAGGAGCATCCGCCAGGGCGTGGTCCCCATCCGAAACTCGAAGAGTGAGATGGCCGAGATGATGAACAGGCAGACGACGATGGTCTTGGCAAAGGGCACCCGAAGACCAGCCGGCTCAACCAGACTCTTGGCGAACAGGTACGGCAGCACCACCCAGGTGATCATATTGAACATCAGGTTCTGCGCATCGCTGTAGCCCGAGGCCCGGAACTCCGAGGCGCTCGCGGCCAAGGCGAAGCCAAACACCAGGATGTCCATCTTGTGGAAGCGCAGACCTGGCATACCACGGGCAACGAACGCCATCGCCGTGCCCACCGCCGCCGCTTGGCCGAAGGTGGGGTCCGGCAAGCCCGGGGCATTCCACCGGTAGTACTCCGGCAGGAGCAGCATCGAGGGCAGATAAACGAGCAGAAAGGCCGCATGCGGCCCACGCGTGAAGCCAATGAAGACGGCCAGGGCCCCGGGGATCAGCGCGATGATCGCGAGCATAGGCGCACCCCGGAGCCCCCGCGCGTCAGCCGAACCTGGACCCTAAGCGCCGCCAGCCGCTGCCGTAACCGTCGGCACCCGCGGGGCAGCCTGGAGGGCCTTGGCTGCCCAGCCTGATCCGCAGTGATCGCGACCCTGA
>CAZTYV010000327.1:0-404 GCA_964617675.1 uncultured Halochromatium sp. | reverse complement strand
TGGACCCTAAGCGCCATCAGCCGCTGCCGAGCGATGAGCAGCGCGCTCGCCTCAGCCCGCGGCGGACGCGGCGCCGTCACGGATCACCCGCGCCGGAACGCCGGCGGCCACCGCACGCGCTGGGATATCCTTGGTGACGACCGCGTTGGCGCCAATCACCGCACCATCGCCGATGGTGACACCGGGCAAGACGGTGACGCCGCGCCCGATCCAGACCTGCCGGCCGATTCGAATCGCACGCCCCTCATGGCCAGCCCAGCGCAGCGCCGCCTCGGCACCGACCCGGTGGTTCGCATCGCGAACACTGCTGTACTCGCCGATCATGCTGCCAGCACCGATCTGGATGCCGCTGAACGCGACCAGATGCACACCGCGGGACATCACCACCTCGTCACCGATCTCGA
>CAZTYV010000326.1:0-2524 GCA_964617675.1 uncultured Halochromatium sp. | reverse complement strand
ATAGCCTGCTCGAACGCTTCCCGCTCTTTGCCACCCTGGCGCTACCGGTTACGGAGGCGGAGATGGAGGCTGCCCTCTCGCTTGCCTTGGAGCGCCCACGGCCCTAGGTCAGTTCCATGCTGCCCGCGCCCAAACCCGACACTGATGCGCAGCGCGTTCAAGCGCTGAAGGCCCTGCGTATCCTGGACACGGCGCGAGAAGAGCGGTTCGACCGCATTACCAGGATCGCGGCCAAACTACTCGATGTGCCGATCGTCGCCGTAAGTCTGATCGACGATGATCGACAGTGGTTCAAGTCGATCATCGGTCTGGAGGTTCGCGAGACGGCGCGCGATATCTCGTTCTGCGGACATGCGATCTTCAGCGGCGATCCGGTGTTCGTGGTCCCCGATGCACGCCAAGATGGCCGTTTCTCGGACAACCCGCTGGTGCTCGACCTACCGAGCATTCGCTTTTACGCGGGTGGCCCCATCAGCACCTCCCAAGGCGACCCCCTAGGCACCCTCTGTGTCTTAGATACCCGCCCGCGCGAGCTCGATGCCGAGCAACGCCAACTCCTGCGCGACCTGGCCGATATGGCTCAGGCTGAGCTCCAGTCGCAGGAGATCGGACGTCTGCAGCGCGAGATCCGAGAGCGGCAACAGGCGCAGGCAGAGGCGGCTGAGCAGGCCGAGCGCATCCGCGCGCTCTACCAGGTTGCCTCGCGTCATCAAGCCTCGGCTTCAGCGCTGTTGCAGGAGACCCTCAGGCTCGGTTGCGAGGTGCTCGGACTCGAGCTCGGCCTTGTCAGCCAGGTCGTCGATCAGGACTATCGAATCCTCGCCGCACACCCCCCAGACGCAAGCCTCTCGGCCACAAGCCTCTCAACCGGCGCTCGGATGCCGTTGGCCGATACCTACTGCGCTGAGGTCCTCGCCGCGGGCACACCGAGCTTTACCGAGCACGCTGGCCAAGACGCCGCCTTTCGTCGTCGCCCCTGGTATCAGCGCCTGGGGCTCGAAGCCTATATCGGTATCCCCCTTCTGGCGGCCGGCCAGCCGTTCGGGACCCTCGGCTTTGCCAGTGCGACGCCGCGGCACAAGCCTTTTCGGCAAACCGATGCCGATTACATCCAGCTCATGGGTCAATGGATGGGAGCGCTGCTGGAGCGCCAACAGATCCTCGATGAGCTAGAGCGCGCGCGTATCGAGGCCGAGAGCGCCAACCAGGCCAAGAGCGCATTCCTGGCCAACATGTCGCATGAGATTCGCACGCCGATGAATGCGGTCATCGGCATGACCGAGCTGATCCTGGATACCGACCTCAGCGCCGAGCAGCGCAGCTACCTCAACGCGGTCGCGGCCGCGGCCGACCTCCTGCTCGACCTGCTGAACGACATCCTCGATTTCTCCAAGATTGAGGCAGGGCAGCTCCACATCGAAGCAACCGCTTTCGATCTGATCCAGCTCCTCGACGGCATCGTCGACACCTTCGCCCATGCCGTGACGGTGAAAGGCCTACAGCTGATCACCGACATCCACCCGAGCACCCCGGCGCACCTGATCGGTGACCCGACCCGTTTGCGACAAATCGTCCTCAATCTCGTCTCCAACGCGATCAAATTCACCATCAAGGCGAGATCCAGGTCAGGGCGAAGCGCATCGAGCAGACCGAGCCCGAGACAGGCTCGGCGTACCTGCACATTGCGGTTGAAGATACCGGCATCGGCATCCCCGCCGCCAAACAAGCGCGCATCTTCGATGCCTTCGTCCAAGCCGATCATTCGGTGGCCCGCGAATACGGTGGGACGGGTCTCGGGTTGTCGATCGCCGCGAGTCTCGCCCGTCTCATGGATGGTCAGGTCGAGCTACACAGTGAGCCCGGGATCGGCTCGCGCTTCGAGCTCAGCGTTCGTCTCGCCACCGACCGCGCACCCGAACGCCGTGACCTGGGCCTTGAGCGCCCGCTCGAGCATTGTCGCGTCCTTATTGCTGAGCTCCATCGCCCAATGCAGCGCGCACTCAGTCACGCCGTGAGGCGCCTCGGCGGCGAGGCGAGTGAGGTCTACTCCCGCGCTGAGGCCCAGGCCGCCTTGAGTGCCGCCGCCAACGCCGAGCGCCCCTTTCATCTCCTGCTCGAAGCCATCGAGCCCGAGGAGTCCAAGGCTGCATCAGCTCGGGCGCCCGGTGCGATCCTGATATCAGCGCCTGGTAGCCCCACAGATGAGCCGCGGCGTGTCACCAAACCCATCCGCTCCCGGGACCTAGAGAACGCGCTCCTCGGCGTGCTCAAGCGCGCGCCGCCGCCGCACCGCGCCAACCTCAAGGCCGAGCCGAGCGCGGCAGTGAGCGCATGGCGCATCCTGTTGGTCGAGGACAATCCGGTTAATCAGAGAGTTGCGACGGCCTTGCTGAAGAAGATGGGCCACCAGGTCCGCGTCGCCAATCACGGGCAAGAGGCGATCAACCTGATCCTGTCGGACCCGCCAGACCTGGTGCTGATGGACGTCGAGATGCCAGAGATGGATGGCCTTGAGGCGACGCGC
>CAZTYV010000325.1:0-2524 GCA_964617675.1 uncultured Halochromatium sp. | reverse complement strand
TCTTGGACGACTTCCACGAGGCGCGAATGGAGTTGCGGTGTCAATCGGCGTTGAAGATTGACCCCCGATCGGCGTCCAACTTTGACCCCCTTTCGCGCGGGTAGCTGGCCAGAGGCGGCGCAGCCCTCAAGTTGCGCAGCCGTCTCGGGCCAGCGGTGACTGAGGGCTCACGCTCGGTTCTTGAAGCGCCAGCTTTCGTTGCCGGTCTCGACGATGTCGCAGTGGTGCGTGAGGCGGTCGAGCAGCGCCGTGGTCATCTTGGCGTCGCCGAAGACGCTCGGCCATTCCCCGAAGGCGAGGTTCGTGGTGACGATGATCGAGGTGCGCTCGTAGAGGCGGCTGATCAGGTGGAAGAGGAGCTGCCCGCCGGTCTGTGCGAACGGCAAGTAGCCCAACTCGTCGAGGATCACGAAGTCCAGGCGGCAGAGCAGATCCGCAGTGCGGCCCTGCCGATCGGCGCGGGCCTCGGCATCGAGCTTGTTCACAAGGTCGACGACGTTGAAGAAGCGGCCGCGGGCGCCGTTACGGATACAGGCACGCGCTATGGCGACGGCGAGGTGGGACTTGCCGGTCCCGGTCCCACCGATCAACACCACGTTGCGCTGCTGTTCGAGGAAGTCTCCGCCGGCGAGGTCCCGCACCAGCGTCTCGTTGACAGGCGTGTCCTCGAAGTCGAACTCGTCGATCTCCTTGGCGAGCGGGAGCTTGGCAATGGTGAGCTGGTATTTGATCGAGCGCGCCTGCTTCTCGCTGATCTCCGCGTTCAGCAGATCCCCGACGATCTTCTGGGGCTCGTGCTGACGCTTCACCGCCGTGGTGATGATCTCGTCATAGGCCGCCTTCATTCCGTAGAGCTTGAGCTGGCTCATCGCGTCCAGCACCTGCGATCGTTCCATGTCCGGGTCTCCTGAGGCTGTCATAACGTCTGCAATCGGCGACCGGCTCGCAGCTCAGACGCAACGCGTCCGGCGTGGCGATGGTCAGGGGCGGCGCCGGCTCGCGGTGCCGGGCCAGGATGTTGAGCACGACTGCAGAAGACGGCGCACCCTCGTGCAGGGCTTCGGCGCAGGCAGCCTCAACGGCATCCAGCCCGTCGGTCAGCACGGCGCCGAGGATGTCGACCATCTGGCGGTCCCCATTCGCCACACGGCTGAGTTTGCGCTGAACACGCCGCATCGAGAGCGGCAGGTCCCAGTCCTTGAAGGGAGCGCCGTTGCGGAGCGCGCCGGGCTTGCGGGCGAGCACCGGCAGGTAGTGCAGCGGGTCGTAGATTGCCTTGTCCCGCCCGAAGGCACGAGCGTGGGCTCCGACGATCTTCCCCTCCTGCCAGAACTCGACGCGTTCGGCGTAGGCACGGATCTCCACCGGCCGCCCGACAGCGCGGGCATCGACCGAGTAGCGGTTCTTGTCGAACCGGACGAGGCAGGTCTTCGAGACCGAGGCCGGCACGGCGTGGAAGCCGTCGAAGGGACCGGTATAGGGCACGAGGCTTGGCCGCTCCTCCTCGAAGACGTCCCAGGTGGTGCGATCGCGCAGCTCAGGATGCGGATGCGCCTTCGCCCAGGCGACGCAACGGTCGAGCAGCCAGGCGTTGAGCTCGGCATAGCTCTTGAACTTCGGCCGCGGCACGAAGAGCCGCCGCCGGATCACGCCGACCTGGTTCTCGACCTGACCCTTCTCCCAGCCCGAGGCGGGCGTGCAGGCGACCGGCTCAACCAGGTAGTGTCCGCACATCTGCTGGAAGCGGCGATTATAGGCGCGGTCGCGACCGACGAAGATTGTGTCCACTGCCGTCTTCATGTTGTCGTAGATGCCCCGGGCACAGGCGCCACCGAAGAAAGCGAACGCCTTGTCGTGCGCATCGAACACCATCTCCTGGCTCTCTCTCGGATAGGCGCGGACGAACACCATCCGGCTATGGCAGAGCCGGACATGGGCGACCTTCACGGTCGTGGTCACGCCGTCGATCACGACGATCTCGTGGCTCCAGTCAAACTGGTAGGCCTCGCCGGGATCAAAGCTCAGGGGCACGTAAGCCGCCGCCGATGCTTCGCGCTCCGATCTCGCCCACGTCACCGTATAGCGCCGCACGGCATCGTATCCTCCCTCGTAGCCGAGCGCCCGGAGCTCCTCGAAGATCCGGATATGCGTCAGTCGCTCACGCTTCGGCTTGCGCGCGTTCTCCGCCAGCATCCGGTCGAGCTCATCCCGCCATGGCCCGATCCTGGGCTGCGGCTGGACACGACGCTCGTAGGTGAACTCCGTCGCGCCCGACCGGATGACCCGCCGAACCGTGTTCCGTGATACGCGCAGCTCCCGGCAGATCTGCTTGATCGGCTTCCCATCCTGGAAATACGCCCGGCGGATCTTTGCAATCGTCTCCACAACCAACATCCCCAACCTGCTCCCGATAGTTCCGAGAGCATCATGGTCACCAAGCTAAGGGGGGGTCAGTTTTGGACGCCGATCACCCTGCTACGGGGTCAGTTTTCCATGCCGGTTCACAGGATGCACAAGCGTCGAA
>CAZTYV010000324.1:0-2535 GCA_964617675.1 uncultured Halochromatium sp. | reverse complement strand
GCCCGCCGCGACTTCATCGCCGCCGTCACCCGCCGCGCCGGGCTGTTTGGGCTGACCGCCACCGGCATCGCCCCGGCGCGTGAGGAAGGCGAGCTGCTGCTCATCGACGGCCAGCCGCACCCGCGCTGGGACCGGAGGGCTATCTGGAGACCAAGGCCGACAGCGAGGCCTATCTGGACAAGCTGCGCGCGGCGCTAGTGAAAATTGTCGCTGCGGGTGATCGGATCGAGATCCGATGAGGGTATTCACTGGAAGCTGATGACATGCTATCTCTTCGTTTCACGAAGCAGGCTCAGAAAGCCATGCGCAAACTGCCCGGAACGATAGCGACGCGCCTGCGCACCGAGCTGGAGGCGATCGCGCGGAACCCAAGCGCTTATCGTGGCGACTGGCAGCCGCTACAGGGCAGCCCGTTCTGGCGTCTGCGCGTCGGCGGTTGGCGCGCCGTCTGCGAGCGACGCGATGACGAGTTGGTTCTTTTGGTGCTAAAAATCGGACCAAGAGGAGATATCTACAAATGAGCGTTCAAATTATCGAGCTGAATGGTGCGCCCGCGCTCGCTGTGGTGCCGATTGAGGAATGGCGAGCCATTCAGACGCGCCTAGAAGATTTAGAAGACATCGCCGATGCCGAAGCCGCGCGGCACGAGGAAACCTTTCCTGCTGAATTTGTTGACCGGTTGCTCGCAGGGGAATCACCACTCCGGGTTTGGCGTCAACACCGAGGCTTGAGTCTTCGCTACCTGGCCGAGCGGTCTGGAGCTGCCGAACAGGATCTCGCAAGCATCGAAAACGAAAACAGGACACCCGCTACCGACCTATGCCAGCGTCTCGCTCGCCTTCTTGATTGCGACCCCGAAGACTTATCGGCTCGTGCTGAGGCTCGTGCTGATCAGGCAAGCGAGCAGATCGAGTGAAGTGAAAAAATCACGCAAGAGAAGACGTCGTCGCGCTGTTAGATTCAACGTCTTACTTCTTGGGGCAACAGGATGCAGACATCGACGCTTACCAGCAAAGGCCAGGTCACGATTCCGGCCGAGATCCGCAAGAAGCTGGGTTTGGAGCCAGGCGACCAAGTGGGATTCATCCTCGACACCGAGGGGCTTCGCGTCGTGCCGAGAGAGCATCGCATCGAAGCCGCCTTTGGCCTCTGCCAAGCCAAGGTCTCGGTGACCGATGAAGACATGGAGCGCGTCATTCGTGAGCCGGCCGGCAGCTGACTTCGCCGACTGCCTGATTCTGACCACTAGCCGAGCGCGCGGTCTTGAACTGCATACCTTCGATAAGCGTTTGAGCAAGCTTGCTGGTGCCAAGCGTGTTCTCACCAAGAGCAACCCATAGCGACCGCTAACCGCATGCAAACCAACAAGCTCAAGACCTACGCCCCGAAAGCCCGCCGCGACTTCATCGCCGCCGTCACCCGCCGCGCCGGGCTGTTTGGGCTGAGCGCCACCGGCATCGCCCCGGCGCGCGAGGAAGGCGAGCTGCTGCTCATCGACGGCCAGCCGCACCCGCGCCGCATCGCCCGGCAGCGCGCCAAGCTCGCCGAGCGCATCCGCGCGCAGGGCTTCGAGCAGGTGATGGAAGCCACCGCCTACACCTGGTTCAACCGCCTCATCGCCATCCGCTACATGGAGCTGCACGGCTTCCTCGATCACAGCTACCGCGTGCTCTCCGCAGCCGCCGGCAGCACGGGCGAGGCGATGATGCCCGAGATCCTCGAGCAGGCTCAGCACGTCGAGCTGCCCGGCCTCGACCGCGAGCGCGTCATCGCGCTGAAGATGGACGGCACCCAGGACGAGACCCTGTATCGCGAACTGCTGCTGGCCCAATGCCGTGCCCTGCATCAGGCCATGCCGTTCCTGTTCGAGCCGGTCGACGACGAGACCGAGCTACTGCTGCCCGACCGACTGCTGCAGACCGACTCCCTGATCCGCGCCCTGGTCAGCGCCATCCCCGAGGCCGACTGGCAGCCGATCGAGATCATCGGCTGGCTCTACCAGTTCTACATCTCCGAGAAGAAGGACCAGGTCATCGGCAAGGTGGTCAAGAGCGAGGACATCCCCGCCGCCACCCAGCTCTTCACCCCCAACTGGATCGTCAAGTACATGGTCCAGAACTCGCTGGGGGCGCAGTGGCTGGCGACCTATCCCGACTCGCCGCTCAAGGCGCAGATGGCGTACTACATCGAGCCCGCCGAGCAGACCCCCGAGGTGCAGGCGCAGCTCGACGCCATCACCCCCGACAGCCTCGACCCCGAGGCGCTGACCCTGATGGACCCGGCCTGCGGATCGGGTCATATCCTGGTCGAGGCCTATGAGCTGTTCAAGGCCATCTATCTGGAGCGCGGCTATCGGCTGCGCGACATCCCCAAGCTGATTCTGGAGAAGAATCTGTACGGGCTCGACATCGATCCGCGCGCGGCGCAGTTGGCCGGGTTCGCGTTGATGATGAAGGCGCGGGAGGATGATCGGCGGGTGTTGGAGCGGGGGGTGGCGCTGAATGTGATGGCGTTTGAGGAAGTGGTTAGTGATCA
>CAZTYV010000323.1:0-2601 GCA_964617675.1 uncultured Halochromatium sp. | reverse complement strand
AACCTTGATTTGCCCGACTTTCACACCAAAGTTTGCCGCCCATCAGCTCAACCAGCCGCTCTGCGGCCATGGTCGCCTGCGCGCCAAAGTCGTTGCCGATGCTTAAGACCCCCAGCCCCTCCGGCGCGACCGTATCAAAGGCCACCATGGGAATGCCGGCGGCCAGCGCAGCGGCCATGACTGGACGGTTCAGCGCAGGGTCGAGCAGATCCAGGGCAATGCCATCCGCGCGGCTTGCGGTGGCCTCTTCGAGGATGCGGTTCTGTTCCGCCACGTCCGCGGAGGTCGGCGGACGGTAGTCGATCTCGAACCGAGCACCGGTCTGCGCCTCCAGGAAGCGGGCCTGCTCCAGGGCGCCTTCGCGCACCTTGTCGTACCAGGGATGCGCGACCTTGGGGATCAGGACGAAGCGATACTGAGCCGGGGGCTCATTGGTCTGGTCAGCACTTGCAACTGGCACCGTAGTCATTGACATTAGAGCCATCAGATTTCGCAGAAACATGTAGCGCCTCAAACCAGTGGGATTCAATAGTCGAGCATGATAAGTCAACTGTGGCAATTGCGACAGCCATACCGCTTATGCCAGCCTGCCTTTGTAGGTGTCGGGACGTTGCCTGCCTATCCGGGGCCTCAACGTCACCCGCTCTTGGCGCGACCATCCTTCGCCTGTCCGTGGCGGTGGCCAAAATATTTCCCGATTGTTTGCCAAGCTCAGCTCCCCCTCCCGCCAACATGCCTGTAAAACTTGATTCTGCGTCCAGCAGCCCACGCTCACCCGCGTGGAAGGCCCTGCCGGGAGCCCCGAGAGACCAACCAAATTCAGGCGGGCAACATCGCGGAGCAGCGGCTCCGGCGCGAGTGCCCGCTTCGGGGCGGTCAGCTTCATCCACCGCTTCGGTGCCTCGCTCAACCGCCATGTGCATTACCATTGCTGCATCATCGGCGGCGTCTTTGAGCCGACCGAGGAGGCTGATGACGGCCCGCAAGCCGTGCGCTTTCGCGCCGCCGCTGGCAACCAGCTGTCAACTTAGAGCCGCTGCTCTGACCACGGCGATCTGCGACCACAACAAAGCATTCAGGAGCCCGACAGAACAAGCCCGGCGGGCGTTGGCACTGAACTCGAGAGGTCGTCGATTCGCGGCCCGAGTGCGGGCGGGTCTTCGACCACCAGGTACGCCCAGCGTACCGTAATCTCCCAGGTGATTCATCGCACTCACCCAACGCTCAGCAGCCTTGGCCTTGATATCGGCATCGTCGCTGTACTGTCCCTTGATCTCGATGATCAGTTGCAGCCCGTTCTCCAGCACAGCGATGAAGTCGGGGATGTAGCGCGCTGCCAAAGCCTGCTTGCGGTAGGGGATCAGGAAGCCGAGGTGGTCGTTCTTCACCCAGCGCAGCACGGCGGGATGGAGATCGAGCGCGAAGCCGGCGCTCTGCTCCCATTGCTTGGTGTCGGCGACCATCGCATTCAGATGGCACTTGCTGACTGGATAGGTCGGTTTGGTGCTGTGGAAGTCGACAATGGCAGTGGCGCCGCGATCGCTCATGCCAAGCGAAGTGATTCCCAGGTTCTATCGTGTCGCACTTTGCGGTTAATCTACTATAAAGCGTTCGCTAGAAATCGAGTCTCTTCAAGACTCCACCTACGGACACGGTTCCTGCGTTCATTCAACCTGTGGCTGAGCTGTCGCGAGGCATAGTTACTGAGTGGGACGAACCACTGGCGCCAAATCCCGTCAGACTTCTAGCATTGCCTGTCTCAAAGCCCATAATGGAACTAGCTTCCACTCATCCCGCATTTTGCCGTGCAGCGCATCTGTATTCGGCTCGAATTGGCGAAGATGAGTCCAAAACCGGTTTGAGTGATTGTGCTCCAGAGTATGGCAAAGCTCATGGAGAATCACATAGCGCACCTGCTCCCGTGGCAAGAACAGCAGTTTGCAGTTCAAGCTCCTCACCTGTCCCTTTGATGTACAGCTACCCCAGCGGGCGCGCTGGCTCTTGACCAATAGACCGGTGTAACGCAATCCCATCTGTTGCGCGATGTTGGCAATCCAGGGCTCGAACGCCTCCAGCGCGTGCCGTGCCAGCCAGCGGCGCAAGGCGGCCTGACAGGCCGTAGCGTCTTCGACAGCACCTTGGACCAGGATTCGTCCGGATCGGGCAGTCCGAGCCCCAACCGTCCGAGCGCGTGTCTTCTGATACTCGACGCGCCAGGTCTCGGCGAGCGCTGGCAGATCGAAGAGTTATGGTGATTTCTGGTGTACGGCGTAGGCCGGGAGGGGTGGCGTATCCTGTTGACTGATCACCGCCAAGATCACAGCCAACAGAGGTGGATACGCCATGTCCGAGTCTACGCTGAGCGTTCTTTCACAACCAGAGATCGAGGAAGCCGACCCGCTGCACGCGCTGCTGCGCGAGGGTGCTCGGGAGCTGATCGCCAAGGCCGTCGAGGCCGAGTTGGCAGGGTTCCTGGAGGCGTATGCCGATCAGCGTCTGGAGGACGGTCGGCGAGCGGTGGTGCGCAACGGCTCCCTCCCTGAGCGCACGGTGCAGACCGGGATCGGTGACGTTGCGGTGCGGGTGCCGAAGGTGCGCGAT
>CAZTYV010000322.1:0-2642 GCA_964617675.1 uncultured Halochromatium sp. | reverse complement strand
CTAGTGATCGGTGCGATGATCACCCGCGGCAGCATGGCGTTCAGATCATCCGGCGAGATGATCAAGCCGGGTCGCGTCTTGTTGATCTCCGTGCCGATGGTCGGGTCAAGATTCACCCAGTAGACATCGCCCCGGCGAAAGGATTGGCCAGTCCTTACCATTCCCAATCAACTGCGTCCGCGTCGGGCGGCAGCTCATCCCAAGCATCGCCGTCGCGCGCGGCATCATAGCCCTGAAACCAGTCCGCACGCAGCGTCTTGACTGGCTCGATCACCAGACGCGAGCCTTCGAGGCGCAGCTCCACGGTGTCCGAGAGACCGCACTCGTTCAAGAGTGCCGCAGGGATGATGACGCCTCTGGAATTTCCGATCTTTCTCAGTGTTGTGCGCACAAATGCCCCTCCGGGGTCGTAATAACGTCGTTAGTACACCCGAGATGGCAAGTCGGCGTCAAATCCCCGGCCCACGACGACCCAGCTGAACGCGGGACCTGTCGACAATTGCGTTGCTATCCGGCAGCCGCGGGCACCGGCCGGTCCATCCGCCGCAGTCGCAGGTAGACCCCAAGCGCGATCAGCAGGTTGCTCAGCGAGAGCAGGCTCTCGCTGGCGCCATGCAACAGGTCCGCATGCGCCAGGCTTGGCAGCCCCAGCCGCTCGGTCGCGAACCAGGTCGCGATGATGGTCACGGCGACGAACACCAGCAGGAACCAGAAGCCAAAGATGGTCAGCGGCGAGAACAGCGCGCGATCCAGCCGATAGAGCACCAGCAGCATCAGCAGGAAGCCGAGGTAGAGCAGATTGGTGCCGGGCAGCAGCGCCGCGAATCCCTTCGTGCTGGTCAGCAACTGACCCAGCGCCCAGAGCGCGGCGAGCAGCACCACCGCCAACGCGAGCGCGCGGCGCGGGAGGCGGCTGGCTGGCATCAGCAGGAGCACGGCCGTCAATAGCGAGAGGCTGCCGATGAAGGTCAGCACCCGCGCGAGATCCATCAACCAGCGTGCCTGATCGCCGCTGAGATGAAAGCCCAGAATCGCCAGGCCGCCGAACAGATGCGGCAGCATCGCATAGGCAAAGCCCGCCAGCGCCGGCCGCTCGATTCGGGCCGCGTAACGGCGCAACAGCAGGATCGCGGCCAGCCATTCGCTGACCGTCATTAGATGGATGATCCAGGTCGGGAGCGAGAGCAGCATCAATACCTCGGGCTGCGCCAACCGAGCACCACAAACACCATCCGCGTCGCGAAGATGCCGAGGATACAGACTAGGATGCCCAACATGACCTGCTGCTGGGAGGCATAGGGGCCGGCATGCTGCAGGAAGAGCGCAAGCGCGACCCCCCAGATCACCGCGGTCTCGCCATAGAAGCTGCTGTGCAGCATGGGATTGCGTGATTCCTGGCGGATCATGTCGCGCAGGATAGCACCGCCGGTGGCGCTGACCGCACCGATGATCGGCGCCCAGACCCAGAGTGGCTCCAGGCCCTCTTCCGCCGTAATCGAGATCGCAACCACCGTGAATAGCGCCAGGCCCAGCGCATCGAAGACCTCCAACGCCATCCGCGGGCTGACCCGGCGGCGCAGGCGCAGCAGCAGGTTGACCAGGTCGAAGAACCAGAGCGAGCGGCCACGCAGCCGATCAAGCGCGCGGTTGAGGAGGTAGCCGGCGAGGATGGTGAGCACGCAGGCATAGAGCATCGCCGGCGTCTCGAAGAAGAAGATCGGGCGCAGCAGCAAGACGTCGCGCACCACGCCCCCGCCGAGCGCCGGCAGCGACGCGAGCACGAAGGCGCCGAAGATCGAGTAGTCGCCCTGGCGCGCGATCACGACGCCGGAGATCGAGAAGGCGATGATCCCGATCAGGAACAGGCTATCGAACCAAGGGCTGTCGAGCACCATGCTGATCGATAGCGGATCGACGAAATGGCGCATGATCCGCTCGACCTCGCCGCGCGCGATCATGGTCTCGAGCGCGGCATCGAAGCGCTCCAGCTGCCAGGCCGGCAGGGCGTCCTTGGCGAAGAGCATGTGGATCGAGCGCTCCTGCAGCACCAACGGGTGCATGCGAAAACCCTGCTCGCGCCACTGCGCCAACAACGCCATGCTGGCCAACTGATCGCCGAGGAAGGCGTCCGCGTCCTCATCCAGCACCGCGCTGATGCTCTCGGCCAGGCTGTCGGTGCGATGCACCAGCCCCTGCGCTTCCAGACGCTCGAGCAAGGGCTCATCGGTCGCGCCCCAATCGTAGCCGCGCACCACGGCGACGCGCGTCTGCGAGGCGACCAGGGCGTCGCTGAGCGCCTCGAGCGTTTCCGCTGTCGGCAGGGCGCGGCGCGCGGGCAGGAATAGGCGGTCTCGGCCCTGGCGGTAGGCCGGCGAGACCTGGGCGTAGCGACGTCGTTGCGGGCTATCGTAGGCACCGGGCACCACGTCGATCCGACCGCTCGCGAGCAGACCGAGGCTGCGATCGAAGGGCTGGTAGCGAAAGCTGACACTCAGGCCGGCATGCCTGGCCGCCGCGCGCAACACCGCAACATCCACGCCGCTTGGATAGCCGATCCCGCGGCGCTCGGCCTGGAACTGATAGGGCGGTTGATCCGACCAGGCAACCACCAGATGTCGGTCTGAGGATGCCGAGACCGGGGC
>CAZTYV010000321.1:0-2646 GCA_964617675.1 uncultured Halochromatium sp. | reverse complement strand
TCCGTAACCGGTAGCGCCAGGGTGGCAAAGAGCGGGAAGCGTTCGAGCAGGCTATCGAGCTTGTGACGGTGATCCGGGTGGTAGATCACGATGACGCGCACCTGCGGATGCCGCTGCAGGCGCGCCATCAGCGTTTCGAGATTGCTGGTGCGATCTCGGAAGTCGGACTGGAAGTTGTACTCGGCGACAATCAGCTCGGGGAGCTGTCGCTTGAGCGCGGCCTGCGCCTTGCGCTGCGAGCTGACGGTCTCAACCTCGAAGCCGAGGCGACGGTAGAGTCCGGTGAAGTTCGGGTAGCCGCCAAGCTCGATGATCGCGAGTAGGCGCGGTGCCAGACTCCCAGTTGGACCCGCAGTTGGACCCGCAGTTGGACCCGCAGTTGGACCGGAATCTTGGCCGGCGGTGGGGTGCGCGGGCGGCGGTTGAGGCTCAGGCGGCATGGTCGGACCCCGAGCCGCCGGTCAGGCGAAGACGACCCAGGTGGTGGCGATGTATTTGAGTCCGTCGCGCAGCTCCGCCGCGCGATGCTCATGGGTCCAGAACGGTGGGAACAGGACGAGCTTGCCGCGCTCGGGTCGCACGCTGACCTGCTGGAACAGGAAATCCGTCTCGCCGCCGGGGCCCGGAACATCGTTCAGGTACCAGAGTGCGACCAGCTGGCGCTGGCTGAGCTCATGGCTGCCGCCGTCGATATGCCAATGGTAGTACTCACCCGGGCGATAGCGCTGGACCTGATAGCCGATATCCTTGAACGGCCCCTTAAAGTAGGGAAAGGCCTCGCGCAGCTCGAGCATCGCGGTGCCGAGCGAGCGGAAGAACATCTGGTCGACATCCTTCCAGTCGGGCTTGTTGCTGACCACCAGATCGGTGGTCTTCTTCACCGAGGCATCCTCGGCGCGAAGCTGACCGATCCGGCCGGCGTACTGTTGCTCCGGGTGGGCCTCGAAGCGTCGGATCACCTCATCACAGAAGGCGGGCGGCAGTGCGGCCGAACGTTCGAAGATGAAGCTGCCGGGTCGGACCTCTCGCAGCGTGCGCAGGGCATGCACGCCCGGTCGGGCCGACTCGGCCATGCGCGGGGTCTTGTCGCTGTCAGGGGCCCGGGTGGTCATGAGGGTGCTTAAAGGCGTGTTGAGAGGCCTGCTTAGGGACGGTCGTCGACCAGCTTGCCCTCCTTCTCCGGCGGCATCAGGTCGGCGCGGCTCACCCCGAGCCAGACGGCAGCGGCGGTTGCGATGTAGATGGTCGAGTAGGTGCCCACCAGGATGCCGATGATCAGCGCCAAGGAGAAGCCGGCGATCGCCTCACCGCCGAGGAAATAGAGGGCGAACAGCACCAAGAGCGTGGTACCGGAGGTGATGATGGTCCTTGAGAGCGTCTGGTTGATCGAGCGATTGCTGATCTCGATCACCGTCCCCTTGCGCATCTTGCGGAAGTTCTCGCGGATACGGTCGAAGATGACGATGGTGTCGTTGAGCGAATAGCCGATGACCGCCAGCACCGCCGCCAGCACCGTGAGATCAAAGGGGATGTACAAGAGCGAGAAGACCCCGAGCGTGAACAGCACGTCATGCACCAGTGCGACCACGGCCCCGACCGCGAAGCGCCACTCGAAACGCAACGCGACATAGACCAGGATGCCGATGAGCGCGAACAGGACCGCAAGGCCTCCTTGCTCGCGCAGCTCCTCGCCGACTTGCGGGCCGACGAACTCGACGCGCCGTAAATCGATCTCGGCGTCGGCTTGGGCGCTGAGCAGGCGGAAGACCCGGTCACTGAGGGCGGCGCTCGCCTCCTCACCCTCCTGCGGCGCGATCCGGATCAGGATGTCGCGATTGGAGCCGAAGTACTGCACGGTGGCGTCATCGATGCCATCCGCGGCCAGCGCCGCAGTGATCTCGGCGACCTCCGCGGGCTCGGTATAGCCGAGCTCGATCACGGTCCCACCGGTGAAGTCGAGTCCGAAGTTGAAGCCGCGGAACAGGATCGAGAGCAGGCAAAGCAGCATCAGCACCGCCGAGAGGATCGCAGCGATGCGGCGTTTGCCGAGGAAGTCGATCTTGGACTCTTTCAATATTTGGGCATGAGCCATGGAGACGCTCCGGGAGGATGCTCTGGTATAGACCCTTGGGTTCGATCGCGCGTCTAGATCGCGAGCCGCTTCACGCGACGACCGCCGTAGATCAGATTGATGACTGCGCGAGAGCCGAGCAGGGCGGTGAACATCGAGGTCAGGATGCCGATGAACAGCGTGACCGCAAAGCCCTTGACGGGGCCGGTGCCGAAGCTGAACAGCACGATCGCGGCAATCAGGGTGGTGACATTGGCGTCAACGATGGTCGAAAGGGCCTTGTCGTAGCCGGCATGGATGCTCGCCTGTGGCGTGCTGCCGTTGCGAATCTCCTCGCGGATGCGCTCGTAGATGAGGACATTGGCATCGACGGCCATACCGACCGTGAGCACGATGCCGGCGATACCTGGCATGGTCAGTGTCGCCTGCAGCAGTGAGAGGATGGCGACGATGAGGACCAGATTAACCACGAGGACCAGGTCGGCCACCAGACCGAACACGCGGTAGTAGAGGGCCATGAAGACCATCACAACGGCGAGGCCAATCAGCACCGAGCGGAAGCCCTTGTCGATGTT
>CAZTYV010000320.1:0-2662 GCA_964617675.1 uncultured Halochromatium sp. | reverse complement strand
ACCTCGCTGCTGGACGCATATTCGCCGCTCTCGACGGCTTCGCGCACGACCGCCAACATTTCCGGCGTCAGCGCAACACTCACCTTTTCGACGTTTGCCATGAGAAGGGTCCTCCTCATGAGATGGTAGTAAAGATTCCTACCATCGAGCAAGAAGATGCCTCCGGGTTTTCTTCCCGGCGCAGATACGGAACCGCAACACCCGCGAGGCGTATCTGCGCGCCGTCCGTGACTTCGTCGGCTGGGTCGAGACCGAGGCTGGGATCGAGGACCTCCTCGACATCTAGCCGGTGCATGTCGCGGCCTGGGTCGAGATCAAGACGCAGACCTAAGGGGCCCAGAGCGCCAAGCAGCAGCTCGCGGCGCTGCGCCATCTGTTCGACTGGCTGGTCACCGGCCATGTCCTGCACACGAACCCGGCATCCTTCGTCCGGGGGCCGAAGTGCTCCTACATCAAGGGCAAGACGCCGATCCTGACGCCGACCGAGGCCCGGAAGCTGATCCGGTCGATCCCGACCGATACCCTGGTCGGCCGTCGGGACCGGGCGCTGATCGGCCTCATGATCGGCACCTTCGCACGGGTTTCCGCCGCGGTGACCATGAACGTCAAGGACGTGTGCCGCAAGCAGGACCACTTGTAATGGGTGCGCCTGCACGAGAAAGGCGGCAAGCACCACGAGATGCCCTGCCAGCAAAATCTAACTGAGCTCGGCACGACGGGCATGTACCAGCAAGTGGTATATGCTGGTACATCACTTAGCCGTGAGGTTCTCGTCATGCCCAAGAATACCAGCGTCACCCTCGGTGATCACTTCGAGACCTTCGTCGACAGCCGCGTCCGGACCGGGCGGTACGCGTCGGCGAGCGAGGTGGTCCGTGCAGGACTGCGTTTGCTTGAGGAACACGAGACGCGCGTTGACGCCCTGCGCAAGGCCCTGCAGGAGGGCGAGGACAGCGGCCTCGCCGACTACTCCCTCCAGGGGCTGATCGAGGAGCTGGACGCAGAAAGCCGCCGCTGATGGCGACGTTTCGCCTCACCCGCAAGGCGCGCGAGGATTTGAAATCGATCGCGCGCTACACGCAGAAGACCTGGGGAGTCTCGCAGCGCAACAAGTACCTGACGCAGCTCGACAAACGCTTCGTGTTGCTTGCTGACACGCCGACCTTGGGCCGTTCCTGCGATGCGATCCGTCCCGGCTACCGTAAGTACCATGAAGGGCGGCATGTGATCTTCTATGTGCTGATCCCAGAGGGGATCACGATCGTTCGTGTCCTGCATGACTCCATGGACGCCGAGCGTCACCTGTGAGGCACGCACCCGATGCTTTTGAGGTATTTGCAAATCTTCTAGCGAGCCACTCTCGGCTCAGCAGCCACCTTGACGGCATAACCCTGTACGCGCGCGCGGTCTCCGAGCGTCGAGAGTCTTGGTCAATGCTGAGCAGTCACGCTTTCACGCCGGGAGATATTCTTCTCGAAACGCCCGCTTGCGCGTCAGGACCTAAAGGATACCCGGCGCCCCCGGATCAGGGGCGCGCTCGAACTCGCCAAAGGCCCGATGAGGGAGAGGAGCAGGCGCTGCTTGATATTGCCGGCAGCCTGCTGCGCTGTCTCGCCGGCGGCTAGGTCGGTATCATCTTCAAACGAGCAATCAGCGCGGAAGGCGATATGAGCAAGCGGGGCGTTCCTGCGGACCGGGCGGGAGGCGATCATCGATCTGACGAGGCCCTGACGAGTCGGCTGGAGCCGGATCTTGAGCCTGGCATGATCTGGGCAACCATGGTGCGCGTCTACCTGACCGAGTCGGACCACGGGCTGAAGCCATTGCTCAAGTGCTTGCACGATGAGCTTGGCGTGCTGGGTGCGACCGTCACGCGCGGTGTTGCCGGTTTTGGTGCCTCTGGCGTGGTCCATAGCGCTGGCTTGGTGGACCTATCCACCGATCTGCCGCTCGTGCTGGAGTTCTTCGATCGACCCGACCGTGCGCGCGTCGCGATCGAGCGTATCAAGGACTTCGTCGAGCCTGGGCATGTGGTCTCCTGGAGCGTGAGCATTGAGTGCGGCGACGCTGCGTCGACAACATCGGGACGACACTGATCGTAGAGCCACGTGTCGATGACCGCGAGCCAGATCAATGCGCTGCTTCGCGCGGCGCTGCGTCAATCGCCAATCCTTCTTCCACCGCGACCGTTGGCACTCGGCAACGCGGCTGCAGCAGGTCGTTGCGCGGTACTTCCAGCCGACTCGGGCCTGCACGCGTCCGCCTCACATTCACCGAACCCATGCGCTCTATGAGCGCGCTCACGATGATGGATCGACTCGATCATGCTTGACCCAAAACTCCTCCGCAGCGAGCTCGACCAGGTGGCCGTGCAGCTCGCTCGCCGCGGCTTCACCCTCGATGTGGCCCGCATCGACGCCCTGGAGACCCGCCGCAAGGCGCTGCAGGGCGAGGTGCAGGAGCTGCAGAACCAGCGCAACGTCAAATCCAAGGCCATCGGCAAGGCCAAGGCCGCCGGCGAGGACATCGAGCCGATCAAGGCCGAGGTCGCTGCCTTCGCCGATCGGCTGAAGGCGATGGATGCCGAGCTCGAGGGCATCCAAGCCGAGCTGCGCGAGATCGCGCTCGGCATCCCGAACCTGCCCGATGCCAGCGTGCCCGA
>CAZTYV010000319.1:0-2670 GCA_964617675.1 uncultured Halochromatium sp. | reverse complement strand
AGGTGATGAACGGCGCCACCGACTTGCTCGGGCGGTTCGGCCGCGGCTGAGGATCTGAGGATCGGTCTCTAGGCGCTTGCGGTCGGTCAGGTCTGGCTCGCGCCCGCGGAGCTATACTCGCAACTTGGGCTAAGTCTTTGTTCACGAGGCTTCTGCCGCCTAAGGGCCGGCGCGGTCATGTACGGGCATGGACTTGGGATGGGGCGCACTTGGGATGGGGCGCACCGGCAAGCTTCCGGGATCGATCGCGATGTCTACTGAGGTTTCTGCGCTGTGCGACGCGCTGCTGAGGCTGGACCGGCTCCAGGCGGCGGCGCTGCTGCGCGCGGCGACTCGCGAGCTGCCGCCGCTGGTGGTGGTCGAGACCCTGGTGCGCCCGGCGCTCGAGCAGATCGGTGACCTTTGGGATGCGGGTGACTGCGCGCTGTCACAGGTCTACATGAGTGGACGCATCTGTGAGGCACTGCTCGATGAGCTCTTGGGGGGGCTTGGGGCGGCGGACGGCGATTCGGCGATCGCGGGTCAGTCGGGTCCGCGCTTGGCGATCGCGGTGCTTGAGGATTACCACCTTCTGGGCAAACAGATCGTGCGCACGGTAATGCGCGCCTCGGGTCGATCGGTGCTCGATTATGGCCGACAAGCGGTGGAGCCGCTGGTCGATCGCGTCTGTGAGGACGGGATCGACATCCTGCTGGTCTCGACCTTGATGTTGCCCGCGGCGTTGCGGGTCGAGGCGCTGATGCAGCGGCTGCGGCAAGACGCACCTCAGACCCGCGTGCTTGTCGGTGGGGCGCCCTATCGGTTCGATGATCAGCTCTGGCGCGAGGTCGGCGCCGATGCGGTCGGGCTCAATGCCGGCGAGGTGGTTGCCGTGGTCGAGCGTCTTGCCCGGGGCAGCGTATGAGCGCGGATCGGCTCAGCTCGATGGAGCGCGTACTGACGGCGGTCGGCCATCGCGAGCCCGATCGCGTACCGCTGTTGCTGTTGCCGACCCTGCATGGAGCGCGTGAGCTCGGATTGCCGATCAAGGACTACTTCAGCCGTCCAGAGCAGGTCGCCGAGGGGCAGCTGCGATTGCGGCGGCGTTACGGTCACGATTGTCTCTACAGTTTCTATTACGCGGCGATTGAGACCGAGGCCTGGGGTGGCGAGGTCCTGTTTCGCGATGATGGCCCACCCAATGCCGGCCCGCCGTTGGTGCGCTCGGCCGATGACATCCCGCGCTTGCAGCCGCCGCCTGTTGAGGATGTGCCCTGCCTGCGACGCGTGCTCGAGACGACGCGCCTGCTGGCCGCTGAGGCGCGTGGTGAGGTACCGGTGATCGGTGTGGTCATGTCGCCCTTCTCGCTGCCGGTGATGCAGCTCGGGTTCGAGGCCTATCTCGATCTGATCCATGAGCGGCGCGATCTCTTCGATGTGCTCATGCAGCGCAACCAGACCTTCTGCATCGATTGGGCCAACGCGCAGATCGCCGCGGGTGCCAATGCCATTTGCTATTTCGATCCCCTGTCCTCGAGCAGTATGGTGCCCCGCGAGCTCTTTCTTGAGACCGGTTACCGCTTGGCGCAGCAGACCATTGCCCGTATCCAGGCGCCGGTGGCCATGCATTTCGCCTCCGGCGAGATTCGGCCGATCATCGACGACCTTCCCGCGGTCGGCGCCGCAATGCTTGGCGTCAGTTGCAAGGACGACCTGCAAGCCCTCAAGCAACACGCGCGCGGCAAGGTTGCCCTGTTCGGCGACCTGAATGGGATCGAGATGCGCCGCTGGACGGCCGATCAGGCCGAGGCCGAGGTCAAACGCGCCATTGCGGCCGCTGGGCGCGGCGGCGGCTTCGCCCTCGCCGATAACCATGGCGAGATCCCGTTGCAGGTCCCCGACGAGGTGCTGATGGCGATCGCGGAGGCCAACCGGCGCTGGGGCCGGTATCCGCTCGACTGGTGCCGCGACGAAGAGGCACCGCAACCATCCAGCGAGCCTTGAGTGCGCCGATGTCGTCATTCGCGTCCTGGTCGCGCGCGACCGCGCAAGAGTCGGATACGGCGGTTCATCTCTTCATCTGCGCCAATTTCGCCGAGGAGGCCCGCGCCGCGCTGGTCGGTGACCCGGAGAGCGCACTGATTCGCATCCACGGCTATCGGCCGCGCTGCAGCAAGCCGTCGCCAGCGCGCGGTCATATTCCAGAGTGGCATCCGCATATCCCCGCCGATGAGCCGGTCGCCTGGGTTGGCAGCGCGTGCATGGCGCAGCGCCCCTCTGCTGAGCTCCTGCTGGATGGGGGACGTGGTCCGGACTGGCAACACCGGTTGACGCAATGCTTCGATCTGCTCCTGCAGCCCGACGAGGTGACCGAGGCGATGAGGCGGGGCTGCTACCTCTGCAGTCAGGGCTGGCTCAAGCATTGGCGCCGCCATCTTGATGAGATGGGACTTGCTGATCCGCAGCTCGCGCGCGCACTGTTCGGGGAAGGCTCAACCCGCATCCTGCTGATCGATACCGGCTGCACGGCCGAGGCCTCGGCGGCGTCCGGCGCCTCGGATGAGGCCGATGCGCTGGTGCAGGCCTTCGCCACGCATGTGGATCTGCCGGTCGAGCGTCGCCGGGTCGGGCCTCACTTCCTGCGCCTGCAGCTGAACCGCATCGCGGCGCGGACCAGGCTCGCCCATGCAC
>CAZTYV010000318.1:557-2670 GCA_964617675.1 uncultured Halochromatium sp. | reverse complement strand
CCCTCGGCAACGCGGCGCTTGAGCCGCAGCAGGTCATCGTCGAGCGCCAGGGTACGACCCTCGGCATCGATCAGGCGCAACGTCATCCGCAGGTACGACGGCAGCCCGGCCTCGTCCCAGGCATCCTCCGGGACCTGAACGCCGGCGAGGGCCTTGAGCTCCTCGCCCAGCGCGCGCACCAACGGCCGGTCGGATGGGGTCAGCCGGGCGGCGACCCGCGCGGCGGTATCGGGGATCGGCACAAAGACGCGGCGCAGCGCCTTCGGCAGGCCGCGCAGCATCGCGGTGATGCGCTCTTCGAGCAGCCCTGGCACCAGCCACTGCAGCCGCTCCGCTGAGACCTGGTTGATCAGCATCGGCGGCAGCACCAGGGTGACGCCATCGGCCTCATGACCAGGCTCGAAGCGGTACTCCAGCGGCAGCTCGGTGGCGCCGATACGCATGCGGTCGGGGAACTGCTCGGCGGTGATCGCGCGCGCATCGTGCTGCATCACCTGCTCCAGGTCCATGTGCAGCAGTTTGGGCTGTTTTTGGGTGGCCTTGCGTAGCCAGCGCTCGAACTGCGGCTTGGAGTAGATGCCAGACGGGACGCGCTCTTGATAGAAGGCGTAGATGCCCTCCTCGTCAACTAGGATATCGCGCCGGCGCGACTTGGCCTCGAGCTGATGCACGTACTCGATCAGCTCCTGGTTGTGACGCCAGAACGGCGCGCGGGTCTCGAAATCGCCGTCGACCAGCGCCGAGCGCAGAAAGACCTCGCGCGCCTCGGCGGGGTTGATCGGGCCGTAGTTGACGCGGCGGCGGCTGAATAGGGTGAGGCCGTAGAGAGTGACGGTCTCGAAAGCCGCCACCTGCCCGGCGCGCGACTGCCAGTGCGGCTCCGAGTAGCTGCGCTTGAGCAGATGGCTGCCGGCGCGCTCAATCCAGGCCGGTTGGACCTTGGCGCAGATGCGCCCGTAATCGCGCGTGGTCTCGACCCGCTCGGCACAGACGATCCATTTCGGCGTGGTTGCGAACAGCGCCGAGCCAGGGTGGATGTAGAAGCGACCGCCGCGTGCGCCTTGGTACTCGCGCTGCTCATCCTTGCGCCCAATGGTGCTGAGCAGACCGGTCAGCAGCGCGCGGTGAATCTCTTCATCAGTGCCCTCGGCCTGATGATTGGCAGGACGATGATGCCCAGGCTGGCCGGGGTTCTTTCTGGCGTTCTTTCCGGGATTCTGGGCGGCGCTCTTGCCCGCGTTCTGGTCTGCGTTCTCGCTGGGGCGCTTGCCGGCCTTCTTGTCCGCGTTCTCGCCCTGGCGACCGGTCAACCTCTCTCGATAGCCCAGCTCGGCCATCAGCTCATGCAGCTGGATCTGGGTATCGCGCCACTCCTGCACCCGATTCCAGGACAGAAAGTGCTGTTGACACAGCCGTTGGAACTTGCGCCGAGTCAGATGCCGGCGCTCCTGCTCAAGGAAGGACCAGAGCTTCAGGAATCCTAGAAAATCGGAATCGGGATGACGGAAGGTGGCGTGGATCTCGTCGGCGGCCTGCTGCTGCTCGAGCGGGCGCTCGCGCGGGTCCTGCACCGCCAGCGCGGCGGCGATGATGGCCAGCTCGCGCAGGCAGTGATGCTCGGCGCCGGCGAGCAGCATGCGGCCGATGCGCGGGTCGACCGGCAGGCGCGCGAGCTGCTGACCGATCGGGGTCAGATCGCCCGCGGCATCGATCGCGGCCAGCTCTTCCAGGGTCCGATAGCCGTCCGAGATCAGCTTGGCATCAGGCGGATCGACGAACGGAAAACGCTCGATCTCGCCGAAGCCGAGCTGTTTCATCTGCAGGATAACGGCGGCGAGGTTGGAGCGGCGGATCTCGGGCTCGGTGTGCTCGGCGCGGGCGGCGAAGTTATCCTCGTCGTAGAGGCGGATGCAGATACCCGAGGCGATGCGCCCGCAGCGGCCTTTGCGCTGATTGGCCGAGGCCTGCGAGATGCGCTCCACGGGCAGGCGCTGCACCTTGCTGCGATGGCTATAGCGGCTGATGCGGGCAAATCCAGGGTCGATCACATAATGGATGCCCGGCACGGTCAGCGAGGTCTCGGCGACGTTGGTCGCGAGCACCACCCGCCGGC
>CAZTYV010000318.1:0-535 GCA_964617675.1 uncultured Halochromatium sp. | reverse complement strand
ACACCCGGGCCTGCTCGGCTGGGCCCTGGCGCGCGTAGAGCGGCAGGATCTCGGTCGAGGGCGGATGATGCTTGCGTAGGGTCTCAGCCGTCTCGCGGATCTCACGCTCGCCGGAGAGGAAGACCAGCACATCGCCCGGTCCTTCACGTGCCAGCTCGGCGACCGCATCGGAGATCGCCTGCTGCATCGCGTCGTCGCGCTCGCCGGCGTGCTCTTCCTCCGGCGGGCGGTAGCGGACCTCGACCGGATAGGTGCGTCCTGAGATCTCGATGATGGGCGCGGCGCTGCGCTTGCCGGGGCTCGCATCTGCCACATCGGCATGGGCAGCGGCGACGGACGCCTTCTCTGAGCCATCGCCCGCAGCGCTCGAGGCATCAACAGCCGTCACGGCGAAATGATTGGCGAATCGCTGCGGATCAATCGTCGCCGAGGTGATGATCAGCTTCAGATCCGGTCGCTTTGGCAGCAGCTGCTTCAGATAGCCGAGCAGGAAGTCGATATTGAGGCTGCGCTCGTGGGCCTCGTCGATGATCAG
>CAZTYV010000317.1:0-2715 GCA_964617675.1 uncultured Halochromatium sp. | reverse complement strand
ACTGCGCGGCATCGAGGCGGGGGAAAGTGAAGAGCCGGTCGCCAGCTGCCTCCAGCCTGACCTGCTTCCCTTGGAGCCCGCGTTTATTGATTAGCTTTGTTCAGGGTTTGGTCCCCTTCTGACCGTTGGTGATACTCCCGCGGGGTGAGCCCGTCGAGGCCTGTATGCGGGCGGTGGTGATGTAGTCGTCGTGCCATGCCGCAATCAAGGGGCGGGCCTGGCGCAGGTTTGGGAACGGGTGCTCGTTCAGATGGCGTAATCGGGGCTCAGTCCCCAGATTCGCCGGTAGTCTGCTTGCCGGTAAATCCATGACCGGGAGAAAGACCATGACCAGAGTATTGTATGTGGGCCTCGACGTCTCACTCGAGATGACCAGCATCTGTGTAGTAGATGCCGAGGGCGGAATGATCCTCGAGGCAAAAGCGGTTTCAGACCCTGCCGACATCGGCGAAGTGCTGGGTGGTATCGATGGCACCTTCGAGCGAGTTGGTCTCGAAGCCGGGCCTTTGTCGCAATGGCTTTACAATGGCCTCACGAGCGCAGGCTTTCCCGCCGTCTGCATCGAAGCGCGACATGCCAAGGCTGCAATGGTGGCCATGAACCGCAACAAGAATGACCGCAATGACGCCCGATCTCTGGCGCAACTCATCCGCTCGGGCTGGTTCAAGGCCGTCCACGTGAAGTCGACGGAGAGCCAGGAGATGCGCACGCTCCTGATGTCGCGCGAGTTCTTCGTCAACAAGCTGCGCGACCACGAGAACGAGATCCGTGGACTTCTGCGTCCGTTCGGGCTGAAGGTCGGCCGTGTCGCGGCGAGGGACTTCGATGCCAGGGTGCGTGAACTTGTGGAGGGGCACACGAACCTCGAGCTCTGTATGTCCGCATTGCTTCGCGGGCGCGCCGAGATGCAAGCGCAACTAGCTGAACTCCACCGGGCCCTCTTGCGCCTCACGGCGAACGACGAACTGTGCCGCCGGTTCATGACCATTCCCGGAGTCGCTCCGGTCACGGCGCTGGCATTCAAGGCGACAATCGATGACCCGGGGCGCTTCCGCCGCTCGAGCGATGTCGGGGCTCATCTTGGTCTTACCCCACGACAATACCAGTCCGGTGAGACCGACGTGAGAGGTCGCATCAGCCGATCCGGCGATGCCTTCACGCGCACGGCGCTCTTTACCGCGGCCCACGTCATGCTCACCCGTTCCCGGCAGTGGACGTCGATCCGAGCCTGGGGCTTGAGGATCGCAAAGCGGAGCAGTCTGAAAAAGGCGAAGATCGCGGTGGCGCGCAAGCTTGCCGTCGTAATGCATCGCATGTGGCGCGACGATGCCCCTTTCCACTGGGGAGCCGCTGCATGATCTGATCCCGAAGCCGGCGCGCCAACTCGCCAGTGCTTCGGAAAGGGTCCCGTCAGGGACGGGGATGAGGCGAAGGCCGCACGAGTGCCTGGTGCTGCTTCTGCGCGCAATCACGCAAGCCCGCCGTTTAGCATGGTCCGCCTCACCTTCGACCGCCAACATGCGGCGCGCCCTAAAACGGGCCGACCGCGGACAGAAGCATGACCCCATGACGGAACCAGACCCGACCGCACTTGACGAACACGCCCCGATTACAGAAGCATCTCGTCCCTGAGCCTGCCATTGAACGATTCAATGAACGCGTTCTGCATGGGCTTGCCCGGCGCGATGTAGTGCCATTCCACTTGGCGATCCTCCTGCCATTTCAGCATGGCGTTGCTGGTCAGCTCGGTGCCCCCTTTCGGCAGATTTGCTTTGCAAATCGCCTGCCGGGCAATGGTTGTCGCTGACCACAAGGCAGGGAAAGCCACGCATCTCGGCGATGTGGTCCAGTTCACGGGCAACGCGATGTCCGGACAGCGATGTATCGACCACGGTGGCCAGACACTCCCGGCTGAAGTCATCGATACTGCAGAGGATGCGGAAGCGCCTGCCGTCAGCGAGAGCGTCCGACACGAAGTGGAGCGACCACCGTTGGTTCGGTCCCTGCGGGATCGTGATGGGCGCCCTTGTCCCATTCGCACGCTTGCGTCCGCCACGTTTTCGGACCGTTAGCCCTTCTTCACGGTAGAAACGGTACAGCTTCTTCCAGTTCACCCATTGCCCGGCAGGCGATTTGGCAAAGCCAAATCTGCCGAGAGGGGGCCAGCCCTCGCGTTTCAGCAAGATATGCAGACGCCGGTCGCCGAACCGGCGCCGCTCCGAGGCGCGTTCCTTCATCCTGCTCCGCAGTTCGATGTCCTGCGGACGTTTCGATTTGCGCCGGGACACACGCGGGTCGATCCCGGCGAGCGCACAGGCCCGCCGTTGCGAATAGCTTCTCTGCTTCATGGCCCAGTCCACCGCTTTCCTCCTCGAACCGAGCCTCAGAAGTTTTGTCCGAGCAGCTCTTTCAACGTGGCCACATCCATCATCTGCTCGGCCAGCATCTTCTTCAGCGTCGCGGTCTCGGCCTCGAGCGCCTTCCGCCGCTTGGCATCGGCAACTTCCATGCCAGCGTACTTCCGTCGCCAGTTGTAGAAGGTCGCGTCACGGATCCCGTGCTTCCGGCACGGATCGGGCGCGCTCATGCCCGCCTGGTGCTCCTTCGGGATACCAATGATCTGCGCTTCGCTGAAACGGCTTCTCTTCATCGTCTGTCTCCTCGTTCGGAGAACAGGCTAACCTCAAGTCGAGGACTTTTCAGAGGAGAAGGTCA
>CAZTYV010000316.1:0-2727 GCA_964617675.1 uncultured Halochromatium sp. | reverse complement strand
CCAGATGCGTGGCCCCGGCACCAGCCCCAGGTCGATGCCGCGCTTGAGCCCTAACACCGGACCGCCGAGATCGCGCGGATGCTGGTGAAGCCGCGCATCAGCATGTCCGCCGCCGCCTTGGTCGCGGCGACATTGAGGAAACCGAGATCGCTGGTGAGGATGGCCTGCTGCGACAGGGTGGCGTACATCACATGCGTGTGCGCATCGATCAGCCCCGGCATCAAGGTGCGGCCAGCGCCCTGGATGCGGCTCAGCTCGAGTTCGGCCGGCGGCGCGATCGGCTCTGCCGAGACCTGTACGATGCGGTTGCCGACCACCAACACCTGCATCGGCTCAGTGAGCTGCTCGGCGGTGCCGTCGAAGACGCGCACCGCCTCGAACAGGACTCCGTGCGTTGGCGTTGGCGTTGGCGTTGGCGCCGAGGATTCGGTGCTCGCGGCCATTGCGGTGGTGAAACACATCAGGATCAAGAGCGCGATCTTTATGGGATACCACATGGTTGAAGATCAGCAACCCTCGGTGCAATGCGTCGCGCGATCAGCATGGATTTCGCTATGATCGCCGAGATGAAAGGGCAGTTTAGCGGCCCAGCCGACCGGCTTGTGACATCAAGCAAGGTCGTCGGTATCCTCTCGGGCTTGGGTTAGTCAGGAGTCGTCAGTTGCAAAAAAGGAGTTCAGGGCTTGCCGCCTATGGGCTGCTGTTGGGCCTGTCGAGTCTTCTCCTGGGCCTGTTCCTCTGGACGTCGTATCAGCGGACCCTGGAGCTTCAGGAGAGTCGCCTGGCCTTCTCCTCTGAACTGATCGCCGAATGGATTCGCGGCGCCTTTGTCGCCTCGGATTACCTGTTGCGGGACATGGCCGGCCAGATCGACCCCGATGACCTGCGCTATCCCCATCCTGACCCCGAGGCCCATGCCGATCTGAGCCAACGGCTCGAGCAACGCTACAAGACCTTTCCCCATGCCATTATCTACGGTGCCTTCGATCGCGCGTGCGTGGTCACACATGGCAACGCCAGGCTCGGTTTCGACGCCAGCGAGCGCGAATACTGTCAGCGGCTGCAGGCCGATCCCGAGCTCGATAGCCTGGTGACGCGCGGCTTTCGCGCCAATACTGGCCAGGTGAATGTGACCCATGCACGCGCCCTACGGGATGAAAACGGGCGCTTTCTCGGCATGGTCGCCATTGCCCTGGATCTCGAGTTCTTCAGCCAATGGCTGGCCCGCCTGGGCACGGGTCGCCTCGATTCCCTGGCGATCGAGGACGACCAACAGATGCTGCTGGCGCGCTACCCGCCGTTCCCGCAGGCGATCGGGCAGCTGTTCGACGACCCAACCATGAATGACTTCTTCGCCTCCGACGAACGGTTTCGGATCCTCCCCTCCGCGCGCTCTCCGCTGGACCAGAGACACCGCTACTGGGGCATACGGAAGGTCGAGGGGACCCCCTATACGATCATCCTCGGCATCGATCGCGCCAACTGGTTGGCGGACTGGTATCGTCTGGCCTGGCTGGCGGTGTCGGGCTGGGCCCTGATCATGGCGCTGGGGTTTATTGCCCTGCGTAACTACCTGCGTTTGCTCGAAGGGCGCAGCGCGTTGCAGCAGCAGGCGCGCACGGACCCCTTGACCGGGATCGCCAACCGTTCCTACTTCACCGCGCTGGCGGAACGCGAGATCGCCCGGGCGCGGCGGACTCAGGGCTGGATTGCGTTGCTGTTGCTCGATGTCGATCGCTTCAAGACCATCAACGATACCCATGGTCATCATGTCGGCGATCGCGCCCTCAAGACCTTTGCCGCCTGCTGCAGCCGGGTCACCCGCGCCGAGGACGTCGTTGGCCGCTGGGGCGGTGATGAATTCGTCGTGCTCATCAGTCAAGATCAAACAGCCGCGCTTGGCCTTGCCGAGCGCCTGCTGGAGGAGATCCGGGCGGCCAAGATCCTCAACGATCAGGGCGAGCCTTTGAGCCTGAACGCCAGTATCGGCCTCACCTGCCTGCGAGCCGACCAGCCCGTGAACCTGGATGCCTTGCTGCATCAGGCCGATCTGGCCATGCTGGAGGTGAAGCGAAGCGGGCGTGGACGGATTGGAAGCCTGCCAGCATCAGGCGCCGACCCGGTCGATTGAGCCGCCACACGAGCAACCACCCAAGTAACCGGCCAAACTCAACCCGAAAGCCCCGCAGCCAACCCGCACGGAGTTATCAGGAACAAAGCCTATGTCCCAACCTGCTGTGCGCCGTTCATTCGTCGGCCTTACCCTGAATCGCGTCTTCGTCGTCTGCCTGGGGCTGGTCGCCGCCTGCAGCCACCACAGCCCATCCCGCCTTGAGCGGCGTGCTCGATCAGCTCGCCGGCGCGCTGAGCATCGAGCGGATACGCGATCTGAGCCGACGCGTCAGCCTGCGCGGTGAAGACCCGCGCCAAGTGGCGCGCGACGAGCTGGTCCGCTTGGCGCTGATTGATGGCGAGGCCACCGAGCCCAAGCGCCAAGCCTTGAAGCTCGCTGTGTCGCTCTCGGCCAACGCCGAACGGGCCGCCTCCGTGAGCGCCGGTGCCCCCTCGAAGCGGACCCGTTCGACCGGAATGCCGTGGCGGAGTCGCACGAAGTAGTCCTGGAACGAGACGTCGTGGCGCTCTCCGGCCTCGTCGACCACGGTGACGATCGTCCGGATCGGGTCGTCGGTGATCGGCAGCACCCGGATCGGCACCGACCAGGCCCGC
>CAZTYV010000315.1:0-2775 GCA_964617675.1 uncultured Halochromatium sp. | reverse complement strand
CTGCTCGCCTTTCCACCGGCCCCGTTCGCTGATACCGCATCGATTCAGGCGATCACAACGCCGGATGCACTGCAGTTGGAGACCCAGTTGATGCGCCATTGCGTGGCCTCCTACACCGATCGGGTCTACGATGGTCAGTATGCGGTCTACAAGGTGTTGGAGCCGGAACGGCTGACCTTGGGGCTACGCTTGCGCGACGGTGGTGCTGTGTTCTTGGATCAGCTGAAGGGCTTTGCCAACCAAGCGCCATGCCCGCAAGCGCAGGCGGCGGTGGAGCAGTGGCTGCATGACCAATTGAAGGCGGGGCGGTCTTGATGCGAGGCGCAGGACGTCGCTCGAAGGATCTTATGGTCGATGCGCGGAATCGTCCGCGCTGGCGATGTCCGTTTCGTTCGCCGCCACAGCAGCGGCAACACAGACTCGGGGACGCGAGACACATGATCGGTCGCAATCGGCCAGCAGGGGACGTCAACGATCGTCATGCTACGATTGCGAGTCACTCAGACATGCTCGGTTGGAGTGTCTCTGCAAACATGCTGTGAACGAGCGATGAAAAGAAAAGCACAATCCAAAAAGGCCATGAGTACCGGTAGAGGTCCACTCGCGAGAAAAGTGATCGCCTCAGCTCGGCAACATCTCCAGCAGAAGGTGACAAACATCGCCGATTGGAGAGAAGCCAGATTAAGATCTGAAGACTATCAAAGGACAGTGATCTCGAAAGACAAACTGACGGATTACGATCCACTGCATGGCTTGTACATCTATGCTCAGAATCAACTGTCCATCCTTATTGAGCAGATCGCTGAACTGCCGATGGTAGACAAATTGGCAGATGCCTATGCCGAAGCGATGGAAGGGTATATTCCGTCTGGCCCGCCGATGAGTCCGCTCACCGTGTCGTATTTCACCTGCTGGGGATTTTTTGATTTATGTTCTTCCGGTGCGAAGACAGAAACCTTGGCCACGATCGCGACGGATTTTGCGATATTCCAACATGTTGATGATGGGTTGACAAGCCTGTTTGAGACGATGCAGACGTCAAGGATGGGAATCTATCGGCATGAAGGTGCATCCGGCCGATTTGTATTCTTGCGTGAATTGATAACGAATCGCGAGGTAAAAGCGTTATCGGCGAGCGGCTATGTGGGCAACATTGGGGAAATCTGGTTGGTCCGTCTACTGCCACCACCCTTTGAAAACTCAATATTTGACTATTCGCTCGTTTTCACGACGCCGTATGTCTTGGGCAAGCTCGGTCCAGGGCGGGCGTTTCTGTCTTCTGTTGAAGATGACTGGCTGGCCTACTTCAAGAGAAACCTACCCAAGATCCATCAAGACACTGAGGAATTGGCTTATGATCATTTGATGAAATTCGGCTTGAGCCGCAACTATTGGAATGAATATATTTTTCTATCGTATCGAAATCATCGGAATAACGTGATTTTCCTGGAAGGGTTTCCAGATGTAGCGGCGAGTTTGCCGCATTCAAAAGAAGGTCGGGATGCTTTGGGGGTATAGCGTAGACAGGCCGCCCGGAGCAGGCGGACACCGCTCCGGGCGCTATTGTGTTGTTCTCGACCAAAGACGCTTGGCTCTAGGAGACAACACTCAGGCGGTCAAGCAGCGATGATGGTGATCGATCGCCTGTAGACGGCTCGACGATGATACGGGATCACTCAAGGCGAGACGCCGATGACAGACCTTGCACCCCTGATTGACCTGCACTCCCTGCGCGCCCGCTACGAGGGCTTCTTGCTCGATGCCTACGGTGTGCTGGTCGATCGCGAGCGTGCCCTGCCCGGTGCGGTTGACCTGCTCGAGGAGCTGGAGCGCACCGGCTGTCCTTGGCGGGTGCTCACCAATGCCGCCAGTCGTCTACCCGAGGAGCTCAGTGAGACCTTCGCGGCCCTTGGACTGTCGATCCCGGCCGAGCGCATCCTCACCTCGGGCTCGCTATTGGCCGAGCCTGCGGTGAGTGGTGATCTGCGCGGGATACGGGCCTTGGTCCTAGGTCCAGCCGGGGCACGTCGCTATGCCGAGCGTGCAGGCATCATCCCGGTACCGTTCGAGGAGGCGCTCGAGGCCGAGGCGCTCATCATCGCCGATCAGCAGGATCTGCGCTGGCCCGAGCACATGGATCTGGCCGCGAGCCTCTTGCTGCATCGACTCGATGCCGGTCTGCCGTTGCGGCTGTTGCTCTGCAATCCCGACCTGATCTATCCGGTGGCGCCGGGGCGGGTCGGCCTCACCGCCGGGGCCTTGGCGGCGATGCTCGAGGCCATCATCCGCGAGCGGTGGCCCGGTCAGGGCATCGGCTTCGTCCGACTCGGCAAGCCGGCGCCGGCGCTGTTTGAGATCGCCCGTCGCCAGCTCGGTGTCACCCGGTTGGTGATGCTCGGCGATCAGCTCGCCACCGATATCGCTGGGGCAAAGGCCGCAGGCATCGATGCGGTCTTGGTCGGTACCGGGTTGGCCCCCGCATCGGGTAAGGCAGCGACGGCCGTTCGTCCGACCTGGGTCCTGCCGTCGCTTGCGGTCGAACCCCGCCAAGCCGCCGCACACCGCTCCAGTACCTCGACAAGCATCTGACCACCTGATCTCAAGCCATCACTCGGTCATGCGCATCACGCCGGTGACGACCCCCAGGATCTCCAGCTCTTCGCGCTTGAGGTAGATCGGCGCCATCTCCGGGTTGGCTGGTTGCAGGCGGATGCCATCGGTCTCGACATAGAAACGCTTCAGGGTGACGCGCTCGTTGTTGATGAGCGCGACGAT
>CAZTYV010000314.1:1597-2799 GCA_964617675.1 uncultured Halochromatium sp. | reverse complement strand
GGCAGCGGCACGTAGCGGAACGCGACCGCGTTGTAGGTGATCGTCGCCGGGTCGACGCGCGTCGGGATCCAGATCTCCGGCCCGCCCGGGTTGTCCGGGTCCGGGCCCATCGCGCCGAACTCAACTTGTCCGGTGCCGAATTCATAGTTGACAGTGCCCCGCATATCGTCGCTGACCAGGTCGCCGTTTTCATCGAAGGTGCCGGTGATCTGATCGCCTGTCTCAGTCACGGCGACCAGCTGCACCGACTCCGGCGCAAGCGGCCGAGAGCCAGTTCGAAAGCTCGCCTCGATGGCCATCCAGTCACCGAAGCGCACCAGCAGGCTTGTGACCACGATCGATCCCGCGCCGGTGACGTAATCGGTCAGCGTGGCGACACCAGACAAGTAGTTCATCGATCCGGCGACGATGCCGCCGCTGCGGGTGATCGTCCCGTTGTTGTCCTGGTAGGTCTCACCATTCCAGGTGAACTCGATCGAGTTCGGCACCGCAAAGCCATCCAGCAGGCGCGGCAACACTCGGAACGTGATCGGCGGGATGCTGATCGTCTTGGAGACAGTGGTGGTCGACGCGCCAGCGGGCACGAACCAGACGTCGACGACGCCCGAAACGAAATCCTGGTTGTTGGTTTCGGAAGCCTCCCATGTAGATGACTCGAAGCTCCAACTTAATTGCTCAGTGTCCGGCAGGACGGGCAAAGCTATCTGACCGGTGGTGTAGTTGACCGAACCTGTAGCATTGACAATTTCGCCCGATCCATCGTCGCTGGATTCGTGGTTCAGGCGCGTCACCCGCTCCGTGTGGGCGCTGCGATCGACTTCAACGACGGACCACGTTCCAAGTTCTTTCCGATAAACCCTGCGACGCTGAGTCTGGTCGAACCGAAAAGAGCTCTCGGTGCTCCACTCAGCGCGAACCGTTCCCGCCTCGATCGCCTGACCTACGTTTAGAGTCGCCAAACCGCCTGACTCGGTCACGCCGGTGAACGTCTGCTGGATCTCGGTCACGCGCTCATAGTCCAGGCCGAGCAGCGATGTGCTGTCGGGAGGGATCGGAAACTCGATCCAGCCCTTGCCCGCGACGTGAGAGAAAAACCCGGTGGCATCGCCGGTGATGTCGCCGGCGGCCGAGACAGACGCCGTGCGGTTGACCGAATCCGACGTCCAGGACAGATCCAACGTGCCCGGCTGAACCGCCTCGCC
>CAZTYV010000314.1:0-1497 GCA_964617675.1 uncultured Halochromatium sp. | reverse complement strand
AGCGCCAGCGTGTGGGCCTGCTGCGGCACCTCGACGTCGCGTGTGCCGGCGTCGAACACCTGCACCAGATCAGGATTCAGGAATTGATTGACCAGCGGCGACTCGGAGCGTGCGCTCGGCACCAGTTGCGCAAACTGACTCTGCGCCTTCACCGTCGTGTCGCCGATCGCCGCCGCTTCGGCCAGGCGCTGGCTGCCGTGGTAGCGGGCGGCATCGGCCACGGTGGTGTCGCGCAACCGCGCGCCGACATCGAAATCGTAGTCATCCTGTCGGTTCACGGTGTGGCCGGTGAAGTCGTTCAGCAGCGCATCAGACAGGCTCAGCGTGACGACCCAGCGCTGATAGTCGCCCTGGTCATCCGTGAATGTGGTCAGCACCACGTCGACATCAGTCACGCGAACGTACTGCTCGACCTCGTCAGGCTCGCCCTCGTTCTGGACCAGCGTCAGCGTCTTGCCGATCGGAGGCAGCTCGGTATTGACGCGCTGGACGATGTTGATCGCCTGCATGCCGGCGATGTGATTCTCATAGAGCACGCCGTGCCACATCGGTCCCTTGAACAGATAGGCCTCGACCCGGTTGATCGCATCCGCGCGTCGATCGAAAGGGTCGTTCGTTGAGAACAGCGCATAGCCGATCGAATCGTCTTCCGGCAGGCCGGTGATGACCGACTTCAGGCCACCCAGAAGATCCGTCGTCGCGGTGCGCACAGCGATGAACCACTTGCGCAGATTGAACCGGCCGAGCGTGCGGTCCAGATCTGAGATGTCCGGATACACATTGTTCATCTGTCCGTCGACGATCACATTGCCGGTGGCAGCGCCGCCGCCTTCGGGCACGTCGTCCATCACCTGGCTTTCGACGAATACGATGTTCTGTTCCTGGATGCTCATAGCGTCCTCAATTTCAGTGTCAGTTGCATGCGGTCAGTCGGCGACGGTGCGCCGGCGGTCCAGATCGGAGTCGCGGCGACGGCCGGGCCGTCCAGCGCGCGGAAGTTCACCGCCATCACCTGGCCGTGAAAGCTGAGCTCCAGCGTCAGGCCCGCCACGGCTGACCAGGCTCTGAGCGTCTCCACTTGCGAGCGCAGCACCAGGCCGAAGTCGTCGCCGTCGCTCTGCAGCGTGACGGGGCGGCCTGCGACCATCGTCCAGGGCTCGACGATCAAGCCGCCTGTGACGGTCCGCTCCTCCACGTCGCTGGTCGGCGACCATTGATGCTCGTCGGCCCAGACCAGGTCCTTGTTCAGGGCCAGTACGGCCGAGTTGTCGTCTCGGGTCAGGGTGATGCTCATGCTGCGCGCTCCGCTGCGGTCCGGATCAAATCGATCACGTCGTCCTCGGCTGATTCATCGACGGTGGCGCGGGCATTCGTGCCGTCGATCTGGATCGTCACCGTCCGGCTCGGCAGTCCTGCCGCCCGCTGCGGAGGAGCGCCACCGGTCCCGGTATCGCTCGGCCCTGGCTGCGGCTGTGTGGCCTCCTGCTGCTGGCGCTG
>CAZTYV010000313.1:0-2819 GCA_964617675.1 uncultured Halochromatium sp. | reverse complement strand
CGCCTGGAACCACGCCAACGTCAACGAGCTGACCGACGACGGCGCACTCGACCCGATCAGCGGCTTCCCGCCGTTCAAGTCCCTGCTCTGCGAGGTGGCGCCGGTCGCCGGCGTGCAGGCCGGGGCGAAGGCGGCCTGAGGCGCGGGGACGAGCCGTTTTGCCGTTTCGATCGTCTGACACGCTCGGCGCTCGCGCCGAGCGCAATCGCAGGGAGACCGTCTGACCACCACCACACCGATCCGCCCCGCGCTGTTGCTCGCCCTCGGCGCGCTGGCGGCCTTGACCCCCTTTGCGATCGATCTCTACCTGCCGAGCCTGCCGGCGCTCGCCCGCGATCTCGAGAGCGACATCCGTTTGGCCCAGGTCAGCGTGACGCTGTACCTGGCGCTGTTCGCAAGCGTGCAGCTGATCCTGGGCCCGCTGTCCGATGTCTACGGGCGTCGACGCTTGATCGCGGGCGGGTTGGCGGTGTTCGCGCTGGGCGGACTGATCTGCGCGCTGGCCCCGTCGATGGAGGTCCTGCTGCTCGGCCGGGGGCTGCAGGCGATCGGCGGCGCGGCGACCGCCGTGGCGGTTCCTGCCGTGGTCCGCGACTGCTTCGAGCGTGACGACTACGCGCGGATGATGACGCTGGTGATGATGGTGATGGGCTTGGCGCCACTGATCGCGCCTAGCCTGGGCGGCCTGGTGCTGCTGATCGGCTCTTGGCGCTGGATCTTCGTGCTGCTGCTCGCGATCACGCTGGGCACGGCGGTGCTGTTCCTCAGCAGCGTGCCGGAGACCTTGGCCGTGGCGCATCGCCAGCCGCGCCTGCTCGCCCAGTTGGGGCAGTATCGGCGCGTCCTTGGCCATGGTCGGGCCATGGGCTATCTGGTCACCGCCTCGGCCAGCTTTGCCGGGATGATGAGCTTCATCGTCGCCTCGCCGTTCGTCTACATCGAGCTGCACGGCGTCTCGGCGGCGCTGTTCGGGCCGTTGTTCGGCGTCAACATCGCCGCGGCGCTGCTGGTCGCATTCCTCAATACACGGCTGATCCCGCGCATCGGTGCCGAGACCCTGCTGCGCATCGGCGTGAGTCTCCAGGGGCTGGCGGCGCTGCTGCTGCTTGGTCTTGCACTGCTCGACACGCCGAGCCTTTGGCTCATCGCGCCGGCTGCCGGCTTCTATCTGGGGATGTCCGGGTTGGTGATGGGCAACGCCATGGCCGGGTTCATGGCCGACTTCTCGGCGCTGGCCGGGACGGCCTCGGCCTTTGCCGGTGCCATGCGCTTCGGTGCCGGCGCGGTCAGTGGCTCGCTGATCAGCCTGCTGCATGATGCCAGCGCGACACCGCTGTTGCTGGGGATGGGGCTGAGCGGTGTGCTGGTGGCTGGCACCTACTGGCTCGGGAGTTATACCCCGGCGGCTCGCCCGGCCTGAGTCCAAGCCCCTGGGTCCAAGCACGACTACAAGGGTTCCCGGTCGTGGCGTCGTCCGCGTTGCCGCGGGATGCCAAGGTTGCGAGCCCCGCGGCCATTGAACCGGCGGTGATGCAACGCACCTCTCGAGGGGAATACACGCAGAACGGTGATGGCATCGCTACTCGTAGGCGGTCTCACCGGCCATCCACCGATGGTTGACCATGCCCTTTATCGGCGTACTCCCCGAGCGCAGATACTTGTTCCAGCCGCAGCCGCGCGCTCAGCTCCCAGTCAACGACGCGGCGGCCTGGCGGCTGAATCCGGCGCATCGCCACATCTACGACAAGCTGCGGCTGGCGCTGGATGCCGGGCTCACCGCGGCGCCCTGCGGGGTCTCGCCGATAGATCTGGGCATCGCCCCGGACGCCGAGGTGTTCGTCAAGCCGATCACCAATCTGGCCGGGATGGGCCTGAGTGCACGTTCGGTGCGCGCCGATCAGGTGCCGATGGAGCCTGGTAGCTATTGGTGCGAGCGCTTGACCGGGACCCATACCAGTAGCGACTGTCTGGTGCAGGACGGTGAGCCGCGCTGGTTTGCGCATACACGCGGCTCGGACCTCAAGGATGCATCCCGATCGGTCTATTGGGCGATCGGCGTCGAGCTGCCGGAGATCGAGGCCTGGGTCGGCGATTGGGTGCGCCGCAACCTGGCCGGCTATACCGGCATCTGCAACATCGAGCTGATCGGCGGCAAGCCGATCGAGGCCCATCTTCGCGGCTCGAACGGTTTCTTCGATCTCTATGGGCCAGACTTCATCCCGGCCTGGGTGGCGCTGGTGGACGGCGATGACTTCAGCCCACCGCCACCGATTCCAGGCGGTTACGTGATCTCGGTGTTCGGCGAGGCGGACCTCAGTGATGAGCACCTGCAGGCGGCCGAGACATTGGGCGTCAAGGTCCAGCGCGACCCGAGCACCCCGGGGCGCTCCGCCATCCTGCGCTGCCGCGAGCGCGAGGCCGGTTTCGAGGTCTACCGCAGGCTGACAGGACGCTCGCTGACCTGAGTCCCTGGGCTTGATCCTGTTGCGGATCGTGTTGCAGCGAGGGCGCCTTTGGGTCCTGTCCATGCCTGTCACACCGCCTTGAAGCGGTCGCGCGGGGTCGGTTAGGCTGCGGTGCTGTGGGTGGTGTATCGGATGGGCGATGGAGCTGGGCGGGAATGCGGCGTATTTGGACTGTGCTCGCCGTGATCGCGGGCCTTGGCATGGCAGCGCTTGTCGCGAGTGCGGGTGAGGCGCTGGTCGATGAGCCGCCCGTCGAGGAGCCCCTGGCCCCGGTCTCGGCATCCTCAGACCGACATCTGGTGGTTGCCTGGTCCGATCAGCCGCCCTATCAGTTTCAGGCCGAGCGCCGCGGGA
>CAZTYV010000312.1:0-2835 GCA_964617675.1 uncultured Halochromatium sp. | reverse complement strand
TGGAGCTGGCGGACGGATTCGAACCGACGACCTGCTGATTACAAATCAGCTGCTCTGCCAACTGAGCTACGCCAGCCTGTGTTTAGGTCAGCTCCTAAGTCTAGTGCACGCTGGCGCTTTGCTCAATGAGTTGCGCCGCGGCGTAGGCTCAGCATAACGCTCCCCGCCCGGGCGGGCAGGCCGATTCTCTGCGCGGGGGCGGGTGTCTGCTAGACGGGATTCTTTGCAGCGAACCGCGCAAGTCCCTGAAGGACGAGCGCGGGTTGGTGTTCGTGTGGCTCGGGCAGCAGCGGGGTGAGGCGCTCGGCATCGCTGCCGGTGAGGATGAGGCGCGGCTTGATCCCAGTGTATCGCTGCAACTGCTGCAGCAGTCGCTCCGCGAGTGCGGCGGGGGCCTGAAGGCTCGCCGCGGCGATCGCCGATCCCGTGTCGGCGCCCCAGGCCTCGGCATGGTCCTGCGTTTGGTGCGGTGGTAGCTGGAGGTCGCGCAGCAGGGTCTGGCGCAGCAGGGTGACGCCCGGCAGGATCTGGCCTCCGAGATGGGTGCCATCGGCGAGCAAGGCGTCGAAGGTGATGGCTGTTCCGGCGTCGACGATGAGCTTGGGTACGGCGAACTCAGGGGCGGGCTCCGGGGCGGGCTCCGGGGCGGACTCAGCGGCAGGTTGAGGCCGCCGGTGGTCTGGGCGCGAGTCATCCGCAGCGCGTCCAGACGCGGCTCCGGAATGGGCAGCAACCTGCTGACCTCCACCAAGCCAGTGCGCGCCGACCAGGGCGAGGAAACGATCAACGCCGAGACGGTCCGCATCCGCGTAGGCAATCCGCACGCCCTGCGCCTGCGCCTGGCTCTCGATGCGTATGAGGGGACATTGCCAGTAGGCAGCAGCCGCGGAGCGCACCGCCGCAACGACCGGCTCCGGCCCGACACTGGCGACCAGAACCTTCTCGACCCGTTCAAGCTGCTCCCAGCTTGCGAGCACATCGATCGGGAGCGCACCAGAGTGACGGGCAACGCCCATCGGGCCGAGGGCTTGCCCCTGGAGGCGGCACCACTTCAGGCTGGTATTGCCGATGTCGACCAGTACGATCATCGAACCAGGCGCAAGCGGGTCAATGCTTATGCGCGCTCAGTGTCGCCGTCTTGAGCTCGTGGGTCTGCTCGAGCCAGGCGCGCAGTCGATTGGCGTCACCAATCGGGGTGAGCTTCCCTTGACCGTTGAGGAAGATCGCATAGACGCGCCGATCCTCAATCACCGCCTGCATGACCAGACAGCGCCCGGCCTCGTTGAGATAGCCAGTCTTGGAGAGCTCGACCTGCCAACGCTCATCGCGGGTCAGAGGGTTGGTATTACGGTACTGCAATGGCGGTCCCTTGGCATGCGGCGACAGGCTGGTCTCACCGGTGGCCGAGATCTCGCGGATCAGCGGATACCGCGCCGCGGCATTGATCAAGCGCACCAGGTCTTCGGCCGTCGACTGATTGCCGCCGTCGAGCCCACTCGCATCGGCAAAACGCGTATCCCGCATGCCAAGCGCCCACGCCTTCTGGTTCATCGCCTCAACGAAGGCCGGCGTGCCGCCGGCGAAGGTGGTGCGCCCGAGCGCCGCGGCAGCGCGATTGTCGGACGACATCAAGGCGGTACGCAGGAGGTCGAGTCGGGTGAGCTTGGCCTCGCCGATGCGCAGTCGCGAGCGGCTCCAGCGCAGTCGGTCGCGGTCTGCCTCGGTGATCAGGATCTGATCATCGAGCGGAAGGTCCGCGTCGATCACGACCATCGCCGTCATCAGCTTCGTGATCGAGGCGATCGGGCGCACTTCGGTCGCGTTGCGCTCGAAGAGCCGGTTGCCCTCGTGATCGATGATGAGCGCCACGCCCGAATGGATCTCGGGCCCGGCGGCCTGGACGCCCGGCACCAGCAGGAGCAGCGCCGCGCACAGGATGAACCCGTAGGACGATGAGTGACGAGAACACATCTGAGGATTTTCTCGTAGGTATCCGTTTTGAAACGAGCACTGCCCGATAGTATGGCAGATCTCGAGCGCATGTGTGATTGGCATCCCGGGTGTTTTTCAAGCGCTCGGACAACAAAAAGGCCCCGCATGTGCGGGGCCTTTTGCGATCCAGCCGCTACCGCGCCGATCGGCGAACGGCAGCGACCCGGCAGCAGGGCTTACATCATGCCCATGTCGCCCATGCCACCCATGCCGCCGCCCGCGGGCATCGACGGCTCGTCCTTCGGCTCCTCGGCCACCATGGCCTCGGTGGTGATCATCAGCGCGGCAATGGAAGCGGCGTTCTGCAGCGCGGTACGGGTCACCTTGGTTGGGTCGAGGATACCCATGTCGACCAGGTCGCCATACTCGCCCGTGGCCGCGTTGTAGCCGTAGTTGCCCTCGCCCTCGGCGACCTTGTTCAGCACCACGGAGGCCTCGTCACCCGCGTTCATCACGATCTGACGCAGCGGCTCTTCCATCGCGCGCAGCGCGATCTTGATGCCGGCATCCTGGTCGTGATTGGCGCCATTCAGACCGCGAATCTTGTTCAGGGTGCGGACCAGAGCGACACCGCCACCGGCGACGATACCCTCTTCCACCGCCGCACGGGTCGCGTGCAGGGCATCCTCGACGCGCGCCTTCTTCTCCTTCATCTCGACCTCGGTCGCGGCGCCAACCTTGATCACAGCAACACCACCGGCCAGCTTGGCCAGGCGCTCTTGCAGCTTCTCGCGGTCGTAGTCGGAACTGGTCTCCTCGACCTGAGCGCGGATCTGGTCGCAGCGGCCCTTGATCTCGCTGTCGGAGCCAGCGCCGTCAATGATCGTGGTCTCGTCCTTGCTG
>CAZTYV010000311.1:2266-2838 GCA_964617675.1 uncultured Halochromatium sp. | reverse complement strand
CATCGGCAGGCGCTGCTCGCCGGCCTCGGTGCGCAGCACCAGCTCGACCCGCTTCAGCCCCGAGCAATCGGCGACGAAACTGTGCAGCAGCGCCTCGCGCGGGGCATCGAGCAGGCAGCCCTGACCCCAGCGCTTGCCGCCCGGATTCTCCGGCACGATCCAGGGTGGGAAGATGGTCGGCCCGCGCCGGTCGCGGCCGGCGGCCACCAGCTCATCGAGCTCGGCCTTGAGCCGACTGTGGCCGAGGTTCGCGGCATTGGTCACCTGTTGGTCCCAGACCGTCTGCCCAGTCCAGTACCAGTAGCAGCTGGTCTCGGCGGTCAGCAGCAGCCGGATCGCCTCCTCCAAGGCCGGATGCTCGGGCGCGCTGTCCTCAAGCGTGTGCACCAGATCCTGGAACGCGGTGAGTACCGCCCAGGAGTTCAGATCGGGCGAGTAGGGCTGATCATAGCGGCTGAACCACTTCATGAACTGCGGGTCGCCGTTATCGGCACCGGCCCAGGAGCCGGGCTCGATATGGACGACCTGCGTCGGGTCCGGCGGAAAGCGCTGCAGATAGTCCTCGGCCGTGG
>CAZTYV010000311.1:0-2248 GCA_964617675.1 uncultured Halochromatium sp. | reverse complement strand
TAGCTGTCGGCGCCGCCGCCGTGGTTATCGCCATCGGAATGCAGCAGGAAGAACGGCGGATGCTCGGGGTCGAAACTGCCCGTGTCGACGATGCGCTGGTAGAGCTGACCAAGCACGTCGGGATATTGCAGCGCGCCGAAGCCGCCACGCGCGTCCTCGTTGCCGATGTAGCGCTCGGCCGGGATCGCGATGAGCTTGTGCAGCTCGCCCTCGGCATCCTCGTAGCCGACATACTCGGGCCGCAGCAGACTCGGGCTGATCTTCGAGGCGGCCCAGATGTTGTGCAGCTGCAGCCAGTCGTCGACCGTCGGGTTGACCTGATCGGCCAGGCTCGGCGGGAGCATGCCCTCTTCGATCCCGGCATAGGGATAGTCCCGGCAGGCCCGGAAGCGATGGATCGAATCATAGATCACCGCCTCGACGCCGGCCTCGACCAGCGCCGGGATCATGCGCACATGGAACGCCGTCTCGGGCGGAAACAACACGCGCGAGGCCTCGGCGCCGAAGACCCGCTGGATCAGCGCGCGATGGCGCTGGATGTTGCGCACGATGTCCCGATGCGGGATCAGTGGCATCAGCGGGTGATAGAAGCCGAAGGCCGAGAACGCCAGACGCGGATTGCCGAGCGCGGTCTTCGCGCTGGCCATCTCGCGCAGCGCACGGTTCCAGCCGCTGAAGCGCCCACCACAGCGGCCGAGCTCGGCGCAGCGCTCGAGCTGCTCGATCAGGGTGCCGCTCCAGCTGGTCGAGAGCCCGGCATGCGAGAGCCCCCCGCCGATGTACTGCTGCACCGCGGCTGGGACGAAATCGGTGTAGTTGCCGCCGCGCGAGCCAAAGATCGCGTCCTTCTCACCGTCCCAGTAGTCTGGGTTGGTGGTGTCGTAGTACGGCTGGTGCATGTGCTTGTGGATGCCGAAGTAGACCTTGACCTCGGCACCATTGGACGTGGCAGGCTTGAGCCGGACGCTGTCCGACCGAGTGTCGGCGACTGCTCCAGGCTTGCGCTCAGAGGCATCGCTCTCAGATGCCGCGCCCTCAGCCAGCGAGCCACCGCCAGCGCGCTCGAGCCGCACCTCGGCGAAGGTCTTGATCCAATCGCCACCGCCGGCCTGCTGGATCTCGGCGCGCCGACAGCCCTCGATCTGCAGCTCGAGTCGCTCGCCCGCCGCGCTGCCGCCCGGCACGGTCACCCGATAATGCCAAGGACCGCTGGCCTGCTCCGAGCCCAGGATGGCCTCACCGTTGAGCAGGGTCTCAGTGCCGGAGCTGCGCAAGATCACCTGGGGGAACGGGATCTCACCATCCGCGACGAAGCCAACGTGAAAGGCCGGATAGGTGCCATCGGCGGCAATCTCGAGCCGCGACGGACACTCGATGCCGAGGAAACGGCTGAAGATGGACATGGTCTTAAATCCTTCGGATCGCGAAATGAGCGTCTTACGATCCTAGCGGCCATCATGGCAGCTGTGTTTGGTGCAGATCGGGCTCAAGAGGTTTTACACGCATCAGACACCCACACATTGGGCAAGGCAATGACTCAAGGCAGGCGCTGCCTTGGCCCCCGCAACCAGCATCCATCAGGCCATGAAGCTCGTACGATCTTTCCGCCCAATCCGTGCCAACTGCAGGGCGATTGCCGTCGCCGGCGTGCTTGGCGTCCTCGTTTTCGGCGCGCTCGGCACGGGCGCCTGGGCCGTACTACCGGCCAAGGTCGACGGCGAGCCGCTGCCCTCGCTGGCGCCGATGCTTGCGAAGGCCGTGCCCGGCGTGGTCAACGTCTCGACCGTGACCGAGATCGCCGCGACCGAGCATCCGCTGCTGCGCGACCCATTCTTCCGCCGCTTCTTCGATATCCCTGGCCATCAACGCAATCGTGAGAGCCAGAGTCTAGGCTCTGGGGTCGTCATCGACGCCGAGCGCGGGATCATCCTCACCAACCACCATGTGGTGCGCGCCGCCGATGCGATCCGCGTCACCTTCGACGACGGCCGCCGGCTCGACGCCGAGCTGGTCGGCTCCGATCCCGAGACCGACATCGCCGTGCTGCGGGTCGAGGCCGATGCGCTGACCGCGGTCCCGCTCGCTGACTCCGATGCGCTGCAGGTCGGCGACTTCGTGGTTGCCATCGGCAGCCCATTTGGGCTCGCGCACACGGTCACCTCCGGCATCGTCAGCGCGCTCGGGCGCACCGGGCTCGGCATCGAGGGCTACGAGAGCTTCATCCAGACCGACGCCTCGATCAATCCGG
>CAZTYV010000310.1:895-2841 GCA_964617675.1 uncultured Halochromatium sp. | reverse complement strand
GCTGATGAACTGGCTAGCGAGTCTGCTGGCCACCCCGCATCCGCTGCCGCGTCTGGACTGTTCCGCCGGCATCCCGTCGGAGGCGCGCACCCTGGTGGTCACACCGACCATGCTCAGCAGCGCAAGCGGCGTCGAGGCGCTGCTGGAGGCGCTGGAGGTGCGTTTCCTCGCCAATCGCGACCCGCATCTGCACTTCGGTCTGCTGACCGATGTCCGTGATGCGCCGACTGAGACGCTGCCGGGCGATCAGCCACTGATCGATCAAGCGGCGCGAGGCGTCGCGGCGCTCAATGCCAAATATCCGCACCCGAACGGCGATGCGTTCTATCTGCTGCATCGGCCGCGCCGTTGGAACCCGCGTGCCGGGGTGTGGATGGGCTACGAGCGCAAGCGCGGCAAGCTCATGGACCTGAACGCCCTGCTGCGCGGCGACAATGCCGTCCAGCTGCGGGTACCGGCAACCGGTGATGGCACAGCAACGCCCGCGGGCGAGCGCTTCTCGCAGATCATTGGCGACCCGCTGATCTTCGCGACCCTGCGCTATGTGATCACGCTGGATACCGATACCCAGCTCCCGCGCGATGCTGCCCGGGAGATGGTCGGCGCCATGGAGCACCCGCTGAATCAGCCGCGCTTCGATCCCGCGCTAGGTCGGGTGCGCGCCGGCTACGGCATCTTGCAGCCGCGCGTGGCGGTCAGCCTGCCCGGCGCCAATCGCTCGCGCTTCGCCCGTCTGCACGGGCAGGACGCGGGCATCGACCCCTACACCCAGGCGGTGTCGGACCTCTATCAGGACTGGTTCCAGGAAGGCTCCTTCATCGGCAAGGGCATCTATCAGGTGGAGGCCTTCGAGGAGGCGCTCGACGATCACTTCCCCGAGAACCGCATCCTCAGTCACGACCTGCTCGAGGGCTGCTATGCGCGCTCCGGGCTGCTCTCCGATGTGCAGCTCTACGAGGACTATCCGGCCTGCTACAGCGTCGATGTGAGCCGCCGCCATCGTTGGATTCGCGGTGACTGGCAGATCGCCCAGTGGCTGCTGCCGCGCGTGCCGGGTCGGGATGGCCGCTCGCGCGTCAACCCGATCTCGGCGCTCTCGCGCTGGAAGCTGGCCGATAACCTGCGCCGCAGCCTGGTGCCCGCAGCCCTGACCGCTTTGTTGATGCTGGGCCTGCTGGTGCTCGCCAAGCCCGGTGTCTGGACCCTGGCGGTGCTGGGCATTCTATTAATTCCGGCGCTGCTGACGGCGATGCTGGGCGCGCTCAGCAAGCCCGGCGATCTGCGCTGGCCGACGCATCTGGCCGCAGCGGTGCGCGCGGCTGGACAGCGGTTGACGCAGGCGCTGTTCAACCTCGCCTGTCTGCCCTACGAGGCCTACTTCAGCCTGGATGCGGTGATCCGCACCCTCTGGCGGCTGGGTGTCAGTCGGCGCGGCCTACTCGAGTGGACCGCGGCGGGCGATCTGGTCAGCAGAGATCAGGGGCTCGCCGCCATCTACCGCAGCATGTGGATTGCGCCGGCGTTGGCGCTGATCGCGGGTGCCGGTCTGGCGCTGCGCGCGCCGATAGCCTTGCTGGTGGCCGCGCCGATCCTGCTGGCCTGGCTGGCGGCACCGCTGCTGGCCTGGTGGCTGAGTCGTCCGCTCAAACCGCGCGAGGCGCATCTGAGCGCCGAGCAGACCGGTTTCCTGCATCGCAACGCGCGCAAGACCTGGGCCTTCTTCGAGACCTACGTCGGTGCCGACGACCATTGGCTGCCGCCGGATAACCTGCAGGAGCATCCGGTGGCGGTGGTGGCGCATCGCACCTCGCCGACCAACATGGGCCTGTCGCTGCTGGCGAACCTGGCCGCTACTGATTTCGGCTATCTGCCCACCGGTGGACTCATCGCCCGCACCAGCGCCGCGCTGCGCACCATGACCGCATTGGAGCGCCATCGCGGTCATT
>CAZTYV010000310.1:0-885 GCA_964617675.1 uncultured Halochromatium sp. | reverse complement strand
ACTGGTACGACACCCAATCGCTGGAGCCGCTCGAGCCCCGTTACATCTCCTCAGTGGACAGCGGCAACCTCGCCGGTCATCTCTTGACCCTGCAGCCGGGGCTGCTGGCGCTGATCGACGCGCCGATTCTGAATCCGCGCTGGCTGCAGGGCATTGACGATACCTGGCAGGTGCTGATGGATGCGCTGACCGCAGCGACCTCCAGGTTGACCTTGGCTTCCATGACTGGGCGTCGGCCAGCGCTGTCGGCGCCGCTGACGCGCTTTGACCAGCAGCTGAAAGCCGCTCGCTTGGCGCCACCGACGGATCTGAAAGGGGCCTGCGGCTGTCTTGAGACGCTGAGCGCAGAGGCTGAGGCGGCAGTGCGGGACCTTGATGCTGAAGCGAGCGATGAGGTGGCGGCCTGGACGCGACGTCTGGCCGAACAGTGCCGCGCATTGCTGGATGATCTGCTGTTCTTAGCGCCTTGGTTGACCTTGCATGTCGAGGTTGCAACCGCAACCGCAACCGCAACCGCAACCGCAAGAGCAGCTGCATCGGCCCGCCTGCCCGATTTCTGTGGGCCGGCTCAATTGGGTGACCAATCCACGAACAGCACAAACGATTCGAACAGCGCCAAAACGCAAACGGGAAACGTCCTCTCTGTCACGGACAAGAGCCAGCAGGCCGACCTTGCACTCACGCTGCGCCAAGTCGCCGCGCTCGAGCAGACGGGGTCTGACCGGCCAGCGCTGGCGCGCATCCGCGAGACCGAGCAACTGGCGATCACCGCTGGCAACCTCGCCCGGCTTGACTACGACTTCCTGTTCGACGAGGCGCAGTCCCTGCTGGCGATCGGCTACCGGGTTGCTGAGCGCCGCCGCGATGAGAGCTACTACGATCTGC
>CAZTYV010000309.1:0-2875 GCA_964617675.1 uncultured Halochromatium sp. | reverse complement strand
CGCACCTCCTCGCGTGCCTCGGCGCGCGGCTTGGTCATCAGGGGATAGGTGTTGTTGCGGCGCTTGCGCTGACGCGGCTCGATGCGCCCCGGCCTGAGGCCAACCCGCGGCTCGGCGATGAGCAGCAGCAATCCGTGGATGAGCGCGCCGTCGTGGCTGGTGCCGCCGCGCGCGTGCCAACTGATCCAGACCTGCACCGTATGCTTGAAGCTGAGTTGGCGGGGCACCTGGTCGGCGAGCAGGGCGGCTTGGGCCATCAGCAGCCGGATCAGGTTGTAGGCCAACAGGTAGGCCCAAAGCTCCTTGCGCGCCATCTCGGGGGTACGGCAGCGCAGCGCCTCCATGCCGAGTGTCGTCTTGATGTTGCGCACGTCGAGCTCGACGTGCCAGCGGCGCCAGTACAGGGCCTTGAGCATCCGCTTCGGGGTGTCCTTCGGGCAGAGGAAGGTGGTGACCAGGATCTTGCCGCCGACTTTGAGCTCGCGCACCGTCAAGGTGTCGGGCACGTCGGCGTACTGCTGCGGACTCATCCAGTCCGGGCGCTTCGGCTTGGTCCAGACGATCAGATGGTCCTTGGTGCCGAGGCGCTTGCCGAGGCTGAAGTTGGTGCTGCGCCGACGCGCGCCGTACTGCTCGAACACGCCGTCGACGCCCAAGCGCGCCAGCTCGCAAAGCAGGAAATAGGTCGGGAAGTAGGCGTCGCCGAGCAGCACATCTCCGGCCTTGAGGTTGCCGAGCAAGCCGCGGAACAGCGTCTGTTCGTCGCCGCCCTTACCCTTGCAGGCCCCCTCGGCGGCATCGAGCAACGCGCCGCTGGCCAGACACAGCAGCACCACCAGGCGCATGATCGGGAAGCCCAAGCCGTCGCGTTGGCTCGCCGGCTGCGGATAGGCGGCCTGGTTTTCCTCGGTGTCGGGCAGGGTCGTCGTCGTGCCGTCGGCCAACAGCACCCGCCGGCCCCGCCACAGCCAGGCATCGCAGACGCCACCCGCCACCAGTTCGCCCGCACGCAGCGCCAAGGTGCTGATCATGGTCTGCGGCAAGCGTGCGCGCGCCTTGCAGTAGCCCGCCGTGTTGCTGCTGCACTGCGGCAGCCCCCCGATCAAGCGCTTGACCCTGGCATCATCGACCACCGCTCGACAACTGCCGTCGGGGGAGAGTGCCTGCGCCATGAACATCGACAGCGTCTCGGTCGGCGGAAACAGCCGCTCGCGATGCTCGGGCAGCAGCCCCTCCACATCATCGAGCAGCTGCGGACCGGTGAGCAGGTTGAAGAACCCATAGGCGTCGGCGTTGTCGATTCGGGTCTGCACACGACGTTGTCGAGCGGCAATAGCGGGGGTAGCATGCATGGCGGGTCGGCTCCGGGATGGGGTGGCTTCGGCAACTCCACCGTACACCATCCCGACCGGCCTATCTCCCTGACTTATCTGGTGATTCCGCTTAAGTTAGCGCCATTCGGGCCAGGCTCAATTAACCCGCGGGAGGGAGGTGGTCATGTCGCGGGGATGGGGTCTTGCAATGCAAGAACCGCGGATAGCCTCGGCGTTGGCCTGCGATTGGATCAGACCGCGACTGATACACAGAGGGTCGGGGCGCTCAGAGGACGCCATTCACCGTCCCGCAGCCAGAAACCAAGCGGCTGTCGTCAGCCCGCGTAGGGCGGAACCATGGACGGGTTCCGCCACCCACAGCGAACAACGACATCGGTGGATCGGTCCATTCGGCGCCGGAACCTTGCGGACTCTGAACGGCCGGTGGAATGGCGGATCGTCCGACGCTGTCTGCGTAAGGCGGAACGCGATAGTGGTTCCGCCATCGGCGGATGGCCTCGTTGCCGACTCCCGGTTCCGGTTCTTGTTGGAAATGCTTCATTGCTGGGCATCGGGCGAAATCGCAGATCGCCCTCACGGTCAACCGTCTCTCCGCGATAAAGTGGGAGGCGGACGTATGCCGCACCATCGTCGCTGTCGCGTTTCCAGCGGGACATATTCTCTGACGATCAATCTCTTGGAGCGCGCTCGCGCCTGTTGCGCAGTTGCGCCTCTTTCAGCGGCCAGCCGCATCTGATGTGTGCGGACCGCTAGGGAAATCTGCCCCCCGCCCGCGTCGAAAAGAATGTCATGTGTATGACGGGCAGCAACGCCAAGCTGTCGGAGGGGAAGTTGGGACAGCCCGGCGGTTTCGGAGACTCAACAGTCGTTTGAGATAACGACCCGTTGATACTTTACGGACAGAAAGTTCCGTCGCGAGTGGCGAAAACGATACGTTCCGCTGGAAACGCGTTTACTTCCGCTTTGGGTCGGTTCCTGCCACGCGACTCCAACCGACGCTGCGTCAGCAAAGGGACATGAAGCAGACCCTCGCCGGCAAGGTGTCGGCCGCGGGCCATGTCCGGTCACTGACCACCTTTCGCCCGGTAAAGGCTGGTCGCTCCTACAAATCGGACATGGAGTTTCAGAACTCTCGGATGCGGACCTGCTGAAGGATCGCTCCTTTAACTCAGCCAATGTTCGGGGGAAATCCTCCACACCCATGAACACTCAGTGGTAGGGTAACCGGACTCAAATGGATACGTGAGTGATTGGCTCGGATGACGGGCTACGTCGACCGATGCGCATCCCCTCAGAAGATGGACGGAGAACTTATGGTGGAGGGGTATGATGGAGGCCATGGTCAACGCTGCCGCTCCCCGGCGCTCTTCCACGGCGACTACCGATTCGCTAGGCAAGCGCCGAGTCTTGACGACTTCTGATCTTCGATGAGGCAACGCGCAATGAAAGCCTTCCTGATCACGCCCGATACGCAATCGATCGACGAAACGGAGGTCGGAAGCCAGGACGACATCGAGGCGCTGATCGGATTCGACACGCTG
>CAZTYV010000308.1:0-2877 GCA_964617675.1 uncultured Halochromatium sp. | reverse complement strand
AGTTGATCGGCTCGATGTAGGTGGCATCGGCCATCTCCGGGTCGGTCATGATGGTGGCCGGGTTCGAGTTCACCAGGATGACCCGAAACCCCTCTTCGCGCAGGGCCTTGCAGGCCTGGGCGCCGGAGTAGTCGAACTCGCAGGCCTGCCCGATGACGATCGGCCCGGCACCGATGATCAAAATGCTCTGGATGTCTGTGCGCTTGGGCATGGGCTGAGGGTGGTCCGAGGTCCAATGCTGAGAATCAGGGGCCTGTCATCGCCGGCAGGCATTTTGCGCCCAGCCGATCAGGCGGATGGTGAAAGCTAGTAGTCGAAATTCAGCGTCGCTCGCTCATCAGCTCGGTGAAGGCGCCAAACAGCGGCCTGACGTCATGGGGCCCGGGGCTCGCCTCTGGATGGCCCTGAAAGCTGAAGGCCGGATGCTGGCGATGTCTCAGGCCTTGAAGCGAGCCATCGAAGAGCGAGCGGTGGGTCGCCTCAACCTCCGCGGGCAGCGTCTGCTCATCGATCGCGAAGCCATGGTTCTGGCTGCTGATCATGACCCGACCGGTCGCCAGTTCTTGGACCGGGTGATTCGCCCCATGGTGACCGAACTTCATCTTCACGCTCTGGGCCCCGGCAGCGAGACCCAGCAGCTGATGACCGAGACAGATGCCGAACAGCGGCACATCGCGTGACAACAGCTCGGCAATGGCCTCAATCGCGTAGTCGCAGGGCTCTGGGTCGCCAGGCCCGTTGCTCAAGAACACGCCGTCGGGTGCGAGCGCAAGCACCTCGGTCACCGGCGTCTTTGGAGGCACGACGGTGACGCGGCAGCCGTGGTCGACCAGCAGCCTCAAGATGTTGTGCTTGATGCCGAAGTCGTAGGCGACAACGTGGTGGCGAAAACGCTCATCGTTCCAAGGCAACGCCGGCGGCAGTCCCTCGCCCAACCGCCAGGTTCCCTGGGTCCAGCGATGGACGCGATCGGTGCCGGCCGCTTGCGCCAGGTCCATCCCCTTGAGCCCGGGGAAGGCACAGGCGGCCGCGAGCGCCGCTTGCTCGTCGAGTGCCTCGCCCGCGACCAGGCAACCGTTGAGGGCGCCCTTTTCGCGGAGCAGCCGGGTCAGTCGCCGGGTGTCCACCTCGGCGATGCCTAGGATGCCCTGACGCTCGAGATAGTCGCTGAGACCCTCGCGGCTGCGGAAGTTGCTTGCGAGCAAGGGCAGGTCGCGAATGATCAATCCAGCCGCCTGCACCGCGTCGGATTCCTCATCCTCGTCGTTGGCGCCGGTGTTGCCGATATGCGGGTAGGTCAAGGTGACCAGCTGCTGACGGTACGAGGGATCGGTGAGGATCTCCTGGTAGCCGGTCATCGCCGTGTTGAATACGACCTCGCCCACGGATTGACCGCGCGCGCCAATAGAGACCCCGCGAAAGACCGAGCCGTCTTGCAGGACCAGAACCGCAGGAATCGTCAACGCAGCCTCCGAGATGGTCGGTGGTGCAGAGCGCGACGGATGGCCGACCCGTGCGTCTGAGGCAAGGCTGACAGAGCTCAGCATTGCCCGCCGGGCAGGATGCCCGACCATGAACGGCCGCCGCAGGCAGCCAAGGAGCTTATCTCCACGCCTCGAGCCCGCTCGTTCACCCGATGCGGTGATGCGGGGCGACCCAGTGGGCGCGGCGCTGGAGTGGCCCCGTCACTGCTTGCGACGAGGCGATGCAAAACGGCTGGGATAGTAGCGAAACCACCCGGGCTTGTCCATCGCCAATGCTGCGCCGCAGCAAATTCAGGTCCGACCCTAGGCCCAGGCCCGGGCGCCGGACTCGGGCTCCTGAGTCAGGCGCTGGACGCGAGCCCTGGACGTGAGCTCATCGCACGGGCGAGGCTTAAACGAAGACCGGAACGAAGACCGGGCCGAAATGGGCCGAGCCTAGATCTGCGATTCGATCCACCGCACCAGACTGTTCGCATCCATGGCCCCGGCCTGGCGCGCCCGCTCCTGACCTCCCTGGAAAATCGCGATCGTCGGGATGCTACGAATACCAAAGCGCATCGCCAAGCCCTGCTCGGCCTCGGTGTCCACCTTGGCCAGGCGCGCGCGCGGCTCGATCCGCGCTGCAGCGGCCTCAAAGGCCGGCGCCATCATCTTGCAGGGCCCGCACCAGGCCGCCCAGAAATCGACCACCAGCGGCAGATCGCTGCGGCTCGCATGGCGCTCGAAGCGAGCCTGGTTGAGCTCGATTGGACGGCGCTCAAACAGGCTGCGGTGACACTGCCCGCAATGGCCACCGTCGGCGAGGCGTTCTCGCGGGACTCGGTTGACGGCATCGCAATGTGGACAAACGACATGAATAGGCGTTGACATCAGCTGCTCCGTTTGGGGGTTACCGGCTGTCCGCGGCGCTGGGCAGCCCCGAGCGAACAACGGCGTCGTGGGATGCCATGGACAGCGACCGATCGACAGGATCGACTTGATCGAGGTCTGACCGACGATTATTTTCCAACCCATCGCAAAGCGCCAACGCTGAGCGCGCGCCCAACATCGGGGCTCGACGTTCGAACCGCGCTGAGATCAACGAATACAGAGGGATGCCATGGCCGATTCTCCATTCATTGCCGCCGTCACCGCGGCTGACTTCGACAAGATCGTCATTCAGGGCTCGTTCGAGCGACCCGTATTAGTCGATTTCTGGGCCGACTGGTGTGCCCCCTGCCGCCAGTTGATGCCGATCCTGTCACGGCTCGCCGAGGAGCTCCGCGGGCAATTCTTCCTCGCCAAGGTCGATACCGAGGCCGAGCAGGCGCTCGCGGCACAGTTCGGCATCCGCAGCCTGCCGACGGTGCAGCTGTTCAAGGATGGCGCGCCCGTCGATCAGTTCATGGGCGCC
>CAZTYV010000307.1:1849-2943 GCA_964617675.1 uncultured Halochromatium sp. | reverse complement strand
GGGACTTGAACGGCGGGAAGCCGCTGATCGGGTCGAGTGCGCCGTCATCGGTCAGCTCGTTGACGTTGGCGTGGTTCCAGGCGTGCTGGCAGTGGGCAACGCCGGGTTTGATCCGATCGGTGACGCGGGCGGTGAAGCGCACCGCGCCGCGGCGGGAACGTACCTCGACCAGGTCGCCGTCGTGGATGCCTCGTGCCGCGGCATCGCTCGGGTGCAGCTCGACTAAAGCTGCGGGCATCGCCTTGCGCATGCGCTGTAGATATTGATGCTGGGAATGGGTGGCGTGCTTGTGGCGGGCGCCGCTGGTGAGCACCAGCGGGTAGTCGCGCGCGACATCCGGTGTCGAGAGCGGGCTCTCGGCCGGCTCACGCCAGATCGGCAGCCCATCGTGGCCAGCGGCGCGCAGCTCTTCGGAGTCGAACTCGACCTTGCCGCTGACGGTCTTGAAGCCATGCAACCGGTACTGGCGGTCGGCATCCAGGAAGCCGTGCTCGACCAGCTCATCGATGGCCTGGGCATAGACGGTGACGCCGTCTGGATTCTCGTAGACCTCGCGGCGGATCTCCTCGGGGATGCCTTCAGCGGCCTCGGCCCAGCAGGCGGCGAGGTCACCATTCCAGAACTGGTCGGCCATACCGAGGCGCACGCCGAGCTCGAGGAAGACCTCGGCATCCGGGCGCGCCTCGCCCTTGGGGGCCACCACGCGATGCCGGTAGCGCAGCTCGCCCTGGTAGGCGCAGCCGGGATAGGCGATCAGCGCCTCGCGCTCGAGGTTGGTCGCCGCCGGCAGCACGATATCGGCCATGCGCGTGGCCGGGTTGTGGAAGAAGTCGGAGGCGGCGAAGAAGTCGAGCGCGCCCAGCGCCTGCTCGAGGCGCTTGGAGTTGGCCCACATCGCGGTATTGATGCCCATCGCCAAGAGGCTGCGGATACGCTGCGGCCTGCCCTCGAGGATGCAGTCGGGCAGCAACATGCTCTGCGCCGCCGGCCAATGCCGGGTCCAGACCGGGAAGACCTCATCGCCGACGCGCGGCGGCAGGTCGTTGACGCAGTGATCGAAGAGCTCGATCGGCTTCGGGCTGACCTTGTCGTTG
>CAZTYV010000307.1:0-1839 GCA_964617675.1 uncultured Halochromatium sp. | reverse complement strand
CGCCCTCGCGGTCGAGGTTGCCGGTGACGGCCGAGAGGAGGATCACCGCGCGGTGATTCTGGAAGCCGTTGCTGTGCTGCACCGTCGCCGTCGGCGAGAGCATGATCTGCGCTGGGCGCAGGGTCGCGTAGAGCTCGGCGGCGTGCTTGAGATCATTGACCTCGATGCCGCAGATGGCGGCGACGCGCTCGGGCGGGAACTCGGCGGCATAGTCGCGGAAGGCCTCCACGCCCTGACCCCATTGGTCGAGGAAGGCCTGATCCTGCCAGCCATTGGCGAAGATCAGGTGGTGGAAGCCGAGCGCCAGCGCACCGTCGGTGCCAGGACGGATCTGCAGGAAGACATCGGCCTCGTCGGCCAGTGGCGTGCGCCTTGGGTCGACCACGATCATCGGTCGGCCGGGCTTCGCGTGCGCCTGCGGGTGCAGGTGGAAGGGCGGGATCGAGCCGCGCGGGTTGGTCGACCAGACCAGCAGGCACTTGGTGTTGTGCGAGGCGACCGTCGAGGTGGTCTTGATCTTGGTACCAAAGGTCACCTCTTCGGCCACCTTAGTGGCTGAGAAGCAGCAGCCGCTCTCGGTCATGTAGTTGGGCGAGCCGAAGGCGTGCGCCAGGCGCTGTAGCTGCGGGCGCGCCTCCTTGGTGTAGCCGGCAAAGAAGGCCACCGCCGGCGCGCCATGCTCGGCCCGGGTCGCGCTCAGGCGCTCGGCGATGGTCCCGAGCGCCTCATCCCAGCTGATGCGCTCGAACTCGCCGCTGCCGCGCGGGCCGACGCGCTTGAGCGGATAGAGCAACCGATCGGGATGGTTGCGCCGGTCGAGCTGCACGTAGCAGCGCGGACAGTCAGGACCCTCGATGGCGACGGGCTCGCCCTGCTGATCCAGGGTGACATCGATCGCGCAGTTGGCGTCGCATTCGTAACAGGTGCTCTTGACGGTGGACATGGGCTCGACGGGCCTCTGAGAAGGGATGTTCAGCTGGTGAATGCGCGTTCCGCCCTGGATTTCAAGCCGAGGACGCAGCCTTGGCGTCGATCGAGCCGGATCGAATTCGCGCTAGAATGGCGCGTCTGGACGATCTTGAGCCTCGTCGGGGCCTAAATCGACCAAGCGCCAAACCGCGGCAATCTTCACTCGCCATCGCAATCAGGCACTATGACGAAACCACAGCTGAGCTATCAGGACGCCGGCGTCGACATCGATGCCGGTGAGCGGCTGGTGCGGCAGATCGCACCCGCGGTCCGCGCCACCCATCGCCCCGGTGTCCTCTCCGGCCTCGGTGGCTTCGGCGGCCTGTTCGAGCTGCCGAGCGGCTATCGCGAGCCGGTCCTGGTCTCGGGCACCGACGGCGTCGGCACCAAGCTCAAGCTCGCGATCGAGCTCGGCCAGCACGACAGCATCGGCATCGACCTGGTCGCCATGTGCGCGAACGACATCGTCGTCTGCGGTGCCGAGCCACTCTACTTCCTCGACTACTACGCGACCAGCGCGCTCGACGTCGAGATCGCCACCCAGGTGGTCAATGGCATCGCCGAGGGCTGCCGGCAGGCCGGCTGCGCGCTGATCGGCGGCGAGACCGCCGAGATGCCGGGCCTCTATGCGCGGGGCGACTACGATCTGGCCGGCTTCTGCGTCGGTATCGTCGAGAAATCGGCCATCATCAGCCCGGAGCGCGTCGGCGTGGGTGACGCGCTGATCGCCTTGGCCTCGTCCGGTCCCCACTCGAACGGCTATTCGCTGATCCGCAAGGTGCTCGAGCTGACGGGCGCATCGCTGGCGACCCCGGTGGCGACCCCACTGGCAACCCCGCCCGGTGATCAGCCGCTCGGAGACCTCCTGCT
>CAZTYV010000306.1:0-2948 GCA_964617675.1 uncultured Halochromatium sp. | reverse complement strand
CTGAGTGACCGCGCTTGGTGCGAGCCCAGCACCCGAGCCCAGCGCACCCGACTCTAGCACCCCAGCGACCGTGACCCCGCGACCAGGCCTGCGTTGAGCCTTGCGGGTGTCTCGCGCAAGGCGATCAGCGCGTGCTGGCCGCGTGCCTGAGTGGTCAGGCAATCGTCCCGACACCGGCTTCCGGCTCCCTAATGCGGTAGGCGTGTCCTGTCTTCGCTAGCGTCGGGCCAGGGCTCGTGATCGGCACTGTCCTCGGCTGACTCGGCCGTGTCGCTAATCCGGTGTGTCTCGTCGAGCCAGTCGCCGAGGTCAAGCAGCCGACAGCGCTCGCTGCAAAACGGGCGCCAGCGTGACGCAGGGCTCCAGGGCACCGGCTTTCCGCAGGTGGGGCAGGGAACGCTGGACGGCATCGGCGGCTCAGAACACGCAGCAGGTGAGCAGAAAGGGCACGTCTTCGCGTGCCTGCACCGGGCGTCCGGCCGGGCTCGCCTCCATGAAGCGGATGCTGAAGCGGTTCTTGTGGCCGCTGATCTCCGGATACACCGGCCAGTCGGGCCCGATCCCGACCCGAATCAGCTGCGCGGGCGCCTGAAGGTCGAGCGCCTCTTGGAAGAAGGACTCGGCCGCGATCAGCTTGCGCGGCACTGCGCTGGTCCGTGCGAGTGAGAGCACGAGGCGGATCGCGTCATGGACCGGCTGGATCTCGTCGGTCCAGCCTGTCATCCGCGCCCGACGTTGCTCAAGCGGTTGAGTCAGGAAGTGGTGGTAGAGCGGCACGTCGAAGCTACAGGCGCCGCCTGGGATGCTGCTGCGCTGGGCCACGGCTTGCAGGAAGTTGTCATCGCGCGCCCGGCTGCCGATGTGACCATTGATCTCGTGGATGCCGGCAGCGGCGCGCTCGAGATCGCTCACCACCCCCTTCAGCGCGGCCGGGTCGACCCCAGGCTGATTGCGAATCCGCGCCAGGGCAGAAAGATTGCGCTCGATCTCCTTCAACAGCTCGGTCTTGATGTCGGCCCGAGCCGTGATCGCGACCACGTCCAGCAGCCCCTCGACGGCCGATCGGGTGTTCCAGTGCTCTGGCTGGGCGATGAAATAATCGACCTTCTCGAACAGATGCTCAAGCCGCAAGAAGGTGCGGATACGCTCGTTCAGCGGATGCTCGAAGATGATTTCTTGAGACACGTTTCGTCTTCCTAGGGCACTTCTGGTCGCGTGGCCGAGGGTCGGCACTGCAATGATTCTGCGGCATCACTGGAGCAGGGTAAAGGAAAGGCTCGAACGTGACGGCTGCCGCGGCCTCGAGCCGATGCTAAACTGGCGCGCTAGCTCACAACCCTGCCGAGGTTCCGAGGCGCGCCAGGGCGCGCTGGAGCCTCGATACCGAGGACCTGCTATGGCCGGCCACAGTAAATGGGCCAACATCAAACACCGCAAGGCCGCGCAAGACAAGAAGCGAGGCAAGGTTTGGACCAAGCTCATCCGTGAGGTGACGGTTGCGGCTCGTGAAGGCGGCGCCGATCCTAACTCGAACCCGCGGCTGCGGCTGGCGATGGATAAGGCGTTCGGCGCCAACATGCCGCGCGACACCGTCGACCGCGCGATCAAACGTGGCGCCGGCGCCGACGACGGTGACAACTACGAGGAGATCCGCTACGAGGGCTACGCCTCCGGCGGCGTCGCCGTGATGGTCGACTGCATGACCGACAATCGCAACCGCACCGCCTCCGAGGTCCGGCACGCGTTCAGCAAGCATGGCGGCAATCTGGGCACCGATGGCTCGGTGGCCTACCTCTTCTCCAAGCAAGGCGTCGTCAGCTTCCAGCCCGGCACTGACGAGGACGCGGTGATGGAGGCGGCGCTCGAGGCCGGTGCCGAGGATGTGCTGGTGAACGACGACGGCTCGCTCGATGTGATCACCGCGCCCGAGGACTTCAGTCGCGTCTGCGACGGCTTGGCCGCGGCCGGTTTTGATACCAGTATCTCGGAGGTCAGCTTCAACGCCGCCACCCAGATCGAGCTCGACGCCGATGGTGCCGAGAAGCTCTTGAAGATGGTCGATGCGCTCGAGGATCTCGATGACGTCCAGGAGGTCTATCACAACGGCGACATCGCCGACGAGATCATGGCCGCCCTCGACAGCTGATCCCGGCGCCGCGCCCATGTCTGGCCCGCTGTCTGGCCCGACGCCGCTTCGCCACCGTGTGCTCGGGATCGATCCCGGCTCCCGCAACACCGGCTACGGCGTGATCGATACCGATGGTCAGCGCAGCACCTGTATCGCGCGCGGCTGCGTGCGGGTCGGCCACCATGCCTGGCCCGAGCGCCTGGGCCTGATCTTCGATCAGGTCTCGGCGCTGGTCGCCGAGCATCGCCCGCATGAGATGGCGGTCGAGCAATTGATCTTCGCGCGCGACGCGACCGCGGCGCTGAAGATCGGTCAGGCGCGCGGCGCGGTGCTCTGTGCCGGGCTCAAGGGTGGGGTGGTGGTGCACGAATACAGTCCCAAGTCGGTCAAGCTTGCGGTGGTTGGCACCGGTAACGCCGACAAGTCTCAGGTCCAACATATGGTGCGCGTCCTCTTGTCCCTCAGTGATCAGCCCGGCGAAGACGAGGCCGACGCCCTCGCCATCGCGCTCTGTCATGCCCATTCCATGGGCATCCCGCAGCGTAAGCGGGCCGCCGCGAGTTGGCGGGATTTCCGACCATGAGCGGCGCGGCTCCAGTCGCCGGGCGGGCGCGATGATCGGGCGCCTGCGCGGTGAGATTATCGCCAAGCGCCCGCCGCAGGTCCTCATCGACTGTGGTGGCGTCGGCTACGAGGTCGAGGCGCCGATGTCGACCTTCTACGAGCTGCCCGCGGTCGGGGAGTCGGTGACGCTGGTCACGCATCTGCTGATCCGTGATGACGCGCATGTGCTCTATGGCTTCCGCAACGAGCATGATCG
>CAZTYV010000305.1:923-2961 GCA_964617675.1 uncultured Halochromatium sp. | reverse complement strand
CGAGCAAGATCAAGCGGGTCTGGCCCGATCACGACATCGACGTCGTCATCCCGGTGCCGGATACCAGTCGCACCGCGGCGCTGCAGCTGGCCAATCATCTCGGCGTGCCCTATGCCGAGGGCTTCATCAAGAACCGCTATATCGGGCGCACCTTCATCATGCCGGGCCAGCAGGTGCGCAAGAAATCGGTGCGCCAGAAGCTCAATGCGATCGATCTGGAGTTCCGCAAGAAGAACGTGCTCTTGGTCGACGACTCCATCGTCCGTGGCACCACCTCGCAGCAGATCATCCAGATGGCCCGCGACGCGGGCGCCCGGAAGGTCTACTTTGCCTCGGCCGCGCCGCCGGTGCGTTATCCAAACGTCTACGGCATCGACATGCCCTCGGCCAGCGAGCTCATCGCGCACGACCGCACCGAGGCTGAGATCGAGGGCGAGCTCGGCGCCGACCGCCTCTTCTTCCAGGACCTCGATGACCTGATCGATGCGATCCAGAAGCGCGGCAAGAGCCTGGTGGACCGCTTCGACACCTCGGTCTTCGATGGGGTCTACGTCACCGGCGACGTCACCACCGATTATCTCGAGGAGCTCGAGCGCGCCCGCAACGATAGCGCCAAGGAAGAGCGCCGCTCACGCCAGGACGAGACCGTGATCGAGCTCTACAACACGGCCTGAAGCAGGTGGAGCCAGCGGATGGAGCAGGCGCCGCTCCCGGACTATCCGCGTCGGCCGACGATCCAAACGACAGGCGCCGATGCACGCCGCGCTTGCCTGGATGCCCAGCCATACCGTCCCTTGGGGTGAAGATCCGCGATGCAGGATGACGAGATGAGCGACTCGGGCCGGGTGGGGGAGACCCCGATCGACGCCGCATCCCGGGCGCCTGAGCACGCCCCTGAGCACGCCCCCGGGCTCGCGACGCGTGCGATCCGCACCGGCCATGTCCGCACCGCCGAGGGCGAGCACTGCGAGCCGATCTTTGCCACGTCCAGCTTCGTCTTCGCGAGCGCGGCCGAGGCCGCCGACCGCTTCTCCGGCGAGCAGCCCGGCAACATCTACTCGCGCTTCACCAATCCCACCGTGCGCGCCTTCGAGCAACGGCTCGCCGCGATGGAGGGCGGTGAGGCCTGCGTGGCGACGGCCTCCGGCATGGCCGCGATCCTGGCCACCTGCATGGGCCTGCTGCAGGCCGGGGATCGTATCCTCGCCGCACGCAGCCTGTTCGGCAGCACCACCATGCTGTTCGACAAGTACCTCGCACGCTTCGGCATCGCCACTGACTACGTACCGCTCAGCGATCTCGAGGCCTGGGCCGCGGCCATCCGGCCCGAGACCAAGCTGCTGTTCGCCGAGACGCCGTCGAACCCACTCACCGAGATGGTCGCGATCCGCCCGCTGAGCGAGATCGCGCATGCGCGCGGCTGCCTGCTCGCGATCGACAACTGCTTCTGCACCCCCGCGCTGCAGCGCCCGCTCGAGCACGGCGCCGATCTGGTGATCCATTCCGCAACCAAATACCTGGACGGGCAGGGGCGTTGCGTCGGCGGCGCCGTCGTCGGCGACGCCAAGCGCGTTGGCGAGGATGTGTTTGGCGTGATCCGCACCGCCGGCCCCTCGCTCAGCCCGTTCAATGCCTGGCTGTTCTTGAAGGGCCTCGAGACCCTACAGCTGCGCATGCAGGCGCACGCCGCCAGCGCCGCGGCCCTGGCCCGCTGGCTCGCCGAGCATCCCGCCGTGGCGCGCGTGCACTATCCCGGGCTGCCAGATCACCCGCAGCATCACCTGATCGCACCCGGCCCGAGCGAACTTGCCGCGAACAGCCCTGGCGGTGCCCAACAACAGACCGGCGGCGGCATCCTGGCCTTCGAGGTCGCCGCCCCGAGCGCCAGCCGTGCACGCGAGGCGGCCTGGTCGGTGATCGATGCGACCCGGATGCTCTCGATTACCGCCAATCTCGGCGACACCAAGACCACCATCACCCATCCCGCTACCACCACCCACGGTCGCCTCAGCCCCGAGGCGCGGGCCGCCGCCGGCAT
>CAZTYV010000305.1:0-913 GCA_964617675.1 uncultured Halochromatium sp. | reverse complement strand
AGACCTGGCCGACATCCAGGCCGATCTCGCGCGCGGGCTGGAGCCTCTGTCACGAACCCGCAGCGGCTCGAGCTGATGCCAGCTCGCTACCTTGCGTGCATTCGCCTCGACTAGCCCGCGCTGGTCGCCCTGACCTTGGAGCGGTACGATGGTGGCCTCGATCGCGCCGACGCTCCGTATCTTGCAGGGTGCCTTGACCAACACGACCCTCGATTCGCCTTGGGCACGACTGGTGAAGGGATCGAATTGGCCTGAGATCGGCTCGCTGGAGCACGAGGTCCAAGCCAAACCTTGTTGGCCCACCAATGAAAGGAGATCAGTCGACGATGGGAGTCGCACTCAGGCTCTACGAGCAGCTTGCCCACGCGGCGGATGATCAGACTCGCATCCAGCTACTCGCCGAGGCCATTGGCCAGCTCGAGGAGGCTTGGCCGCGTGCCGATCAGATCGCCCAACGCTCTGACGTGCGCGAGAGTGAACTGCGCCTGCAGAAGGAGATCGAGATCGCGCGCGGCGAGAATAGGGACATGGAGCTGCGGCTGCAGAAGGAGATCGAGACCGTCCGCAAGGAGATCGAGATCGTCCGCGGCGAGAACAAGGACATGGAGCTGCGCCTGCAGAAGGACATCCGGGCTGTCGAGCTCAGCCTGCAGAAGGAGATCAAGCAGGTCGAGCTGCAGGTGCAGGAGGCGCGCGTTGAGATCAAAGCCACCGAGGCTAGCCTGCGCACGGCGATCCATCGCCAGACGCTCTGGGTAGTCGGCGCGGTCGGCGCAGTGGTGGGGCTCATTCGGGTCTTGGAGTGGCTCTTCCCCTAGGTCTCGCTCGGACAACAAGCCGCTGATCGGGCGAATCTTGGTGCTCTGCCCATGCAGAACTCAGCAGTTCTTGCAGATCTCGCGGGTGAAGGCCT
>CAZTYV010000304.1:499-2963 GCA_964617675.1 uncultured Halochromatium sp. | reverse complement strand
CGGCAGGGGCGTGGAATCGGGTATTCTCCGGGGAATGTTTTTGAGAAAGAACCGTAGGCGCGCCGGAGGGGAAACGTACGAGTACTGGACGTTGTGTGAATCGGTGCGCACGGCGACGGGACCGCGTCAGCGTGTGGTGGCGACTTTGGGCAAGCTCAGCGATGAGGACATCGAAGCGGGTTGGGAAGACATTGAAGCATTGCTGGAGGGGCGGGCCCCGCAGCGGCGACCGCAGCAAACCGGATTTTGGGAAGTGCCGCGCGAAGAAGCGGGTCCGCAAGCGGGCTGGGAATTGGCGGATTTGAAGAACCTGAGCGTGGAACGGGTGCGGGAGTTTGGCAGTGTGTACCTTGCCCTTGCGTTGTGGCGGCGGCTGGGATTGCCGCAGTTGCTGGAGAAGCTGATGGGCCGTGGACGCGAACAGGTGGCGTGGTCGGAAGTGGCGGCGGTGCTGACGGTGGGCAAGTTTTGCGGTCAGGCCTCGGAACTGGAAGTGGCCGAATCGTGGTATGGGCGCACGGCCCTTGAAGAGCTCACCGGGATCAGCCCTGAGCAGATCAACGACGACCGCCTTTACCGTGGGCTCGACGAGCTGGTGGAGCACAAAGATGACCTGTGCGAGCACCTCATGGAGCGCTACCGCAGCTGGTTTGCGGTGCGTTTGGAGTTTTTGCTTTATGATGTGACCAGCACCTACTTTGAAGGTCAGGCGCTGGGCAATGAGAAGGCCGCGCGCGGTTACAGCCGCGACCAGCGCAGCGATTGCAAGCAGGTGTGTATCGGTCTTGTTTGCACCCCTGAGGGCCTGCCGCTCAATTACGAGGTCTTTGCGGGCAACCGCGCCGATGTGAGCACCGTGGAGGATGTCGTGCGCAAGATGGAGGATCGCTTCGGCCAGGCGGAACGCATCTGGGTCATGGACCGGGGCATGGTCAGCGAGAAAAACATCACCTTTATGCGCGAGCGCAAAGCCCTTTACCTGGTGGGAACCCCGAAGAGCGAACTGAAGCATTTTCAAGAACAACTCGCCGAAAAGGAAAACTGGACGCAGGTTCAGGATGGCTTGGAAGCACGGGTGGTGCGCCACCCCGACGGCAACGGCGATGAACAGTTTCTGTTATGTCGCAGTCAGGCGCGTTCGCAAAAGGAGCGCGCAATGCTGGATCGGCAAATGACGCGCCTGACAGCAGAGCTTCTGAAGATCGACTCCGCTTTGCGATCACGCAAAAACAAGCCGAATAACACCGACCCGATCGAGCGGCGCATCGGCCGGTGGCTGGGGCGCTATCCCGCTGCCGCTGCGTTAATCAATGTGAGCGTTCAAAAGAACGCACAGGGTCAGGCTGACGCATTGCAGCTGAGTTGCCCGCTGCAGCGCGGCTCCCACAAAGATCTGGCCTGTGGAAGCTACCTGCTGCGCACCAATTGCACCGAGACCGATCCTGCCAAACTCTGGCGCTGGTACATCCAGCTCACGCAGGCTGAAGCGGCTTTCCGCACCGCCAAATCCGATATCGGGCTGCGCCCCGTTTTTCACCGCAAGACTGAACGGGTCGAGGCACACCTGCTGGTCTGTTTCCTGAGCCTTGCCATGTGGCGTTCCCTGGAAATGTGGATGCAGGGCAAAGGCCTCGGCTCCAGCGCACGCAAACTAATCTGCGCAGTGTCCACGATCCGCTCCATGGACGTGGTCGTGCCTGTCAAGCGCGGTAACCAAACCATCGATTTATGCCTGCGCACCGTCGCTAAACCCGATCCCGACGTCGCCAATCTCCTCGCTCATCTGGGTCTGCGCCTGCCCAAAGGATCAAAAATGATCCAAAATGTAGTGGAGAAAATCGCCCCTTAATCGCCAGCAAGCCCTGCATTTAAGCCAAATAGTATCTGCTAACTGCGGAACTTGGGCTAGACAAAAGCGCCTGCATATGCTGGTGTAGCCTGGGATGAAACAGGCAAAGACAAAGCGAAGCGAAAAGAAGCAAGTTGTGTCGGGTAATCTGAGCGTGGAAGTGGCCTTTGGGGAGGAAGCGGTCTGGTTCGACGAGCAGCTCGGCGAGCACCACTATCTGGGAGCGGGGTGCCCGGTTGGGGATTACCTGCGGCAGGTGGTACGGCGAAGGGGCGTAGTGGTGGCCTTGCTGGTATGGGGGCCGGCCTGCTACGCGCTGAAGGACCGGGATCTGTGGATCGGCTGGAGTGCCAATCAGCGGGTGGAGCGGTTGAAGCTGGTGGTGCAGAACCGGCGTTTTCTGCTGCTGACGGCCAAGGGCGGGGAGCCGAACCTGGCCTCACAGGCGCTGGCGGCGGCGCTGCGGGTGTTGCCCGGGCAGTGGCGGGAGCGGTTTGGTTACGCTCCGGTGCTGGCGGAGACCTTCACGGATCCGGAAAGCTACGCGGGCACCTGCTACAAGGCCAGCAACTGGCAGTATCTGGGGGATACCCAAGGTTACCAACGCTGCCGCTC
>CAZTYV010000304.1:0-489 GCA_964617675.1 uncultured Halochromatium sp. | reverse complement strand
ATTTATGAGCTAATTCCGCTACTTTGGTAGCAAATTCAGGCTAAGTTGCACGGATCAAACCAGTCGATTTTCAGCTGAAAACCTGAGAATTAGCCTGATTTGCGCTACGAAAATTTATTCAAATATCTGCAATTCAGCAACATACAGAGGTCCGACCCCCGATAGTAAGCGCATAGCGCTGCTTCCGGCATGCGCTGAGTTCTGCTTCTTTGCGCAGCAATTTGAGTGACGCCGTACTTATACCTTCGGCAGCCGCATTTTGCGGCGGATATAGGTGGGAATATCGAGGTCGACGCCTTCATACAGGTTGGGACTGACCTTATCAAAGAGTCCGCGTTGGTCCGAGTCCTGGGCGAAGGAAAACTCCTCCTGCTGGCGTGGAGCGGTCAACGCAGGGGCGGGCGTTGGCGCGGCGGCCGTGGCTGGCTGCCGTGCTGCTGCTGACTGAGCGCCGCCGGTCGCCGGTTGGCGCGGTGCGGTCGCGACGGC
>CAZTYV010000303.1:0-2966 GCA_964617675.1 uncultured Halochromatium sp. | reverse complement strand
GGCGCAGGCCGAGGATAAGCCGCTGTTCGTCTATTTCGGCCGCTACGGCTGTGGCTATTGCGAGAAGACCAACAAAGAGGCCTTCTCCGATGCCGATGTCAAGGCGCGCTATACCGAGCACTATGCGCTCGCCTATGTCGATGCCGAGAGCGGTGAGCGTCTGCGCCTGCCGAGCGGTGAGCGGATCACCGAGCGTGAGCTTGGTACCCGCTACGATGCCTTCGTCACCCCGGTGTTCTCGTTCCTCACGCCCGAGGGCGAGCTGGTGTTGCGTCTGGTCGGCGTGCAGCGGATCGAGGATCTGGTCGAGGCCGATGAGCGTATCCAGGCCGCGTTGGATGCAGCCGGGGGCTCCTGAGATGCCGCTTCGCGACGTCCATGGAAAGGCTACCAGCATGCACTCGATCCTGGTCAAGGGACTTGGTGCAACCATCGCCGGGCTCGCCTTGCAGCTGAGCGCCGACGTCCTGTCCGCGGCGCCCTGGTCATTCGAGACCCCGATCACGGTGGCGGAGGCAGCGCCGGGTGTCTTCCATCAGTTGTCGGCCTCGGGTCGGCGCAGCCTCGCGGTCTCAGATGGCAGGGTCGCGCTGGTCTGGGAGGACGAGCACGATGGCACCCCGCGCGTCTATGCCGCCGTGAAGGACGCTGGGAGCGCCGAATTCGCGCAACCCAGGCGGCTCAGCGGCGAGGGTGAAGCCTTCGAGCCAGCGATTACCGGGCTCAGCGGCGGGCGTTTTCTCGTGGCCTGGGAAGAGGATGGCCAGGTCGTCGCTCGCGTGCTCGACGCTGATCGCACCGGGGCCCCCAAGCGGCTGACCAGCCGGGGTGCGCAGGTTTCGCTGGCGTCGCTGGCGGCGCCGGGGCTTGCCGATGGCGCGGCAGCGGTGGCGGTCTGGGCCGACCGCGAGGCGGGACCGGCGCGCGTGACCCTAGCTCGGCTCGCCGTGGCCGATGATCTCTCGCTGCAGACCACGGCCAGCTGCCCGGTGGAGGACGCCCCGCCCACGGCCGACCAACTCTATCCGAGCGCCGATTGGGCGGGCGAGCGTCTCGTCGTCGCTTGGGAGGATCGCCGGCCCGGGCACACCATCATCATGGCGGCGATCGGCGCACCGGAGGCGACCTGCGACTTCGCACCGCCGACCCGGATCAGTGCCGACCCGCCCGGCCCAGAGATGCCCTTTGGTGCCGGTCATGGAGTCGCGCGTGTGGCGCTTGCGTCTTACGCCGATGACAGCCTGCTCGCCGTCTGGGAGGACAAGCGCAACTTTCGCGAAGGCTACGATGTCTACGGGGCCCGCCTCGTCTCGGGCGAGCGCGAGGATCTGGCGTTCGGTCCCAACGAGCGTATCCAAGACGATTTCGGCGGCCTCGCCGCGCAGTGGCATGTGACGGCGTCTGGCCACGCCGATGGCACGCTGGTCGTCGGCTGGACCGACGAGCGCGACGGCCAAGGCGATATCGCCTTGAGCTGGTCCGAGGATGAGGCATGGAGCGATGATCTGCTCGTGCCGGTCGCCTCGGGGCCTGCCGAGCAGTCGCATCCAACGCTGGTGCTCGACGAGGCGGGCGACCTCCACCTCGCGTGGGTCAGCCGCGAGGCCAAGGGCGCGCCGACGCGCCTGCAGTACAGCCGCGGGCAGCGGCCTAACTGATGGCGGCGTCGCCCACCAGTCCGCTCTGTTGCAGCGCGGCATAGACCTTACGGCTCGTCTTCGCCAGCCGTGAGAGGTCGCCAAGGGTCGGCTGTTCGCCGGTCTCTAGGCGCTGCTCCCAGCCGCACAGCTCGCCATCGAGGTATTCGAGCAATTTCAGCGCGCAGACCTGGCACTCACCGCGACAGACCTGGGTCGCGGGTGTATCAAAAGGGATGGCCTCACGCACCTGCGAGATCAGCGTCCGCATCGCGGTGCGGGGGTCGGGCTTCTGGGGGTCGGGCTTCTTCGGCATCGCTCGATGATCGGCCTAACCGACTCAAGCCCCACAGGGCTTGCCGGCCTGGGCAGCAATAGGCTCTTGATCTCGATGGGCCTGCTCCAGGCGTTTCGAGAAACGGGTCTTGGCGTCGTCGATGTTGATGATGGTGGTCACGAGCGCGCTCACAGTGGCGGCCGTCCGCCACTGCGCCATCCGTGGCGCTTGTTCTGGGCCGAGGCTTCGAGCGCTCAGTCTACCAACTCGCCCTCAACCACCGATTCGAACACCAATTGCCCGTCGCGGGCATCGACCTCGATGGTGTCACCAGGGGCGAACTTGCCGGCGAGGATCTGCTGCGCCAGCGGGTTCTCGAGCTGGGCGCGGATCGCGCGTTTGAGCGGGCGGGCGCCATAGACCGGATCGAAGCCGGCCTCACCGAGCAGGTCGAGCGCGGCATCGCTCAGGGTCAGGCCCATCTCGCGATCGGCCAGTCGCTCCTTCAGATAGGCGATCTGAATCCCGGCGATGGCCCGGATCTGTACCTCATCGAGCGGATGGAAGACGACGATCTCATCGAGCCGATTGATGAACTCGGGTCGGAACGCAACCCGCACCACCTCCATCACCGCCTCCTTCATCTCCGCGTACTGCGCCTCGCCGGCCTTCTGCTGGATGATGTCGGAGCCCAGGTTCGAGGTCATCACGATCACCGCGTTGCGGAAGTCGACCGTGCGGCCCTGGCCATCGGTCAGGCGGCCATCGTCGAGCACCTGCAGCAGGATGTTGAACACATCCGGATGCGCCTTCTCGACCTCGTCCATCAGGATCACCGCATAGGGCCGGCGGCGGATCGCCTCGGTCAGATAGCCGCCTTCCTCATAGCCGACATAGCCGGGCGGGGCGCCGATCAGCCGCGCGACCGAGTGCTTCTCCATGAACTCGGACATGTCGATGCGGACCATCGCCTCCTCGGTGTCGAACATGAATTCGGCCAAGGCCTTGCACAGCTCGGTCTTGCCGACGCCGGTGGGGCCTAGAAACAGGAA
>CAZTYV010000302.1:1645-3015 GCA_964617675.1 uncultured Halochromatium sp. | reverse complement strand
AGCTGACCGGTCAACTGCCCGAGGGTGCCACCGCCACCGATCTGGTGCTGACCATCGTCGAGATGCTGCGCAAGCACGGCGTGGTGGGCAAGTTCGTCGAATTCTACGGCCCGGCCGTGAAGACCCTACCGATGGGCGACCGCTCCACCATCGCCAACATGGGCCCGGAATACGGCGCCACCTGCGGCCTGTTCCCGATCGACGACGAGACACTCGACTTCCTGCGCCTGACCGGTCGCTCCGACGAGCAGGTCGCGCTGGTGGAGGCCTACGCCAAGGCCCAGGGCATGTTCGACGCCGACGGCAGCTTCGAGGCCGACTACAGCGAGACCCTGGCGCTCGACATCGGCACCGTCGTGCCGAGCCTGGCCGGCCCGAAGCGTCCCCAGGACCGGGTCGCGCTGACCGATGTGAAGGCCGGCTTCGAGCAGGCGCTGGGCAAGCTGAACGCCGAGCGCGGCGTCGAGAGCAAGCCGCCGGTCGAGGCGACCATCGACGGCCAGCAGGTCGAGATCGGCGACGGCGCCGTCGTCATCGCCGCGATCACGTCCTGCACCAATACTTCCAACCCGACGGTCATGCTCGGCGCCGGCCTGGTCGCGAAGAAGGCCGTCGAGCGCGGCCTGACCGTGCCGCCCTGGGTCAAGACCTCGCTCGGCCCCGGCTCCATGGTCGTGACCCGGTACCTGGAGGAATCCGGCCTGATGGGACCGCTGAAGCAGCTCGGCTTCCATGTCGTCGGCTACGGCTGCACCACCTGCATCGGCAACTCCGGCCCGTTGCGCCCGGAGGTCTCGAAGGCGATCAGCGACGGCGATCTGACCGTCGCCTCGGTGCTCTCCGGCAACCGCAACTTCGAGGGCCGTGTGCATCCTGAGGTGCGGATGAACTACCTGGCCTCGCCACCGCTGGTCGTGGTCTACGCGCTCGCCGGTCGGATGGGCTTCGACCCTTACAACGACCCAATCGCCGACGATGCCGACGGCAATCCGGTGTTCATGCGCGACATCTGGCCGACCCAGGCCGAGGTGGCCGATACCGTCTCCAGCTTCCTTGGTCAGGACGATTTCCGCTCGACCTACGCCGATGTCTTCGCTGGCGATGCCCACTGGCAGAAGTTGGAGGCCCCGGCCGGCAAGGTCTTCGATTGGGACCCGAGCTCGACCTATATCCAGGAGCCGCCCTATTTCCAGGGCATCCAGATGGAGCCGGAGCCGGTGCAGCCGATCCGCGACGCGCGCTGTCTGGCGGTGCTCGGCGACTCGGTCACGACCGACCATATCTCGCCCGCTGGCAGCATCAAGGCCGACAGCCCGGCCGGTCGTTATCTGATCGAGCAGGGTGTGGCGCCAGGCGACTTCAACTCCTAC
>CAZTYV010000302.1:0-1603 GCA_964617675.1 uncultured Halochromatium sp. | reverse complement strand
GCGTGACCCTGCATCAGCCTTCGGGCGAGCAGGAATCGATCTATGATGCAGCGATGCGCTATCAGGCCGAGGGCGTGCCGGTGGTGGTGATCGCCGGCAAGGAATATGGCTCCGGTTCGTCGCGCGACTGGGCCGCGAAGGGTCCACGCCTGCTCGGCGTGCGCGCGGTGATCGCCCAGAGCTATGAGCGCATCCATCGCACCAATCTGGTCTGCATGGGCATCCTGCCGCTGCAGTTCCCGTCCGGTGAGAGCGCCGAATCGCTTGGCCTGACCGGCACCGAGCTATTCACAATCGGCGATTTGGACGATGGCAACGCCAAGCAGGTCGAGGTGACTGCGACCCGCGCCGATGGCAGCGAGGTCCGCTTCCAGGCCAAGGTCCGCATCGACACCCCGAACGAGGCCGACTACTACCGCAACGGCGGCATCCTGCACTATGTGCTGCGGCGTTTGGCGGCGGCTTGAAGGTTGCCGTTGGACTGCATGACTGACCATGCCGCCAAAGGTTCGAGAGCTGATCGCAAGGTTGGAGCAAGCCGGCTTTGTCGATCGGGGTGGTAAAGGGAGTCATCGCAATTTCGTCCACCCGAGTGTGGTGAAGCCGATTACCGTGCCAGGAAAGCCAGGAGAGGATGCCAAGCGATACCTGGTGCGAGCGGTTCAAAAGGCCATTGCGGAGTCGCGCGATGAAAGACAGTGATCAATACGCCAAGGTCGTGGAATGGTCGGAGGAAGACCAGTGTTATGTTGGCAGCTGTCCAGGCCTCATGCTCGGCGGCTGTCATGGCGACGACGAGCTGTCCGTGTTTGAGGAGCTGTGTCATGTCGTTGACGAAATCCTGCAGCTCTATCGCGAAGACGGCAAGGCACTTCCTCCAGCCACAGCCGGACGGGATCTTGTGAATCAGTTGCAAGATGTCGCCTAAGCCGGTCGACCAGCCTTCTCTGGTAAGACGAGTTGAGCTGCTGCGCGTTGAGAGTGTGACCCTGTGCGAATGCGTCAGCTCGACTTGGCCAACGGCCGTTTTCACCTCTGAATGATGAGCAACTGTTTGATGGATTTATCCCCCCTCACCGCCATCTCGCCCATCGACGGCCGTTATGGCGCCAAGACCGCCGAGCTGCGCTCGATCTTCAGCGAATACGGGCTCATCCGACATCGGGTCGCGGTCGAGATCGCTTGGCTCAAGGCGCTCGCCGACTGCCCTGAGATCGCCGAGGTTCCGCCGTTGTCCATCGACGCCCTGCAGCGGCTCGATACGATCGGCGGCGAGCTCTCGATCGCGGATGCCGCCCGCATCAAGGCCATCGAGCGCACCACCAATCATGACGTCAAGGCGATCGAGTATTTTCTGAAGGAGCGTATCGCCGATCACCCCGAGCTGGCGGCGGTGTCGGAGTTCATCCACTTCGCCTGCACCTCCGAGGACATCAATAACCTGGCGCACGGGCTGATGCTCAAGGACGGGCGCGACCATGTGCTGCTGCCGCGCATGGACGCGTTGATCGAGGCGCTGCGCACCCTCGCGCATTGCCACGCCGAGCTCCCGATGCTCTCGCGTACCCATGGCCAGCCGGCCTCGCCGACGACGCTCGGCAAG
>CAZTYV010000301.1:0-3021 GCA_964617675.1 uncultured Halochromatium sp. | reverse complement strand
CGCGCTGGTCGACGAACCGCTCGTACGCCAGCGTTTCTCGGACAATTCGATCACCCGAGACCCGCTTCGTCGTGTCGAAGCGCGGTCCTATCTCGTGGCGAAGCATGCCGACCTGATCGAGCGTTATCCTGGCGCGATGGCGGAGCATCACTATGCGCTCTCTGGCGGGTTTCGCCGCTGCGGCGATCTTGAGCGAGCAGCGCTCCACATGAAAGAAGCACGAAGACGCGAACCGCGACGACTGCGATGGCTTCTGATGGACACCGCTCTGCGACTTCGTCGAACTCTTGGTACGTAGTAAACAGGCGTTCACGTAACGACCTCGCCAGCCCGGTGACCGGATCCTATCGAATGATTGCTGGTGCTCAAGCGGTGGGCACTCGATGAGCATCTCGCCAGAACGTGACACATGGGCAAGTCCAGTCACGCTTTTGTCGAGACGCTTCGCATGATATGACCCAATCAAACCGTCGTTGTCTGGTCTCTGCTTGCCAGAGTTTAAGCTGTTATTTTCATCGCAAGGCACGTTTGATGAGTGATGCATCCCCCACCGGAACTCGTGACACGCTCCGCGCTCTCGGCGGCTTTGCCACGCCCGGACTGTTCTGGCTGACGCTGCTCGTTGCCGCGTCCATCCCTGTTTTCTGGTTCGGCTTTGTCTCTCTGGGTGAGGCCTGGCTGACGCCGGAATACAGCCACGGACCGATCATCCCATTGATCTCGCTTTATCTTTTCCTCCGCGAGCTGCGGCAGGGTCCACAGTTCCCCCCAGCCGAGCCGGTCGTCCGGTGGCCGGGCCTTCTGGTGATCGGAGCAGGACTTGCGCTCGCGATCCTCGGGAACGTCGTGCGGATTCCCGACATCGTCACCTACGCCTTCATCATCTGGGTCGGCGGCGTAGTCCTGACGGTGATGGGCTGGGAGCGGGGGCGGATGCACCAGCTTCCCGTCATCCACCTGATCTTCATGTTGCCGCTTCCGCAGTTCCTTTATTGGCAACTGACCGCCTTCCTGCAGCTTGTGTCCTCGGAAATCGGCGTCTGGGTGGTCGATCTGGCGGGCATCCCTGTCCACCTCGCTGGCAACATCATCGATCTCGGCGTCTACAAGCTGCACGTCGCTGAGGCTTGCTCGGGCCTGCGTTACCTGTTCCCGATCCTGTCTTTTTCCTATCTTTTCGCGATCCTTTATCGAGGACCGCTCTGGCACAAAGCCGTCCTGCTCCTGGCTGCGGCACCGCTTGCAGTGCTGATGAACTCGTTCCGCATCGGGGTGATCGGCGTGCTCGTCCACTACCGAGGGATCGAGCATGCGGAGGGGTTTCTGCATTTCTTCGAGGGCTGGGTCATCTTCGCCGCCTGTATCGCGATCCTGTTCGCGATGGCCTGGACTTTGCAGCGGCTACGCCCATCCCCATTGTCCCTTGCCGACTCCCTCGACTTGGACACTGGAGGATTGGTTGGGCAATTCCGCCGGATTGGTAATGTCCAACCGTCCCGTGCACTGATCGCTGCCGCCCTCGGCTCCGTGTTGGTGACGGCCGCTCTCGTTCTCACACCGAGCCCGGAACGCGGCGAGGTCGAGCGGGACAGCTTCAGCTTGTTCCCGCGCAATCTCAGTGGGTGGTCCGGTGCCAGACAGCTGCTTGAGCCAGACATCGAAGATGTGCTCGCTGCCGACGATTACATCAACACGACCTATGCCGCGCCTGGGGAGCGCCTGCCGGTTAATTTCTTCACGGCCTGGTATTCTCGTCAGACCGAGGGTCAAGGGCTGCACTCTCCCGAGGTCTGCCTGCCTGCGGGCGGATGGGAAATCTTCTCGCTGGACCGTCATGAAGTGTCGATGCCAGAGACGATCTACGGCACGTTCGAAGTCAACCGTGCGGTGATCCAGCAGGGGCTCCAGCAGCAGCTCGTCTATTACTGGTTCGAGCAGCGTGGCCGCCGCATGACCAACGATTTCGCCGCGAAGATTACGGTGCTCTATGATGGCCTGACCCGCGGCCGCACCGACGGTGCACTTGTCCGCTTCGTGACCCCGATCGCGCCTGACGAGACGGAGGGCGACGCTGACGCCCGACTTCAGCGGTTGATGGCCGAGGTGCTCCCCCGCCTGCCCCGCTTCGTGCCGGAGTGAGCTTGACGCAGCACCCGTCGACCCTGAGAGGACGCAGATGAAGGACAGGACGGTCAACCGGTTCCGCCAGAAGCGCGGACGGCGTCTCGCACAGCGACTCAAGCGCCTCTCCGAAGAACTCGGCAGACCCCTTTCGATCCTCGATGTGGGCGGAAGGCGTGACTACTGGGACAATGTCGGCTTCGACGGTATCGGCCGGATCACATTGGTGAACTACGATCCGGCTGAGCTGGATCGCGGCGACCGCGCATCGGATTTCTTCGAGGATGTTGTCGGTGATGCCCGGGCGCTGAGTAATATCGGTGACGCCGCCTATGATTTCTACCACTCCAACTCGGTGATCGAGCATGTGGGTGGCTGGTCCGACATGGAGGCGATGGCGAAGGAAGCGGTTCGTGTTGCGCCGCATGGCTGGCTGCAGACACCGGCCTGGGAGTTTCCCATCGAGCCGCATTTCCGCCTGCCATTCATGCATTGGTTGGCGAGGCCCGCCCGTGCGGGCCTTCTGAAATTCTCGAAACCCTACCGAGCGCTTTCGCGACCTGAGCGCCGCTTCCATGTCGAGCGGATCAACCTTCTGTCACGCTACGAATGCCAGCTGCTGTTTCCCGATGCCCGCATCGATACGGAGCGCCTGCTGTTCCTGCCGAAGAGCTACATGGCCGTCTGGTAGGCAGGGCCTGTCCAAAGACAGCGCCCTTCCGCTTTGAGCGGGGGCCGGGAAGACTGGCATGGATCGATTTCACGCCGCATGTTACCTGCGCCCGGACGCCGAGATCGGCAACGGCGCGCTGGCCGTCGCGCGCGCGCGACAGGTCAACAAGCCTGGCCTCGCGCGGCGGCTGATGGACCGGCTCCGGGCGATCAAGGCCGGCAAACGGA
>CAZTYV010000300.1:0-3039 GCA_964617675.1 uncultured Halochromatium sp. | reverse complement strand
CTACCGCAAGGCCCTGAGCAATCGACAGGCGGCGAAGGACAACGCCGCAGCGGCGGCCGGATTTCGGCGCACGGCGGAACGGGCGCCGATAGAGATCCAGGCCATCCGCGCCGCGCTTGCGCCGGATCCTCAGACCGATCCGATAGAGGGCCTGGATGCGGATGCCGGCACCCCGCTACCGGAGCTTGAGCAACGGTTGCAGAAAGAGCAGGCGGACCTGACCGCGGCCGATGCGCGGCGCGCCGACTTGGAGTCCCGCCTGGCTACTCTGGAGCAGCGCCCTGAAGCCATCAGTCAGCGCCTCGCCGAGGTGACGCAACAACGCGAAGAGGCCTCGGCGCAGATTCAGACAGCGGTCGCGAGCGATGCAAGCCCCACCTTTGCGCAGGCCCAAAAGTGGGTGCTAGAGACGCGCTACGTGGCACTGGACACCGAGGCCAGGATGCTCGAGCAGGAGCTCTCGACGCTGCCGCTGCGCACGCAGTTGGCGGAGGCGAGGCACGACAAGGCAGCGGCCAATGTCGAGCGGATCGGCGAGCGCATGCGGGTACTCAACGGCTTGCTCGACCGCAAACGCCGCCAGGTCGCAGCGCAAGCAACCACCGCTGCCGAGCAGACGCAGCGCGAACTGGAGGGCACGGACCCGGTGTTGGCCGCGTTGGCCGCAGAAAACGCGGCGCTCTCGCGTGGCATCAGCGACGTCACCCAGCGGCTTCAGGCGCAGGATCTGGTGCAGCAAAACCTCGAGCAAATCGCGCGGCAGCTTGAGGCCGACTACCAGGATGCCCGCGACACGCTGGAGTCCGGCGAGGTCAACGACGATCTCGGTCGCATCCTGCTGCAGCAGCTCGACGCGTTGCCTGATCTCGGGGCCTTTGCTCACAACGAGGAGCAGCGCAATACGGTCATCGCCGACCTCACCGTGAGCCGGTTGAAGCATCGCGCCGAGGCACGGCGGATCGCGGATGCAGGCGCCACCGTCGAGCGGCTCGCGCTGGAACTGCAGGGCGATGCGCAGACCGAGGCGAAGAAGGCGAAGTTGCTGGAACTGGTGCAGCAACGCCAGACACTGCTCGACAAGGCGCTGGAGGTGAACAGACTCTACCTTGGCAAACTGCGGGAGCTCGATCAGGCGGAGCAGGCATTGCTTGCGACCGCTGTCGAGTACGACGCTTACTTGGATGAGCAGCTCCCCTGGTTGCGCAACGCCAAACCGATCGAGCTCAAGGACATCCTGGCGATGCCGAGTGAGCTCAGCGCGAGGCTCGCGGCAGCGGACCTGCCCGGCTTACCGCGCCTTGTCGGCCATCGGCTCGGGGGCAGTCTGGCCTTCTGGTTGGCCGTGATCGGTGCTGGCGCCCTGCTGTTGCGGCGCCGGGCGATCGTCGCGGCAATCGAGTCGGTCACGCCCCGGATCGGCAAACCCACCACCGACCGTATGGGCCACACCGGGCGGGTGTTGGGCCTGACCCTCATGCTCGCGGCACCGCTGCCGCTGCTGTTGGCGGTCGCGGGCTGGCAGCTACAGGTCGACAGCGGCGCAACAGCGCTTTCGCAGGCGCTGGGTTATTCGCTAACGCGGGTCGCGCTGCATCTTGGCATTCTGCTCAGCTTTGGCGCTATTTGCCGACCGCGTGGGTTAGCGGCGGTCCATTTCCGCTGGCCTGAGCGCAACCTGACGCTGTTGCGAACCCAGCTCAGTCTGTTTATTTGGCCGTTCGCCGCCGCGGTCTTCATCGTCGATCTCGCGCTGGGTATCGATCCGGCCGAGACTGGCGGCACTTTGGCCAAGCTCGGTCTGCTGCTTGGCTACCTACCGCTGTCCTGGTTCTTATTCCGGGTGTTCCATCCGCGGCGCGGTGTGCTGGCACAGCTGCGATCCGGTGTGGACTACCCGATGCTTTTCCGCACCTACTTCATCTGGTACCCGCTGATCGTCGGCTCTCCGCTGGCATTGATCGCCCTCGCGTGGACCGGATACGTCTACACGGCCACCGCCTTTTCCCATTTGTTCTTGCTGACGCTCTGGTTCCTGTTTGCGCTGGTGTTGAGCAACGCATTCGCATTGCGTTGGCTGCAGGTGACCAGGCGGCGTCTCGCCTATGATGCCGCGATGGCACGCCGACGCGCCGAGCTTGCGGAAGCCGAAGAGCACGACGCGCTCGAGGAGCTGGGTGAGCTGCAGTTCGAGGAGCCGGAAGTGGACATTACCGCCCTGAGCGACGAGACCCGCGGGCTGATCCGGATACTCGTGCTCACCGCGGCCATCGTCGGCCTTTACCTGATCTGGTCCAGCGCACTCCCGGCGCTGCATATCTTCGACGACCTGATCCTGTGGCACGGGTCCGAGATCGTCGATGGCGCAGAGCAGCCGCTGCCCATCACGCTGGGGAATCTCGGCCAGGCGCTACTCTTCGCCATCGGCGCCTGGGTACTGGCGGATCGCCTCCCGGCGTTGCTGGAAATCTTGCTGCTGCAGCGCTTTCACATGACGGCGGCCGGCCGCTATACCCTCACCACCTTGACCACCTATGTCGTGGTCGCGGTCGGCCTGTTACTCGTGCTCGGTACCTTGGGTGCGCGTTGGTCGCAGGTGCAATGGCTGGCGGCGGCGCTCAGCGTTGGCATCGGTTTCGGCCTGCAAGAGATTGTCGCCAACTTCATCAGCGGATTGATCATCCTGTTCGAGCGACCCATCCGCGTCGGTGATGCCGTCACCGTTGGCGACACGGACGGCGTGGTGACAAAGATCAAGATCCGCGCCACCACCATCCGCAACTGGGACGGCAAGGAGTTGCTGGTGCCGAACAAGGAGTTCATCACCGGGCGTCTGCTCAATTGGTCGCTATCGGACCAGACCACGCGGCTGGTATTGGCCATCGGCATCGCCTACGGATCGCCTGTGCGCCAGGCGATGGACCTGCTCGAAGAGGCCGCGCAAGAGAATCCGAACGTGCTCGACGATCCCCCTCCCACGGTCATCTTCGAGACCTTCGGCGACAACGCGCTCGGTCTGCTGCTGCGCTGCTTCGTCGACTC
>CAZTYV010000299.1:0-3057 GCA_964617675.1 uncultured Halochromatium sp. | reverse complement strand
GGCGAGCGCAGCCCCAGAGGCTCCGGCGCCGGCTGACGCGAGCGCCTCGGGCGACACGGATGCTACCCCGGAGACGGCATCGACCGAGGCTGAGGAGTCTGCCGAAACGGCTGCGACCGAGGCCGAGCCAGCTCAAGCCGCGCCCGAGGCGAGCGAGAGCCAAGCGGCTGCTGCCCCAGCAGCAACGGACCCAGCGGTGACCACAGAACCGGGCGAAGCGACTGAAGGGGTTGCGAGCGCGCCTGCTGAAGCCCCGGCGGCGCCCGAGGCCCAGCCTGAGGAGACCCAGCCCGAGGAGACCCAGGCCAAAGCCCAGCCCGAGGTACAACCAGCGCCAGCGCAGATCCCCGGCACCTTCACGCCGCCCGTGGAGCCGCGGAAGTTTATGCCCAGCCGGCCAATCCCGACCTGGGGCCCGCAGTTCTCACCGATGCCGCCACGGGCCGTGCCCAGCCAGCGCTGAGGTCAACACCCGGAGGTCACCGGACAGGCCTCAAGGTCAAGCGTCACCCGCGAGCGCGCTCGTACGGCAGCTCGCGCGGAATCGGCCCTTGACGAGCTGGCCGCGGTCTCTCGAGACCGCGGCGTTTCGTTGTTGATGGCCTCAGTCAGGCTCCGCGACGCGCTCGTAGTAGCGGGCACGGTACAGAAGACGTCCGTGCTCGGCATCGTCCTTGAAGCCACTGCGTCGGTGCAGGACGTTGTTGCAGACGAGACCCCATCCAGACTCGAGGCGCGCCTCGACGCCGAGCGTCTCGGGATCATCGAGCAGGCCGCGCAGGGTCGCTAAGGCGGCTTGTGTGGGACGATCCTCGCGCCACTCGACGTTGCGCCTGCGATCGGTGTAGCGCAGAGCGAGACGTCCGTTGGGCCCAGGGCGAAAGACCGGGCCGACACTCGCGGGCCGTTCCTCGGCCTCGTCGGTGTTGGCCGGGATCGTCATCGCGGCGGGATGCCCCAGCGCCTGAATGTGCTCCGGGTTGATGTCTCGCAAACGGATGTAGAGCACCTCCGGGTCGATGAGCCCGTTGATGCCTCCTTCCGCGGCTGGACGCACGCAGTGCAGGATGAAGGCATTGATCTGGCGTCGTGGCGCGTTGTAGTAGCCGTCGGTGTGCCAGGCGAGCGCCCGATCCGTGTAGGGGATGTAGCGCCGGTGAGCGACATCGGACCGGACGCTGAGCGAGGTGATCGCATCATCATCGGCACCCGGATTCTGGTCGAGCTGCTGAAGCCCGAGCTGCTCGCCGAGCCGACGCGGGATCGCCTTATCGGCCTCATCACCGAGGCGCGTGATATAGATCGCCATGTTGGCGCGGCGGCACCGATCGATGATGGCGCTGCGCTCAGCCGGGCTGAGCTGGCGCGGATCGCGAACCTCAACAAGCAAGGCGTCGAGCTGCCGAGGCAGCTCGGCGAGCTTCTGATCGCGCCAACGCGCGTAGTCGTCGGGGTGATCGAGGGTCAATAGGGCGTCGAGGGTTGGCATAGGCAATTCAAACGCAGAAGCCAGGCGTTAGCGCGGGTTGAGGCAACCTCGGGTCAAACCTCTATACTTGGCGCAGGCCGAGGTCGTCTACAGGTACAGCTCGATGTCTAGTAAGGCTTATTCGCATCTCTTGGTCGGGGTCGATTTCGCGCCCGAATCCGAGGTCGTTCTCGAGCGCGCGCAACTCATGCGCGAGCGCTTCGGCGCGCGGCTGTCATTGGTGAACGTCGTCGACTATGTGCCTCAGGGCACCGAATACGCCGGTGGGGCGTTCGTCGCCGAGCCCGTCCTGCCAGATGATGGGCGCTTGGAAAGAGAGCTCCTCGAGATCGCGCGAAAAGAGATCGATGCGCTCGGCGAGCGGCTCTCCGTCGCGCCGCAGGACCGCATCATCGAGTCTGGCCCCGCGGGTCGCAGCATACAGCACGTCGCGCGCGACATCGGCGCTGACCTGATCATCGTCGGCGTGCATGAGCGTAACTGGTTGGGGCGGCTGTTTGGATCGACCCCACAGTCGCTCTTGAAGCACGAGGTCTGCGACCTGCTCGCGGTCCGCTTGGAGGCTGACGATGCCAGCGCCGGCGATGCTGACGAGATCTAGCCATCCACCGACGCCTTGATCTGATCGCCGATGCGCGCTCGCGGGTCCCCCGGGCGCGGATGCCGGGCGTTGATCCTGAGTGCGGCCTCCCAGCGCCAGACCCTAACGAGCACCAGACCCTAAGGCCAGCGCCCGACACCGGCCACGGGCGCAGATCGGGCCTGCGGCATCGAGGCCGCGATGCCTGATGGTCGCGCCGCGCGGCCCACCTTTGCATCGATTGTTACCGAGAGTGCCTTGCCCCAGCGCCGCCACCAAGCACTGGCAGCCATTGCCGAATGCCTACTGAGAGATCGTCGCCGGCTCAAGCGCTTGTTGAAGCGGGCTGAGGCCGAAACGGCGGCCGCGTCCTCGCGCTTGGCTGAATTCGCCGCGCCGGCTTCGACAACACCCAGCAGGGGACGCGCCCTCGAGCCTGATACCCCGAGTCCGCTGAGCGGGTCGCCATCGCCTCCTGGGCTTGAGCATTGGTCCGCGCTCGAGCGCGCGATTGAGCACTCGCGCGGGATCGCCAACGCCCGTCGGGCCGCGATCCCGAGCCAGATCGTGTTTCCACCCGAGCTACCGGTCAGCGAGCGTCGCGACCAGGTCGCCGCGCTGATCCGCGAGCATCAGGTCATCGTGCTCTGCGGGGAGACCGGCTCCGGCAAGTCGACCCAGCTGCCGAAGATCTGCCTCGAGCTGGGTCGTGGTGTCTTTGGTCGCATCGGCCACACCCAGCCCCGGCGCATCGCCGCGCGCAGCCTGGCCAGTCGCGTCGCCGCTGAGCTTGGCACCGAGCTCGGCAGCACGGTTGGCTACAAGGTCCGTTTCCATGATCGGGTGCGCCCCGAGACCGCGGTCAAGCTGATGACGGACGGCATCCTGCTCGCCGAGATCCAGCGCGATCGTTATCTGAACGACTACGACACCCTGATCATCGACGAGGCCCACGAGCGCAGCCTCAATATCGACTTCCTGCTCGGCT
>CAZTYV010000298.1:646-3060 GCA_964617675.1 uncultured Halochromatium sp. | reverse complement strand
CACCGTGAACAGCTTGTACTTCGACAGCGCCTCGACCACCCCGATCGACCCCGAGTGGTCGGGTACGACGGTTTGCGGGGCATATCGGGTCTTTTCGGCCAGACCGCTATGGCTTCGCACCGGATAGTCGGCGAACATCACCGATATGCCCTCGCACACCCGAGCATCCGGTCATGAGTAACACCTTATCCGTCGATTACCCCGAGACCTTTCCCGACGCCTTGCACATGTCACGTGCGGAGTTTGAGCGTGAGGCGCGTTTGGCCATGGCCGCGAAGCTGTTCGAGACCGGAAGACTCAGCTCCGGGCAGGCTGCCGGCCTGATTGGGATGGGGCGGGTGGCCTTTCTCGCCGAGCTGGGGCGCTTGGGAGTTTCCACCATCCAAGTCGGCGCGGGCGAGTTGGAAGATGACCTCGCTGCCGCCGAGGCCGCCGGTGATCATCCTCAATAGTAGTCCGCTATGGCGGCAGGGGTTTCGCCGCTTCTGACCGGTGAGTTGGATCTCGGCGAAGCCGCTGTGATCCAGCTGGCACTGGATCTCCCTGGCGCTACTGTGGTGCTAGACGATCTCAAAGCGAGGCGTGTCGCCTCTATCGCAAGCCCGATGCTGAGACGCTGCAACTGGTGCGAATCGACTCTCACACCGAGCTGGGGATTGGGTAAAGAGGCGTCGAGGGCGTTTGGATTTGCCCTCGAGAGAGGCAGCGGTGTAGCCTAAACGATCGTTTGGTTTCTGGACTGGCCGCTCAAGCCCAGTGCTCGCAGGGAGAGGAAGACGCCATGCAGCTCAACCGCCAGCACACCAGCTTCGGTCGCCACGAAACCTTCCCGCTGAGGTTCGGCTGGCTGCCGAAAAGCCTCATCGCGCTGCGCGACACTCCCGCCCTGTTCGACCATCCCGAGTCCGCCATGCAACGCTTGGGCGTCGGGCGCAACATGGTCAACGCCATCCACTACTGGCTGCGGGTCTGCGGCCTGGTCAGTTTCGACGAAAAGCAGGCGCACATCACCGCGCTCGGCGAGGCCTTGCTTGGCGCCGATGCCGACCCCTACCTTGAAGACGACGCCACGCTCTGGATCATCCACTGGCTGATCGCTGCCAACGCCGAGCTGGCGACCGGCTTCTTCTGGTTCTTCAACCGTTTCGCACTGCCGCGCTTCACCGAGGCCGATGTCCTCGGTGCGTTGACCGACTTCGCCGCCGCCGAGCTGCACCTGAACCGCTCCGCGACCACGCTCAAATCCGACATCTCCACGCTGCTGCGCCTGTATGCCGCCGTGCCCGGCCGCACCGACGAGCATCTCGACGCGCTCCTCGCGCCCCTCGGCCTGATCGAGGCCGACCCAGAAGGCGGCTATCGCAGCCCGCGCGCGCAGCGGCCCTTTCTGCCCCTAGTCGCGCTCGAATTCGCACTCGCCCAGCGCTTCACTGCTGAGCCCGACCTGGCCGCGCTGCCCGTGCGCGGCCTGCTCTACGCCGAGGGCGACTGGGCAGCGCCCGGCGCCGTGTTCCGGCTCAACGAAGACGGCCTCATGCGCCACCTCGACGCGCTGCTCGCCGCCTATCCCGGCCGCTACGAGCTGCGCGATACTGCCGGCCTGCATCAACTCTTCTGGCTCGAGCGCGATCAGCGCCCCGAGCCGCTCGAAGTACTGAATCGGTACTACCGATGAGCAATGAACGACCTGTCTGAAACCGCCACTGTCGCGCCACCGCTCGCCGACAGCATCCAGATCGAATCCGTCTACACGCGCGCCATCAACCTCGCGCGCGATGGCGGGGCGCTGGAGCTGATCGCCGCCTACCGGCCAACCTCGCGAGCCCGCCAATGCCTGCGCCAGCTGGCCGCCGGGCTCAGCGCCGAGCCCAGGCCGCGCGCGCTCGCGGCAATCGGTCCGTATGGCGTCGGCAAATCGGCATTTGCCCTCTTCGCCGGCGCCCTGCTATCCGATCCCGGCAGCGAAGCCCATCAGACCGCCGCGCGCGTCCTACAGGCCGCCGACCCCGAGCTGGCCGAGCAGATCACTCAAGCCCTGAGCGGCAACGCCAGCCATACCGCAAGCGACCCGGCCAACCGTGCTGCCAGCAACAACACCGTCAACCTGCGCGTCTTCAGCCCCAGTTTACTGCTGCGGAGCCTTGGCCATCAGGCCCGATCGGCTTGCGAGATTGCATGCTCCGCTCCTCTGCCGAAATACTCCCTAATGCGTTCGTCAGCCAAATCCCTTAATCGCGGGTGATCCTCAATCGCTAACCGTTTCCACAACGCTGGCGCAATTCTTACCTGCGACAAATCCTTTGCGTAATCGAGAAATCCTCGCTGAGCATATTTCTTGAACGGCATCTTGAGAATCACCTGCTGGATTTCACTTTCAGTGAGCTCCTGCACACGCTCCATCCGCCGTTTTCCTT
>CAZTYV010000298.1:0-636 GCA_964617675.1 uncultured Halochromatium sp. | reverse complement strand
CAACAAGGCCAACCCCGCCTCAATCGGCACAGCCTCAACCAACGGGCGCGGCTACTTGCGTATCGGCATCAACGGCCTGCCAGACAGCCTGCAGCGCCAGCTCTTGCTCGCGCTGGCGATCGCGGCCGAGCAGGCCGGCTTGGTCTCGACCCTGGTCAACGAACTGATCGACGCCGCCGAGCAAGCGGTGCCCATGGACACCGCCCTGAAGCTACTGCTGAGGGTTCAGCGCGCCTGGTCGCATATTGGCGGTCGCGGGCTGCTGATCGAGATCGACGAGCTCGGCAAGTTCCTCGAATACGCCGCCTATCATCCCGAGCATCGCGACCTCCACCTCTTGCAACTGCTCGCCGAGCACAGTCGCGATCCCGAGCCGATTCCGGTGCAGATCCTGGTCCTGCTGCATCAAGCCTTCGAGCACTACGGCGCGCGTCTCGGCCGCGAACTGCGCGACGAATGGCGCAAGGTGCAGGGCCGCTTCGAGACCATCGCCTTCCTCGAGCCCGCCGAGCAGGCGCTGCGCGTGCTCGCCACCGCCTTCCGGCGCGACATCGCGCTGCCCAACCGGACCCAAACCCGGCTCGAGCGCAACATCCAGCTGCTGGCCGAAGAGGGCGCGCTGCCGCACGGGCTCGA
>CAZTYV010000297.1:0-3062 GCA_964617675.1 uncultured Halochromatium sp. | reverse complement strand
CCGAGGCCGAGGGGCTGGATCAGGTCTTCATCGAGGCTGGCTTCGAGTGGCGCGATCCGGGCTGCTCGATGTGCCTGGCGATGAACGCCGACCGGCTCGAGCCCGGTGAGCGCTGCGCCTCCACCAGTAATCGCAATTTCGAGGGTCGCCAAGGGCAGGGCGGACGTACCCATCTGGTGAGCCCAGCCATGGCCGCCGCGGCCGCGGTGACCGGTCGCTTCGTCGACGTGCGGGAGTTTTGAGATGCAGCCATTCGAGACCTTTCGCGGCGTCGTGATGCCGCTCGATCGCGCCAACGTCGACACCGATGCGATCATCCCGAAGCAGTTCCTGAAGTCGATCCAGCGCACCGGCTTCGGCCCAAACCTCTTCGATGAGTGGCGCTATCTCGACCACGGCGAGCCAGGACAGGACTGCAGCAACCGGCCGCTGAACAAGGCGTTCGTGCTCAATGACCCACGCTATGCGAAGGCCGAGATCCTGCTCGCGCGCCACAACTTCGGCTGTGGCTCCTCGCGCGAGCACGCGCCCTGGGCGTTGGCCGACCATGGCTTTCGGGTGCTGATCGCGCCGAGCTTCGCCGACATCTTCCGCCAGAATGCGATCAAGAACGGCCTGCTGCCGATCGTGCTCGACGAGCAGGTCGTCGACGCGCTGTTCGCGCTCGCTGGCGGCGAGACCGCGCTTGAGATCGAGGTCGACCTGCAGCAGCAACGCCTGCAGCCGGGCGGCGCCGAGCCCATCGCGTTCGAGATCGATGCCTTCCATCGTCACTGCCTGCTCCATGGGCTCGACGACATCGCCCTGACGCTCGAGCATGCCGATGAGATCGCCGCCTACGAGCAGCGTCGGCAACAACAGGCACCCTGGCTGTTCGCGCAGGCGCCCGCCTAGCTGGAGCCCTGAGCTCGAGCACTGAGCTCGAGCACTGGCCCTGAATAGTTCTTTCGACGGAGACCCGCTTGACCAAGAAGATCCTGATCCTGCCCGGCGATGGCATCGGCCCCGAGATCGTCGCCGAGGCGGTCAAACTCCTCGACGCCCTGCGCGCCGAATTCGGTCTAGCCATCGAGACCGAGACCGCCCTCGTCGGCGGCGCTGCCTACGACGACTCTGGCTCGCCGCTGCCGCAGGCGACCCTGGACCTGGCCAAGGCCGCCGACGCGGTGCTGCTTGGTGCCGTCGGCGGTCCGAAGTGGGAGCCGCTCGAGATCGCGCTGCGCCCGGAGAAGGGGCTGCTCGGCCTGCGCGCCGGGCTTGGTCTGTTCGCCAACCTGCGCCCGGCGATCCTCTACCCGCAGCTGGCCGAGGCCTCGACCCTGAAGCCCGAGGTGGTCTCTGGGCTCGATATCCTGATCGTGCGCGAGCTCACCGGCGGTATCTACTTCGGCCAGCCGCGTGGGGTTGAGACGCTCTCGAGCGGCGAGCGGCGTGGGATCAACACGCTGGTCTACACCGAATCCGAGATCGAGCGCATCTGCCGTGTCGCCTTTGAGGCCGCGATGCGGCGTGGCAAGCGTCTCTGCTCGGTCGACAAGGCCAATGTGCTCGAATGCACCGAGTTGTGGCGCGAGGTCGCGATCCGCGTCGGTCGCGACTATCCCGAGGTTGAGCTCAGCCACATGTACGTCGACAACGCGGCGATGCAGCTGGTGCGCGCGCCCAAGCAGTTCGATGTGATGGTCACCACCAACATGTTCGGCGATATCCTCTCCGATGCGGCTGCGATGCTGACCGGCTCCATCGGCATGTTGCCCTCGGCGTCGCTGAATGCCGACAATCAGGGCATGTACGAGCCGATCCATGGCTCGGCGCCGGATATTGCGGGCAGGGGCGTCGCCAATCCGCTGGCGACCATCCTCTCGGTGGCGATGATGCTGCGCTACTCGCTGGCGGCGCCGGAGCAGGCGGATCGGATCGAGCAGGCGGTGTCCAAGGTGTTGGATCGTGGCCTGCGTACCGGCGATATCGCTGCGCCCGGAACGACGACGGTCGGTACGGTTGAGATGGGCGATGCGGTGCTCGAGGCGGTCCGCTCCTCGGGGGCTTAGCGACGCGCGCCCGGGGCCCTGTCGGCCCGCGAGGCTGCTAGCCCGGCGGAGGGGCTCGAGGTCTTCCTCCCTGGTGCTGGCAGGGTCTCGCGCGGTCAGCGCCTTCGCCAGCCGCCGGTTGTGGTCCTGATTTGGTCGTTTCTAGGCGGTCACTGACAAAGATGAGGTCTCGATGAATCGAGTCGGTTTCGTTGGCTGGCGTGGCATGGTGGGCTCGGTCCTGATGGATCGTATGCGCGAGGAGAACGACTTCGCGCTGATCCCCGAGGCCCATTTCTTCTCGACCTCGCAGCAGGGTGAGCCGGGCCCGGATGTGGGGCAGGGCGCTCGCGCGCTGCTCGACGCCCATGATCTCGATGCCTTGGCCGGGATGGACGCCATCGTCACCTGCCAAGGCGGCGATTACACCGAGCAGGTCTTCGAGCCGCTGCGCGCGCGCGGCTGGCAAGGCTACTGGATCGACGCGGCCTCGACCCTGCGGCTGCGCGAGCAGAGCACCATCGTGCTCGATCCGGTCAATCTCGAGGTGATCAAGCAGGCGCTTGTCGCGGGTAAGCGCGACTTCATCGGCGGCAACTGCACCGTGAGCCTGATGCTGATGGCGGTCGGCGAGCTGTTGCGCCGCGATCTGGTCGACTGGGTCAGCGCCATGACCTATCAGGCCGCCTCCGGCGCCGGGGCACGCAACATGCGCGAGCTGCTCGGGCAGATGGGCGCCTTGCAGGCCAGTGTCAGCGAGCTGCTGGCCGATCCGCGCAGCTCGATCCTCGAGATCGACCGCGCCGTCACGGCGGCGATGCGCGCCGATGCCTTCCCAACCGAGCAGTTCGGCGCGCCGCTCGCTGGCAGCCTGATCCCCTGGATCGACAAGCCGATGGAGAATGGCCAGTCGAAGGAGGAATGGAAGGGCGGCGTCGAGACCAACAAGATCCTAGGGCGCGGCGGGAATGCGATCCCCATCGATGGCACCTGCGTGCGCATCGGCGCGATGCGCTGCCACAGTCAGGGACT
>CAZTYV010000296.1:0-3083 GCA_964617675.1 uncultured Halochromatium sp. | reverse complement strand
ATCTCGCTGATGTTCGAGGGCATCCCGAACTATCCGGATATGTCACGCTTCTGGCAGGTGATCGACAAGCACAATGTCGCCACCTTCTATACCGCACCGACCGCGATCCGCGCGCTGATGCGTGCTGGCGAGGAGCCGGTCAAGAAGACCTCGCGCAAGAGCCTGCGCATCCTCGGCACCGTTGGCGAGCCGATCAACCCCGAGGCCTGGGAGTGGTATCACCGGGTGGTCGGCGACGAGCGCTGCCCGATCGTCGATACCTGGTGGCAGACCGAGACCGGCGGCCACCTGATCACCCCGCTCCCGGGTGCCACGCCGACCAAGCCCGGCTCGGCAACCAAACCGTTCTTCGGTGTGGTACCCGCGCTGGTCGATGCCGGCACCGGCACCATCCTCGAGGGCGAGGCCGAGGGGGCGCTGGTCATTACCCGGCCCTGGCCGGGCCAGATGCGCACGGTGTATGGCGATCATCAGCGCTTCATCGACACCTACTTCAAGCAGTATCCCGGCTACTACTTCTCCGGTGACGGCGCCAAGCGCGATGCCGATGGCTACTACTGGATCACCGGTCGTATCGACGACGTGCTCAACGTCTCTGGCCATCGCCTCGGCACCGCCGAGATCGAGTCGGCATTGGTGCTGCACGACGGCGTCGCCGAGGCGGCGGTGGTCGGCTATCCGCACGACATCAAGGGCCAGGGCATCTACGCCTATGTCACCACCATGGCCGGGGTCGAGCCGAGCGATGAGCTGAAGAAGGAGCTGGTGAAGCTGGTGCGCGACGAGATCGGCCCGATCGCCACCATCGATATCATCCAATGGGCACCCGGCTTGCCGAAGACGCGATCGGGCAAGATCATGCGCCGCATTCTGCGTAAGATCGCGGCCAACGAGATCAGCACCCTCGGTGACACCTCAACCCTGGCCGACCCGGCGGTGGTTGAGGAACTGATCGACAACCGAGCCAACCAGTAGCTCGTCCCCCTGACCCTGAGGCCCGGCGGCAACGCCGCTGGGCCCGACACTGCCTCCCATCCCGAACGGACTCCCGGTGGGCGCGCGGCCCGCAAGAGGACCGATCCATTGCCTTCCTGTCAGCGAGTGGGCGTCTACGTCGACGCCGAGAACGTCCGCTACAACGGCGGTTATCAGATGCGCTACGACGTGCTGCGACGCTTCGCCGCACGCGAGAACGGCATCCTGCAACGCCTCAATACCTACATCTCCTACGATTCCGAGCGCGCACGCGAGGATCAGGAGTACGCGAAGAAGAGCCGCGGCTATCAACAAATGGTGCGCGACTTCGGTTGGAAGATCACCGTCAAGTACGTGCGCCGGTACACGGACGAGGCCGGCAACGTCTCGATGAAGGCCAATGCCGATCTGGACATGGCGGTCGACGCGATGCTCCAGGCCGAAAAGCTCGATCAGGTGATCCTGGTCACCGGCGACGGCGATTTCTTGCAAGTGGTCGAAGCCCTACAGAACCGCGGCTGCCGGGTCGAGCTGATCGGCTTCAAGAACGTCTCGCGCGCGCTGCAGCAAGAGGTCGACGCGTTCTGGCCCGGCTTCCTGATCCCCGACCTGCTACCGGTCACCTACGAGCCACGCAACGAGTGGGGCAAATCCGGCTCCTGTGTGCGGGGCGTCTGCACCAAGTGGTTCCCGGACAAGGGTTATGGCTTCCTGCGCTTCATCAAGGACATCTCGCCGGACCTCTGGATCACCGATCCACGCGAGCCGGCATCGCCCTATGTCAGCGTCTTCTGTCACGCCAATGAGACCGCCGAAGAGGTGACCGAGGAGATGCTGATGAACCGCGAGACCATCCTCGAGTTTTATCTGAACGAGAGCGATCAGAAGGATAATGGCCTGGTCGCCCAAAACGTCCGCCTGGCCTTCAATGTGAGTCGTTGAGTCCGGCGCACGAGCCCGCGACCTGCTCTGCCCGCTCTGCTCCAAGCCATGGCCAACGAAGCAACCAAGATCAATCCTGCCGGGCTCGCCCGCCGCCTGGTCCGCGATGGGCTGCTCTCCGAGAAGCGTGCCGAGGGCGCCCAGAACGAGGCCGCGGGTCGCAATCAGCCGTTCGTGCAGTACCTGGTCGAGCAGAAGCTGCTCGATGCCCACAGCATCGCCGTCGCCGCGGCCGAGGAGTTTGGGGTCCCACTGCTCGATCTGCTCGCGCTCGACCTGCTGAACCTGCCCATGGATCTGGTGGATGCGCGTCTGGTGCGCAGGCATCGTGCCCTGCCCCTCTTCCGACGCGGCAATCGCCTGTTCGTCGCCGTCTCCGACCCGACCAATGATCGCGCGCTGGATGAGATTCGCTTCAACACCGACCTCAGTGTCAGCGCGGTGCTGGTCGAGGACGACAAGCTGGCCGCCGCAATCAATAAGGCCTTGCAGGCGCAGGATACGACCCTCTCCGAGCTCATGGATGCCGAGCTCGGTAAGGTCGCGGGGCTCGATGACGACGATGCTGAGGTCGGCGATGCTGACCCGAACGTCGATGACGCACCGGTGGTGCGCTATGTGAACAAGATCCTGCTCGATGCGATCAATGCCGCCGCCTCGGACGTGCATTTCGAGCCCTACGAGCGCTACTTTCGCATCCGCTTCCGCCAGGATGGGGTGCTGCACGAGGTCGCGAATCCGCCACTGAGCATCGCCTTACGGCTGATCGCCCGCCTCAAGGTGATGTCGCGCATGAATATCGCCGAGCGCCGCATCCCGCAGGATGGCCGGTTGAAGCTGCGGCTCGGCTATTCGCACGACATCGATTTCCGCGTCAACACCCTGCCCACCCTCTATGGCGAAAAGGTGGTGCTGCGTATCCTCGACTCATCCGGCGCCGGTGTCGGCATCAAGAGTCTCGGCATGGACCCCGAGCAGCAGGCGATCTTCCTGCGCGCCATTAGCCGCCCGTACGGCATGATCCTGGTCACCGGGCCGACCGGCTCCGGTAAGACCGTGACCCTGTACTCGGCGCTGAACATCCTCAACGAGATCGGGGTGAACATCTCGACCGTCGAAGACCCGGTCGAGATCCAGGTCCCTGGGATCAACCAGGTCAACATGAA
>CAZTYV010000295.1:2379-3112 GCA_964617675.1 uncultured Halochromatium sp. | reverse complement strand
TTTTTTACCAGGGCATGGCCGGCGTCAACGACGACCTGGTTGATCCGCTCAAGGACCGCGGGGGTGAACAGGCGCAGGTTGTCCTTGAGCCTCTGCACCGGCCAGTGGGTCTCATCGCTCCAGTCGCTGTGCCCGAGCATCTGGCGCACGGTGCGGTGCTGGTTGGCCAGCTCAGCGATGCGGTCATAGTCAGCGTTCAGCCCCAGACGCAGGGTGCCCAGCACCAGGATGGCCCACTGCGTCATCCCCGGACGCCCGGTGTCAGCGCTGACCGGTCCCTCGCCGTCCGGGCGCCGCGCCAAGACCTCGCTCAGGATGGCAAAGACCTGCTCGCGCAGCTCAGGGGTCGTATAGATGAACTGCAAGCCCCGCAGCAGGCGCGGGATGTCATCACGCGAGCGGGCGTCGATCACGATCGCGCCAATCTCCTGTTCACCGAGTTGCAATTGCGGCTTGATGATCTCGCGCATGGCAATGAGGCAATGGGGAAGTTTTTGCGGTTTAATTTCAGTTCAATTCGCGGTCAGCCGATCCAGGTCGGTACCGACAAGGAAAATCAATCGGTTAATGGGGTCGTCTTGCCAGCCTCCGCCGCGGCGGCCTCAGCAAGGTCGCCAACTTCGACCATGGGGTCAGAGTCTAACACATTGTCTGAAAAGACGAAATCGACTTCTCTTTCAGGCACTAGCTAAATCAGAGGCTAGGTGCGCGATTTCCAAAGACGCGGATGGCG
>CAZTYV010000295.1:0-2369 GCA_964617675.1 uncultured Halochromatium sp. | reverse complement strand
AGAATGGGCACCAAGTTTTCCGAGGACGTGATTCCGCTGACCGCCCTAAAGGCTAACCCCGGCCGCGTCGTCAAGCATGCGATAGACGCACACCGACCCGTGCTGCTCACCAGCCGCGGGCGCGGTGTGGCCGTGGTGCAGTCGGTGAACGACTACGAGGCGGCCGAGGAGGAACGCGCATTCATGCGGGCGGTGGTGACCGGTCTTGCCGACCTTGAGGCGGGCCGAGAGCTGTCGCTCGCAGAGGCCAAGGCTCGGCTCGGTCTGAAGTAGCCGCATGGCCGAGGTCGCCATCCGGTTCGCTGAATCCGCACTCACCGATCTGGAATCGATACGGGCTTGGTACGCCGAACAAGACGTACCCGAGGTGGGCGAGCGCTTGCTCGACGTGCCAGGCGAAGACGCGCCTTGACGTCGGCCGGGGTGACAAAGAGGTACAGGCCGTCGGCGGCGGGCGAGATATCCGATCTCTAAACGTATTTGCTTGATTTAGAGGAGAAAAAGGCGCCGCCGAGGGCGCGCTTTCTCTTGAGTATTCAGAGGCTTGAGCGCTGGGTGATGATGGACGCGGCGTCAGTTGAACTCGCCGCGCCGTGCGGCCTCGGTGATCAGCGAGACGGCGGGATGCTTGATGCGACGCTCGGGGGTGATGGCGAACAGACGCTCCTTGAGCTCGGGCGCGCGGCCGATCAGCTGCACGCGGTACTTCGTAAGGACGTCGGCCTCGACCGATTGCGGCGCGGTGAAGACCCCGGCGCCGGCCTCGCCGAAGGTCTTCATCAGGGCGCGGTCTTCGATCTCGGCCGTGACCCGTGGCTGTATGCCCGCACGCTCGAGCCAGACCTCGAGCGCCCGTCGCAGGGCGCTGCCGCTGCTTGGCATGAGCATGGCCGCGCCATGCAGACTGGCCGGGAAGTTCGCGCTCAGCGCCTCGGCCTTGGCCTCAGCGGCGAAGAAGCTGGTGGCCGATTCTCCGAGTGGATGGCTGAAGGCGCGGATGTTCAGCGCCGGGCTGAGCGGGCTGTCGGCGAGCACCAGGTCGAGCTTATGGACCGACAGGTCGGCGAGCAGGTCGACCAGAGGGCGCTCGGCACAGGTGAGTCGCACCGGATCGGACATCGCCAGCACCGGGGCCAGGATTCGCTGCGTGAGCAGTTTGGGCACCACCATCGCGATGCCGACGTTGAGCTGCAGACCGCCGCTCGGCGTGCGCCCGGCGAGCACATCCTCGAGCTCATCCTCGAGGCGAAAGATGTCATCCGCATAGGACAGGACGAGCCGCCCGGTGCCGGTTAGCTCGAGGTTGCGGCCGGCCTTCGCGAACAGCTTGTCGCCGACCTGCGCCTCGAGCTCACGCAACTGACCGCTGATGGTCTGCGGCGTGAGATGCAGAACCTCGGCCGCGCGCGCGATCGAGCCGTGCGTCGCAACCGCCCAGAAGTAGCGCATGTGCTTGAGATTCAGGTGCGCCATCTGCCGAACGTCCCGCTCCTCGTCAGTCGCCCGCCGCCAAGATCACCGGCTGGTCGAGCGGCGCGCCGTCGAGCCAGGTCCGGCCATCGTCGCCGAGCGCCACGCGTCCCTCGGCGAACCAGCGTGCCGCGAGCGGGTAGATGCGATGCTCTTGCGCGAGCACCCGCGCCGCGAGTCGGTCTGGATCATCGTCCGCGTGCACCGGCACCTGCGCCTGCAGGATGGCCGGACCGCCGTCAAGCTCGGCGGTAACAAAGTGGACCGTGGCCCCATGGACCGGATCGCCGGCCTCGAGCACCCGTTGATGCGTGTGCAGGCCGCGGTAGCGGGGTAAGAGCGAGGGGTGAATGTTGAGCATCCGCCCTTGCCACTGCTCGACGAAGTCGGCGGTGAGGATGCGCATGAAGCCGGCGAGGGCGATCAGCCCCGGCGCCGCCTCGCTCAACAGCTCGGCGAGCGCGGCGTCGTAGGCCGAGCGGGTCTCGAAGCCGCGATGGCTGAGTGCCCGCGTTGGGATGCCCGCCCGCCGGGCGCGCTCCAAGCCGAAGGCGTCGGCACGGTTGCTGACGACCAGGCCGATCTCGAACGGGGCGTCGGGTTGCTGGCTGTTGTCGATCAGCGCCTGCAGGTTGCTTCCGCTGCCCGAGATCAGCACCGCGACCCGCAGCGGCGACTGGTGATCTGACGCAGCAACGTCGGCGATCTGGCTATTTGGGCTCATGCTGCGCTTGATCAGCCGAGCAGGCCACGATAGCGCACCGACGGCTGCGCCTCGTCGCTGGCCTCGACCGTGCCGATGATCCAGGCCTGCTCGCCGAGCTCGGCAAGGCGGGCGCAGGCGGCCTCGGCCTGCTCGGCGGGCACACAGGCGATCATGCCGACGCCGCAGTTGAAGG
>CAZTYV010000294.1:0-3133 GCA_964617675.1 uncultured Halochromatium sp. | reverse complement strand
GCAGGCGCATCCTCAGGGCGCTGGATGAGGCGACCAGCCTCGCTCATGAGTCCGGTCACCCAGACCTCGAGGGGCTCGTGACACCCGCTCCGAGACTGGGCAAGAATTCCACCGCTGCTGCACCGATAGGGGCGGACTGGTAGAATAGGCACCGACCCTGAACCCACCGAGCCGCGCGGGCAGCGCGGCGGAGCCCCCGCGATGTGCGAGCGCCGCTACAAATTGGGACTGAACCGCCGCCAGGCGATGCTCTTGCCCCCGAGCGTGGACGACTACGTGAGCGAGGACAGCCTGGCGCGAGCCATCGACATCTACGTCGACACCCTCGACCTTGCGGCGCTCGGCTTCCGCCACGCCGAGGGCGGGCTCACGCCGGGGCAGCCGGCCTACGCGCCCGCCCACCTGCTCAAGCTCTACCTCTACGGGTATCTGCACCGCATCCGCTCCAGCCGCCGGCTGCAAGCCGAAGCCGAGCGCAACCTGGAAATCATCTGGCTCCTGGAGGGCCTGCGCCCGGGCTACCGCACCATCGCCGAGTTCCGCCGCACCAACGCCAAGGCGCTCAAGGCGGCCAACCGCGAGTTCGTCCTGCTGTGCCGCGAGCTTGATCTGGTCGGCGGGGAGCGCCTCGGCATCGACGGCAGCCACTTCAACGCCAACGCCGGCAACGCGAGCGTCAAGACCCTGACCCAGCTGGAGCGCGAGCACGCCGCCCTCGAGCGCGAGATCGCCCGGTACCACCAAGAGCTCGACCTCGCCGACACCCGCGAGGACGCCGAGGCGGCACCGACGGGCGCGGTATCCGCCAAGCTCGACGAGCTCACCGCCCGCCAGGCGGCCAAGGCCGCGCGGATCGCCGAGCTGAAAGACAACGGCGAGACGCAGATCTCGCGCACCGACCCCGACGCCCGCCGGCTCAAGAAGCACGGCAAGTCCACCGTCGGCTACAACGTCCAGAGCGTGGTCGACGACAAACACAAGCTCATCGTCGTCGCAGAAGCGACCTCGGCCGGCAACGACGTCGGTCAGCTTGCCCCGATGGCCGAGGCCGCCAAGAGCGCGCTGGGGATCAAGGAGGCGGAGGTCTTCGCCGACGCCGGCTATTGGAAAGAAGACGATATTGCCGCCTGCGAGCGCGCCGGACTCCTCCCCTACGTCCCCGTCCCCGATACCGAGCGCGCCGTGCGCGACGCCGGACGCCTGCCCGCGAGCGCCTTTCACTACCTGCCCGGGCCAAACGTCCACATCTGTCCGGGCGGCGAGGTCCTGCGCCCCTACGGCGAAGTCGCGCGCAACGGCAAGACCCTCAAGCGCTACGCCGCCAGGGCCGGGCGCTGCGAAGGCTGTCCGCTTGCGAAGCTGTGCCTGCCCGAGAAGACCCCCTACCGGCAGATCTACCGCTCGGAGCTGGCCGATGTGGTCGAAGGCCATCGCGCGCGCATGGCCGAGCACCCCGAGGCGATGCGCGCGCGAGCGGCGCTCTGCGAGCACCCCTTCGGCACCCTCAAGCGCTGGATGGGCTGGGACCACTTCCTGGTCCGCGGCCTGGAGAAGGTCCAGGGAGAGCTGGCCCTTTTGGTCCACTGCTACAACTTCCGACGAGTCTTGAGCATCCTCGGGCTCGACGGATTCCGGGCGGCCTGTGAAGCGCGCCGCCGCCGCTCGGGCGGAAGGCCAACTCGAATCGTCATTTTTCATCGTCTGCAGCTCGTGGGGGCGCCTGCAAGGGCGCCTCGCGGCGCCGATTCGCCACCGCCGCCGCCGCGCCTTTGCGGTACCGCCCGCCGCCCTGGCGAGTGCTTGAGCGGGTCGACGGGCGGCCGCGGAATACTTGCCCGGTCTCAGAGCGATGTCACGCGTTTCTGTGGGGTTGGGTCGCCGGTGGGATGAGGGAGACCGGAGAGACGATGCGGGGACTCTTCCGGGGGCTTGTCACGGGTGTTTCGCCGCGCCCTGAACGGGGGACCGCGCACGATGCAACGCACATCATCGGGAAATCGACTGCATCGGGCCCTGGAGGCCCTGAGACTGCGGCTTTCGCGTCCGGATGCACTCTTCTGGCCGGCCGTCCTGGGTCTGCTCACCGGCATCGCGGCCGGACTCGTCATCGTCGCCTTCCGTCTCGCCGTGGAGGGCCTGCAGGCGACGGCCCTTCCCGGCCACGGAGAGAACTACGAGGCGCTGCCGATCCTGGTGCGCCTGGTGCTGCCGTTGCTCGGCTCGGTGCTGATCGGGCTGATCTTCGTGCGTTTCGCCCGGGGCATCTATGTGCTCGGTGTCGCCCGGGTCATGGAACGCATGGAATATCATCAGGGACACATGACCCTACGCGGGTTCGTGCTGCAGTTCCTGGGCGCCGCCATCGCGATCGTCAGCGGTCATTCGGTCGGACGCGAGGGACCGCATGTCTATCTGGGCGCCGCGAGCGGGAGCCTGATCGGGCAATTCCTGACCCTGCCGAACAACAGTATCCGCAACATGGCTGCCTGCGGAACCGCGGCCGGGATCTCGGCGTCTTTCAATACACCGCTCGCGGGCGTGATCTTCGCCCTCGAGGTGCTGCGATTGGAGTACAGCGCGGCGAGCTTCGTGCCGATCATCCTGGCCGCGGTGAGTGCGAATGCCCTGTCGGTCGCGGTCTTCGGCAGCGACCCGGTGCTCCCGGTCGCGCCGGTCGTGGTGACGTCGCTGACCGCGCTCGTCCCGGTCGCGGTGCTCGGCCTCCTCGTCGGCGCACTCTCGGCGGCCTACATCCAGTCGATCAAGACGGTCGCGGGGTGGGGCAAACGCCTGAGCTTCTTCCGCAGGGTCTGCTTGGCCGGCATGATCGCCGGAATCGCCGGCGCCTTGGTGCCGGAGGTAATGGGACTGGGCTACGACACCTTGGGCAAACTGCTGACCGAGCCGATGACCTGGGGCTTCCTGCTCCTGCTGCTGTTCTTCAAGCTACTGGCGACCTCGGCCAGCGCGGGACTCGGGATCCCGGGCGGGACCATCGGCCCGGCGCTCTTCATGGGTGCGATCGTCGGTAATCTGGTCGGTGTCGCGGCGGTCGCCTTCACCGGGGTCGCGGCCGATCAGGTCGCCTTTTTCGCGTTGCTCGGGATGGGTGCCATGATGGGCGCGAGTCTCC
>CAZTYV010000293.1:0-3137 GCA_964617675.1 uncultured Halochromatium sp. | reverse complement strand
GCGGCTCTGCGGCCGCAGTGGCGGCGCGCCTGGTGCCGGCGGCGACGGGCACCGACACGGGCGGCTCCATCCGCCAGCCCGCGGCCTTCTGCGGCGTCACCGGCATCAAGCCCACCTATGGACGCTGCTCACGCTGGGGCATGATCGCCTTCGCCTCGAGCCTGGACCAGGCCGGCGTGCTTGCGCGCAGCGCTGCCGATGCCGCGCTGGTGCTGCAGGCGATGGCCGGCTTCGACCAGCGCGATTCCACCAGCGCCGATGCGCCGGTGCCGGACTACAGCGCACAGCTCGAAGAGAGCATCGCCGGGCTCAAGATCGGTCTACCCAAGGAATACTTCGGCGAGGGACTCGATCCGGGCGTCGCCGCCTCGGTCGAGGCCGCGCTCAAGGAATACCAGGCGCTCGGGGCCAGCTTACACGAGATCAGCCTGCCGAACGCGCCCTTATCGGTGCCGGTCTATTACGTCGTCGCGCCGGCCGAATGCTCATCGAACCTGGCCCGCTTCGACGGCGTGCGCTTCGGCCACCGCTGCGAGGCGCCACGCGACCTCGAGGACCTCTACAAGCGCAGCCGCGCCGATGGCTTCGGCCCCGAGGTGAAGCGGCGCATCATGATCGGCACCTATGTGCTCTCGGCCGGCTATTACGACGCCTACTATCTCAAGGCCCAACAGCTGCGCCACCTGATCAGCGACGACTTCAAGCGCGCCTTCGAAACGGTCGACGTCATCATGGGACCGACGACACCGACCACGGCCTTCGCGCTCGGCGCCAAGCGCGACGACCCGGTGGCCATGTATCTGAACGACATCTACACCATCGCCACCAACCTCGCCGGGCTACCCGGGCTCTCGATCCCGATCGCGCCCGCCAAGGGCCTGCCAGTGGGCCTGCAGCTCATCGGCGATGTCTTCCAGGAGGGACGCCTGCTCAACATTGCGCATCGACTGCAGCAGGCCACCGACTGGCATCTCGCCCGGCCCGAATGACCCCGCACTCGGTCGCGACGGGCCTTGGGGTCGCCGTCAGCAAGGCCCGCGGGGCCGATCGCCGACCCGAGTCGCCGAGGGCTTGGCGCCCGGGCGGCAGACGTCCGTGCGGCCCCTCGGCTGGCGCGAGCAATGCGTGACAACCGGCTGATCATCGTCCTCGCCCTGATCCTGGTGGTCGGCTTCATCGGCATCAACCTGCAGCATTACCGCGCCTCCAGCGAGGCGGTCCGTGAAATGCTGGTGCACAACACCCTGCCGCTGACCAGCAACAATATCTACTCCGAGATCCAGGCCAGCCTGCTGCGGCCCATCTATGTCTCCTCGCTGATGGCCCACGACACCTTCCTGGTCGACTGGATGACCGACGGCGAGCAGGAGCTCGACAAGGTCACCCGCTACCTGCGCAACATCCAACAGGAGTATGAGGTCTTCTCGACCTTCGTCGTCTCGGCGGCGACCCGTCGCTACTACCATCACGACGGGGTGCTCAAAGAGGTCTCACCCGAGGTCGCCAAGGATCACTGGTTCTTCAGCATGCGCGACCATCCTCAAGGCTACCGGGTGGACATCGATGCCAACGAGGCGGCCGATCACCGCCTGACCATCTTCATCAATCACAAGATCCACGACGAGGACGGCCGCTACCTCGGCGTGACCGGTCTCGGCCTCGACGTCGCCGCCACCTCACGCCTCATCGAGGACTACAAGACCCGTTATGACCGGGACATCTATTTCGTCGACCGCAGCGGCCTGATCAAGAGCCACGCCGACGAGACCCTGATCGACCGCGTCAACATCCGCACCCAGCCCGGCCTCGGCGCCGTCGCGCAGACCCTGCTCAGCACCGATCAGGGCTCATTGGTCTACAACGGCGCCGATGGACGCATCTTCTTGCAGTATCGCTACATCCCGGAGCTCGACTGGACCCTGCTGGTCGAGCAGCCAGAGCGCGCCGCCCTCGCACCTCTGCGCCTGACCCTGCACCGCAACCTGGCCGCCAGCGCGCTGATCACGCTTCTGGTGCTGTTGATCAGCGCCTATGCCATACGCCATTTCCAGGCCCGGCTCGAGCGCATGGCCACCATCGACAAGCTCACCGGGCTCTACAACCGCCAGACCTTCGAGCTGCTGTTCGAGACCGCGATCGCCAACGCCAAGCGCGGCCGTCAGCCGCTCTCGCTGATCCTATTCGATATCGACCTCTTCAAACGGATCAACGATACCCTCGGCCATCTCGCCGGTGACGCCGTGCTCAAGCAGATCGCGCGGGTGATCGCGCGCGATCGCCGCGATAGCGACCTGATCGCACGCTGGGGTGGCGATGAGCTCGTGATCCTGCTGCCGGGCTGCGACATCGACGCCGCACGCCGAATCGCCGAGCAGCTGAGCCAGCGCGTGAGCGACTCGCATTGGCCTCAGTATCGGCATCGCCAGCCACCGGGACGGTGACAATCTCGACGCGATCTTCGCGCGTGCCGACGCCGAGCTGTTCCGTGCCAAGGCCGACCGTCACCTCGCGGATCGATCCCAGCGCCAAGCCCCAACCCCAGCGTCACCACCAGCCTCACCCCCAGCCGCGGACTGAGTACCCGATCCGAGCCCGAGCCCGAGCCGCCCGCAAGGCGCCGTCGTGTCCTCGCATCACACCGCGCGCGCGGCACAGCCCCTTGCTCGCCCCGCGAAGAGACCCAAGCGCTCATCGGCGGCGCAGGGACCGCAGATCAAGCACGGTCCGCACGCCCCAGCAGCGGCATCCGCGCGGATCAGGCGCGAGCGAACTGGGCTAGAATGGTGGCGCCGGGCCCTGCGCCCGGCGCCCCGCAGCCAACCCGCGAGAACAGAATCCGCATGCAATGGGAACCCGTGATCGGGCTGGAGATCCACACCCAGCTCGCGACTGCATCGAAGATCTTCTCCGGTGCCGCCACCGCCTTTGGCGCCGAGCCGAACACCCAGGCCTGTGCCATCGACCTCGGACTGCCCGGCGTCTTACCGGTGCTGAACCTGGGCGCCGTGCAACGAGCGGTTCAGTTCGGGCGCGCGATCGGTGCCGAGATCGCCCCACGCTCGGTCTTCGCGCGCAAGAACTACTTCTACCCGGACCTGCCAAAGGGCTACCAGATCAGCCAGTACGAACTGCCAGTC
>CAZTYV010000292.1:0-3160 GCA_964617675.1 uncultured Halochromatium sp. | reverse complement strand
CCGAGCACTGGCCATTAGCGCCCTTCGAGCAGTTCGCGCTCCGCGCGGCCTGATTGCGATTCGACAAGGGACTGGCCGCCGAGAAGAGCAAGCCCATTCCAGCGATTCGATTCGCTTGAGCTCACAGGTCCCAAAGCGCCCCGGCGGCGAGTCGAGTGAGCGAGCCTTGCGGAGCCTGTAGGGCTCAAGCAATAATCGATCGGGAACTGCGTTGAGATAAGGGATTGGAGGGAGCCATATGACGGGCGCAGACCGACCGTTGGCGCATGTACGCATTGGCCCTGATGGCCGGTGGTATCGACACTCCTTAGCCGAGCACCTCAGGGCCGTCGCGCAACTCTCTGGCGAATTTGCTTCATGCTTTGGCGCCCGCGATTGGGGATGCCTCGCGGGTCAATGGCATGACCTCGGGAAATACCGCCAGCGATTCCAGCATTACATCCGTGCGGCCTCGGGGCTTGATCGCGAGACGGCCCATATCGAAACGCGGCCTGGACGCACGACGCATTCGACTGCTGGGGCACTGCTCGCTGAAGAGCGTCTTGGGCTGGCAGGACGCGTGCTCTCCTATCTGATCGCAGGACACCATACTGGTCTCTACGACTGGTACGGGGGTCTTGATGCTCGCATGCTCGGCGAGGACGCGCGAACAGAGCTCGAAGAGGCGCGCGCGGCCGCGCCACCAGCAGACATCTTGCAGGCTGAATTACCGCCGGCGGGCCTGGAATGCGTGCCAGGAGGCTCTGCTGGCTTTGCGCTCTGGGTGCGGATGCTGTTTTCGTGCCTGGTCGATGCAGACTTTCTGGATACCGAGGCCTTTATGGCGCCGGAGCAGGCGCTGTCGAGGACCGGTTGGCCGGACATCGAGGCGCTTGCCGAGCGCTTCGATGCGGCCATGTCACAACTCCTAGCCGCTGCCGAGCCGACCCCGGTCAATCTGCTGCGCCGCGAGATCCTCCAGGACTGCCGAAACGCCGCACTGCATGAGCCGGGCGTTTTCTCGCTGACGGTGCCGACCGGCGGCGGCAAGACGCTCTCGAGCATGGCCTTCGCCCTCGACCATGCCCGGCACTACAGCAAGCGGCGTATCGTCCACGTTATTCCATACACCAGCATCATTGAGCAGACCGCGGATGTCTTCCGAGGCATCTTTGGTGAGGCCGTGGTCGAGCATCACAGCGCGGCCGAATCCGATCCGACTCGCGAAGGGCTGCGCAGCCGGCTCGCCTGCGAGAACTGGGATGCGCCCATCATCGTTACCACCAGTGTGCAGTTCTTCGAGTCCCTGTTCGCGGCGCGAACCTCGCGCTGCCGCAAGCTGCACAACCTAGTCGATAGCGTCGTGGTGCTGGATGAGGTCCAGTTGTTGCCACCTGGCCTGCTGCAGCCAATCGTCGATGTGCTGAGGTTGCTCACGGAGCACTATGGGATGACGTTGGTGTTGTCCACAGCCACCCAGCCTGCTCTCGACCCCCGGTGCTACTTCGATGCGGCGAGAGACTTCGTAGGATTCGACCATGTCCGAGAGGTCATCCCGGACCCCGACCGTCTGTACGCGAGCCTGAAACGGGTCGAGGTCCGACTGCCCGCGGATCTGGAGCAGCCAACGGACTGGGAAACGCTCGCGAGCGAGCTGTCTGAGCACGACTCGGTGCTGGTTGTGGTCAACAGTCGCCGTCACGCCGGTGAGCTCCACACCCTGATGCCACCCGATACGCTGCACCTGTCCGCGCTCATGTGCGGCGCCCATCGCTCGCGGGTCGTCGCCCGGATCAAGCAGCGGCTTGCCGACGGCGAGCCGACGCGGGTCGTCTCGACCCAGCTCGTCGAGGCGGGCGTCGACCTGGACTTTCCGGTGGTCTACCGGGCGTTGGCGGGTCTGGATTCCATCGCTCAGGCGGCCGGGCGCTGCAACCGAGAGGGCCGGTTGGAACGAGGGCAGGTGGTCGTCTTTGTTCCGCCGGAACGATCTGGGATCGGATTGTTGCGCGCCGCCGAGGACGCCTGTCGCGCGACGCTGCACCGCATCGACGGCGATCCGCTGGATCGCGGCCTGTTCGCCCGCTACTTCGAGCACCTCTACTACAGCCGCGACCTGGATGAGAACGGCATCCGCGATCTGCTGAAGGTCGATCAGCGCTCGCTCGGCGTGCAGTTTCGCACTGCCGCCGAGCGCTTTCGGATGATCGAAGACGATCAGTCGCCGATCGTCGTGCTGTACGACGCCAAGCACGAGGATGCCGAAGTCAGGACACTGCTGGCCTCTCTCCGCAAGAACGGGCCGGAGCGCTGGCTGATGCGCAAGCTGCAACGCTACATCGTCAATGTCCGCAAGTCGGAGGTTCAGCGTCTCCTGGCGCAGCAGGACATCGAAGAGGTGCTGCCGGGTCTGTTCGCGCAGACCAGCGACTGGCTCTACCACCCGACCCTGGGTCTGACCATCGACACCCCGACGCCCACCGCAACGCAGAGCATCATCTGATGGACGCCATGAAACGCTATTGCCTGGAGGTCTGGGGCGACTACGCCTGTTTCACTCGACCCGAGATGAAGGTCGAGCGCGTCAGCTATGACGTCATCACCCCGTCCGCCGCCCGCGCGATCTTCGAGGCCATCCTCTGGAAACCTGCGATCCGCTGGCATGTTCGGCGCATCGAGGTGCTGCAGCCCATCCGCTGGATGACGCTGAAGCGCAACGAGGTCGCGAGCATCGCTTCCGATCGTTCCGGCGCCGATGGCTACCGTGGACTGTTCATCGAAGACGACCACGTCCAGCGCTCGGCGCTGCTGCTGCGCGACGTCGCCTACCGCCTGCACGCGGACCTGGAGTTTCTGCAGGAGCGGGACCCGGATGCCACTGCCGGCAAATACCAGCAGATGTTCGAGCGCCGCGCCGACAAGGGGCAGTGCGTGAACCAGCCGTACCTCGGCTGTCGGGAATTCCCAGCCTATTTCCGGCGGGTTGCGACCGACTCGATGGAGCCGCCGCCCATCAACGACTCCGACGAGCTGGGCTTCATGCTCTTCGACATGGACTTCAGCGACCGAGCCGACCCCAAGCCGATGTTCTTCCGCGCTGCGCTGCGCAGCGGCGTCGTCGAGGTGCCAGCCCATCACAGCGAGGAGGTGCGGCGATGATCCTGCAGCGGCTCACGGAATA
>CAZTYV010000291.1:0-3172 GCA_964617675.1 uncultured Halochromatium sp. | reverse complement strand
ACTTCGAGGCCGCTTACCGCGCGCGCTTCGGCTTCTTGATGCCCGGCACGCCGCTGATCGTCGCCAGCGTCGCGGTCGAGGCGGTTGCCAAGGCCAAACACCCGCCGCCAAGGCCGCGGCCCACTGAGGCATCGGTGCCGGAGCCCAAGGAACGCGTCGCGATCTTCAGCGGTGGTGACTGGCAGCCGGCACCGCTCTTCGAGCGCGAGACCCTGCATCCGGGCAGTCAGGTCACCGGCCCCGCGATCATCGTCGAGCCGACCGGCACCACCGTCCTCGAGCCCGGGTGGCGGGCCGAGGTCACCGCGCTCGGCCATCTGCTGCTGCAGCGCGTGCAGGCCCGTCCGCAGGCCCAGGCGATCGGCATCGAGCGCGATCCGGTGATGCTCGAGGTCTTCAACAACCTCTTCATGTCGATCGCCGAGCAGATGGGCTACCGGCTTCAGAACACCGCCTTCTCGGTCAACATCAAGGAGCGCCTAGATTTTTCCTGCGCCATCTTCGATCCGAGCGGCGCCCTGGTCGCCAACGCCCCGCACATCCCGGTGCATCTCGGCTCCATGGGCGAGAGCGTGCGCGCGGTGATCCGCGCCAATGCTGGAGGCATGGCGCCGGGCGACGTCTACGCGCTGAACGCCCCCTACAACGGCGGCACCCATCTGCCCGACGTCACCGTCATCACCCCGGTCTTCGACGCCGACGGCGAGCAGGTCTTGTTCTATCTCGGCAGTCGGGGTCACCACGCCGACATCGGCGGCATCAGCCCCGGCTCGATGCCGGCGCACTCGCGGCATGTCGACGAGGAAGGGGTGCTGATCGATAACCTCAAGCTGGTCGATCGCGGCGTCTTCCAGCGCGAGGCGGTCATCGCGCTGCTCAGCAGCGGTCCCTACCCAGCCCGCAACCCGCAGCAGAACCTCGCCGATCTGCAGGCGCAGATCGCGGCCAACGCCAAGGGGGTCGAGGAGCTGCTGAAGATGGTCGAGCACTTCGGGCTCGAGACGGTACAGGCGTACATGGGCCATGTCCAAGCCAACGCCGAGGAGTCGGTACGTCGCGTGATCGAGCGGCTGCAGCCAGGCCGCTTTCGCGTCGAGATGGACGACGGCGCGGTGATCGCGGTGGCCATCTCGATCGATCGCGAACAACGTCGGGCACGCGTCGATTTCACCGGCACCAGTGCGCAGCGGCCGAGCAACTTCAACGCCCCGGCCGCGATCTGTCGCGCCGCCGTGCTCTATGTCTTCCGCACCCTGGTCGAGGATGAAATCCCGCTCAACGAGGGCTGCTTGAAGCCGATCGAGCTGGTCATCCCCGAGGGCTCGATGCTCAACCCGAGCTATCCCGCCGCGGTGGTCGCTGGCAACGTCGAGACCAGCCAGGCGATCACCGATGCCCTCTACGGCGCCCTCGGCCTGCTCGCCGCGGCGCAAGGCACCATGAACAACACCAGCTTCGGCAACGGCCAATACCAGTACTACGAGACCGTCTGCGGCGGCTCCGGCGCGGGCTCGGACTTCGACGGCACCAGCGCGGTACAGACCCACATGACCAACTCGCGTCTCACCGATCCGGAGGTGCTCGAGTGGCGCTTCCCGGTGCGGCTGGAGTCCTTCGCGATCCGCCGGGGCTCCGGTGGCAACGGCCGTCACCGCGGCGGCGATGGGGTGGAGCGGCGCATCCGCTTCCTCGAGCCGATGGAGATCGGCATCCTCGCCAATCGCCGCCGAGTGCCGCCCTTTGGCCTTGCCGGTGGCGAGCCGGGCGAGCCCGGTTGCAACTGGATCGAGCGCGCGGACGGGCATCGGGAGCCGATGACCGGCTCCGACAGCCGCCAGGTGCAGCCCGGCGACCTGTTCGTCTTGCAAACGCCGGGTGGTGGTGGCTTTGGCAAGCCCTAGCCGAGCGCCTCGGCGCACGACGCTTCATGCCGTGAGAATCTCTTCATGCAGGCGTCGCAGCCCCACTTGCCCGAGCGCATCTCGCCCCGACCTTGCCCGCTGAGGGCGTCGATCACGCCTCCAAGGTCCAATCCTGAGCTCAGCGCCAGACCCACCACACCGTCGACAGAATACGCTTGCCATGAAGTCAATCATCCTCGCCACCCTGCTCCTGCTCCCAGCAGCCCTCCCTGCCGCCCCCATCGCGGTGGGCGAGCCGCTGCCATCGCTCACCCTGAACGACCAGCACGACCAGCCTCACGCCCTCGATGCCCAGACCCGCATCATCCTGTTCTCGGCCGACCGCGATGCCTCTGGCCTGATCGAAGACGCGCTCGCCGAGCAGACCGGTGACAGCCTTGCCAAGGCCGGCGTCGTCTACGTCGCCGATATCAGCGGAATGCCCGGTCTGGTCACCAAGCTGATCGCTCTGCCGCAGATGCGCAAACGCCCCTACCCAATGTTGCTCGGTCGCGAGGCCGAGGAGACCGCGATGATCCCGCGCGAGCGCGGCCAGGTGACCCTGATCGAGAGCGAGGCCGGCACCATCACCGCCATACAGTTCATCACCGACCAGCAGGGGCTAAGCCAGGCCCTGGGCTCACTGGACGGAGCATCGCCGGGCGCGTGACTAGGCGAGCGCTGAGCCTCAGCTCAACCCTAACGCCTTGAAGGCCGCCTGGCGCATATCGCCGAAGAAGACCGGGTCGACCTGCTCCAGCACATCGGCGTTCACCTCCAGGAACTGGCGCTTGTTCTCGATCGGAATCAGCGCCCGTTTGCCGCCGTTATCCATGGCGACCTGCAGCGGCTCGGTCAGCGAGCGCACCGGTTTGATGTTGCCCTGGATGCTCAGGTCGCCGAGCACGAGCAGCGCCGGTTGCGCGGGGGCCTTACGCAAGGCGGAGTAGGCGGCGATGAAAAAGGCGACGCCGATCTCGGCCTCGACCTTGTTTCCGAGCAGGTCGATGACCTCGACATGGAAATCTGAGGTATCCAGCTCGCGCGGAACCCCGAAAGGCGTCTTATTCGCTGACAGAAAGCTGAAGGCCCTGGATATCGACTCCTTCATCGCCCCGCTCACGCCGCCGGCAAGCTTGAGCTTGCCCGTGCCCGACGAGAGCGTGATCTCGACGCGGTACAGACCCACTGTTCCGTCGCCGCTGACTGATGCCGTGTAGATGGTGCCAGGTGGCAGCGGATCGGTGGAGATCAGGTCCCGGCCGCCCTGC
>CAZTYV010000290.1:0-3180 GCA_964617675.1 uncultured Halochromatium sp. | reverse complement strand
AGCTTGATCTCGGTGGTCTTGCCGAGGATGATCGTGCCCGCGGTCTCGATCAGCGGCGCGAACGGACTCGGGGCGGAGAAACCGCGAGGCGGGCTCATGCGAGGCCGATCACCACGGCGAGTAGGCGGTTCAGCTCGATAGTCTCTTGGTGCGAGAGTCTCCCGATCAGCGATCCAATGCGCTCACATGGCAGACTGACCAGGCGATTGACCTGTACTTGCGAGGGCACTCGCAGGCCGTTGTGTTCGGTTGGCTCGATCGCGAGGCGCAGCAGGGGCGCATCCTGCAGATGGCTGGTCACTAGGGCGACGATGGTCGATCGAGCATCCCGATTGAGCAGGTCGCTCTGTATGATGACTGCCGGTCGTGGTTTTCCGTAATCGCCGGGTGCAGCGACGGTCACGATATCTCCGCGGCGCATCAATCAGACCAGTCGGCGACCTGCTCGAGAAACGAGAGGTCGTCTTGATCGTCGAGCCCGGCTTCGGTCAGCGCGAGCTGTCGCCGGATCTCGTTGGCGAATTCAGGGCGTCTGGTGTCTGGAACCCAAAGCGTAACGCACCGCATACCCTGTGCCTTCAGGGTCTCAGGGTGGACATCGAGATGCTCGGGACAGCGATCTTGCGGAGAACCCATGGTTACCTCGAGATTGGAGCTCGCAATCGACGACTGAGCCCGACATGGTCCTCGGGCTCACGGGACAGGATCATCATAGCGGACCATTTGTGAAGAGATTGGGACCATGTTGGCAGAACAACAGTACGACGTCATCGTCGTTGGCGGCGGCCACGCCGGGACCGAGGCGGCCTTGGCCGCGGCCCGGGTCGGGGCGCGCACGCTGCTGCTGACCCATAACATCGAGACCATCGGCCAGATGAGCTGCAACCCGGCCATCGGCGGCATCGGCAAAGGTCATCTGGTGCGTGAGATCGACGCCCTCGGCGGGCTCATGGCGCACGCGGCCGATCGCGCCGGCATCCAGTTCCGGGTGCTGAATCGGCGCAAGGGCCCCGCGGTGCGCGCGACCCGCGCGCAGGCCGATCGCATGCTTTATCGCGCGGCGGTGCGCGCCGCGGTCGAGACGGCACCGAATCTCGACCTGTTCCAGCAGGCGGTCGACGATCTGGTGCTTGAGCCCACCGGCCAGGGCGAGCGCGTGGCGGGCGTGCGGACCCAGATGGGGCTCGAGTTTCGCGCACGCGCGGTGGTGCTGACGGTCGGCACCTTCCTCAGCGGCAAGATCCATATCGGCCTCAGCAACTATCAGGGCGGTCGCGCCGGTGATCCGCCATCGAATGCGCTCGCCGAGCGGCTGCGGGCGCTGCCGTTTCGGGTCGAGCGGCTGAAGACCGGCACCCCGCCGCGCATCGCCGCGCGCAGCATCGATTACTCGCGGCTCGAGGAGCAGCCGGGCGACGACCCGGTGCCCGTCTTCTCTTACCTCGGCAGCGCCGACGAGCATCCGCGCCAGGTCAGCTGCCACATCGCCCGCACCACCGAGCGCACGCACGAGATCATCCGCGGCGGGCTTTCGCGCTCGCCGATGTACTCGGGCGTGATCGAGGGCATCGGTCCGCGCTACTGCCCGTCGATCGAGGACAAGATCGTGCGCTTCGCCGACAAAACCTCGCACCAGATCTTCGTCGAGCCCGAGGGGCTCGAGAGCGGCGAGGTCTATCCGAACGGCATCTCGACCAGCCTACCCTACGATGTTCAGCATGCGTTGGTGCGCTCGATCCCGGGCTTCGAGCAGGCGCATCTGACCCGGCCCGGCTATGCGATCGAATACGACTTCTTCGACCCGCGCGATCTCTCGCCCGGGCTCGAGACCCGCTACATCGAAGGACTGTTCTTTGCCGGCCAGATCAATGGCACCACCGGCTACGAAGAGGCCGCGGCCCAGGGCCTGCTCGCCGGTGTGAACGCCGCGCGTCGGGTGCGCGGGCTCGAGCCCTGGTCGCCGCGCCGCGACGAGGCCTATCTTGGCGTGCTGGTCGACGACCTGATCACGCGCGGCACCAACGAGCCCTACCGGATGTTCACCAGCCGCGCCGAGTACCGTCTGACGCTGCGCGAGGACAACGCCGATCTGCGCCTGACCGAGACCGGGCGCCAGCTCGGATTGGTCAACGATGCCCGCTGGCGTCGCTTCGAGGCCAAGCGCGAGGCGATCGAGCGCGAGCAGCAGCGCCTGCGCGCCTGTTGGGTGCGCCCGGGCACGGCGCTGGCGGCCGCACTCGAGCAGTGCACCGGTGAGTCGATCAAGCGCGAGGCGCGGGCGTTGGAGCTGCTCGCGCGGCCCGCGGTCACCTATCTGGACCTGGTCGCCTGCCCCGAGATCGGTGACCCGCTGGGCGTGACGGCATCGGCGTCGAATGAGAGGGCGGGACAGGTCAGGCAGGACAGCGTGGTCATCGCCCTCGCTGGGGCTGCAGCGTTGCCGCCAACAGCGAGGGCCCGAGCCGCGTCGCCTGATGCTCAAGAGGCGGCCGGGCCGCCGACCGGAGCGCCGACCGGGCCGCCGACCGGGCCGCGGCACGCGGATGCAGCGGCGATCGCCGAGCAGGTCGAGATCCAGGCCACCTATGGCGGCTATCTGACCCGACAGCGCGATGAGGTTGAGCGCCAGCGCGGGCAGGAGGCGCGGGTGCTGCCGGTCGATTTCGACTACGAACAGGTCCGAGGCCTGTCGGCCGAGGTCTCGGAGAAGCTGCGCCGCGTGCGTCCGGCCACCTTGGGGCAGGCCGCTCGCATCCCGGGTGTAACGCCAGCAGCGGTCTCGCTGTTGCTGATCCACCTGAAACGGTTCAGTGCCTGATGCCCCAGGGTGCCAACTCGGCGGGGCAGGCGGGGCTGCGAGCGCGTCTGGACGCGGGGCTGATGGCGATGGATCAGGGTATCGCTGAAGCCCTTGATGATGTCGCTCGCACGGCGTTAATCGGCTATCTAGGGCTGCTGGAGCGCTGGAATCGTACCTATAACCTGACCGCGGTGCGCGATCCCTTGCAGATGGTGCCTCGTCATCTGCTCGATAGCCTGTCGGTGCTGCCCTGGGTGAGCCACGGGCCGGTACTCGATCTTGGTACCGGGGCCGGCTTACCCGGCATTCCCTTGGCCATCGCCCGGCCGCAGCTGGCCTTCACCCTGCTCGACAGCAACGGCAAGAAGACCCGTTTTGTG
>CAZTYV010000289.1:0-3197 GCA_964617675.1 uncultured Halochromatium sp. | reverse complement strand
CCGGCCTCGATTATCTTGATCGTCAACGGCTCCTATGGCGCCGGTATCGGGCTCATCGTGTTCTGCCTCCTTGTCGTCGGCTCCATCGACAACCTACTGCGCCCAGTGCTGGTCGGCAAACACACCGATATGCATGAGTTGATGATCTTCTTCGGCACCCTCGGCGGGTTGTTTACCTTCGGCATGGCCGGCCTCTTGATCGGTCCGCTCATCGCATCGCTGTTTATTACGATCTGGGAGATCTATGGTGAGGCGTTTAAGGACAGCTTGCCTGCCGTCCACGCCGATAGCGACGGCGATCAGCGCGCAGCATCTGCTCTAACGCCAGCCCGGCCGGCGATCAGCGACGAAACGGAAGCTAATTTGCTTGCAACCGACACGGTTGAGCAAACCGATGGCGCCGGCCCGGGCGCTCAGCGCGGCGAAACGACTGCACTGCCCGGCTAGGCCTTAGGCCGGCTCAACGCCAGCAGCACCGACGCACCGCCCGCGGCTATCAGGAACTCTCCACGAGGCTGAGAAGCGACTTAGAGCATTCCAAGGGTGAGCTTTGCCTCATCAGACATGGTGTCTGGACTCCAGGGTGGATCCCAAACCAATTCCACTTCGACCTCACCAACCCCGTCGACGCGCTTCACCGCATCCTTGACCATAACCGGCATCATGCCAGCAACCGGACAGGCAGGCGCGGTGAGGGTCATATCGACGTCGACATCACCGTTGTCGGCGATATCGATGCGATAGATCAGCCCGAGGTCATAGATGTTGACCGGGATCTCGGGGTCGTGGACCTCGCGCAGTGCGGCAATGATCGGCTCGCGCAGCGACTCCGGGTCTTCCAGCATCGACCCCACCGCATCCGCACCCTCGGAGGCGCTGTCGACGACGTCAGACAGGGTCCGCTCGTCGCGGTCGACCTGCCCACGATCGTCGGAGCCAAAGCCGGCGAATCTGGCTAACCTGTTCATCAGGGCATTACCTCAACTGCAATAGACTGTAGATGCACTCATTCCAGCGGCGCCCGCTCGAGTCGCTCGCCGACCTGCTCGGTGACATAGTCCCGCAGCGCCTCGGACCCGAGCGCCTCGATGATCTCACCAGCGAAGCCCAAGCAGAGCATCCGCCGCGCGATCGATGCCGAGATGCCGCGCGAGCGCAGATAGAACAGCATCTCGGGCTCGATCTGACCAACCGTGGTGCCATGGCTGCACTTCACGTCATCGGCATAGATCTCGAGCTGCGGCTTGGTATCAACCTCGGCGTTCGGCGACAGGATCAGGTTGCGGTTGGACATCTCCGCGTCGGTCTTCTGCGCATCGCGCGCCACATAGACCAAACCATCGAATACCGCGCGGCCCTTGCCGTAGAGGATGCCCTTGAAGCGCTCTCGGCTGCTGCAGTGAGGCAGACCGTGGCGGACGTCCATGTGGTAGTCGATGAGCTGTTTGTCCCCGGCCAGGTAGAGCCCCTGCAGGTCGCACTCGGCGTGCTCGCCGCTGAAGCGGGTCACGAGGTCGGTCCGCGCCCAGATGCCACCGAGACCGATGTTGACACCGGCATAGCGGCTGTTGGCCGCCTGGCTCAGGTACAGACCCGTGATGTGAAAGGCGTTCGGGCTCTCTTGTTGGAGCCGCGCGTGCTTCAGCAGCGCATCGCGCCCGAGCGCGATCTCGAGTACCGAATTGGTGCAGTAGAGGGCCTCGCCGAGACTGGCGTAGCGCTCGATCACCTCGGCCTGGGCGCCATCACCAAGACGGATCAGGTGTCTGGGCTGAGCCACGCGCGGCTCGTCCATCCCAATCGACAGATGCAGCACCTCGATCGGCCGCTCGAGCACCGCTCCAGGCTCAAGCATCACGACCAGCCCGTCCTGCATCGCTGCGGTATTCAGCGCGGCAAACAGATGGCTGCCGTCAGCGGCGAGTCGCGTCAAGACGTCTTCGAGCGCGTCCGGGTCGGATTCGAGCAGCGCCTGCAGGCTCCCGATACGCACACCCCGCGGGAGCTGGCCGAGATCGGAGAGCGGCGCCGAGTAACGGCCATTGACCAGCACGGCGCGATGACTCTCAAGGCCGGGGACCAGCACCTCTTCGATGTCGTCCGGCGTCAGCGCCGTCACCGGCTCGTCAGCGTGGACGAAACCCTGCTCGATCAGGGATCGAAGACCCGTGTAGCGCCACTCCTCGGACTTGCCCGTCGGCACCGTCTGCGTGCGTACCTGCTCGACCGCCAGGCGGCGCCCGGTGGCGAGCCAAGGCGGCGCGCCCTGGTCGAGTGCCGACCGCGAGGCGCCATCCGTATCACCGAGCCCTCGCAGCCAACCCGCAAAGGCCTGCGCGGCCTCCGCCGGCTGGCGGCTGCTATTGACCGCCGCGCTCATGCCGCTTCCCCGTCGAGGATCCACCCGTACCCCTTCTCTTCCAGCTCGAGCGCAAGCTCCTTGCCACCGGAACGGATGATCCGTCCCTTCATCAGCACGTGCACGAAGTCGGGCTGGATGTAGTTGAGCAGCCGCTGGTAGTGGGTGATGACGACGAAGGCACGCTCCGGGCCGCGCAGCGAGTTGACGCCGTCGGCGACGATCCTGAGCGCGTCGATGTCGAGCCCCGAATCGGTCTCGTCGAGGATCGCCAGCTTCGGCTCGAGCAGGGCCATCTGAAAGATCTCGTTCCGCTTCTTCTCGCCGCCCGAGAAACCGAAATTGACCGGACGCTTGAGCAGGCTGTCGTCGAGATGCAGCACCTTTAGCTTCTCCTTCATCAATCGCATGAAGGAGACGGCGTCAAGCTCTTGCTCACCGCGCGACTTACGAATCGCGTTCAGGGCCGCCTTGAGGAAGTACATGTTGTTAACGCCCGGCAGCTCCACCGGATACTGGAAGGCGAGAAAGAGTCCAATGCGCGCGCGCTCTTCGGGCTCGAGCTCGAACAGGTCAACGCCATCGAGCTCAGCGCTGCCCGCGGTGACCTCGTAACCTTCCCGGCCCGAAAGCACATGCGCGAAGGTGCTCTTCCCGGAGCCATTCGGCCCCATGATCGCGTGCACCTCGCCCGGGCGGACCTCGAGGTCGAGGCCACGCAGGATCTCTTGGTTACCGACATTGGCCCTGAGGCCCTTCACAGACAACATGCGCATACTCCTGGTCATGATGGGCGCCGACGCGGCGATTCTCGCGGTCGTCGCACGCCTCTGAGATT
>CAZTYV010000288.1:0-3221 GCA_964617675.1 uncultured Halochromatium sp. | reverse complement strand
GCGAAGTCCTCCAGATAGGGCCAGATGTGAAAGCGCGAGACCCAGTGCGGTAGCACCTCGCCGGCGGCATTGCGGAAGGGCACGCGCAGGATGACGGCGTTGCGGGTACCGGCGATGGGCTCGAGGCGCTCGTTGCACATGGTGCCCTCGGCCTCGGGGATGAGCCGCGTGAGCACCACTACCCGGGGCTCGATATCGATGCCCTGCTCCGCCAGGCGCTGGTGCATCTCGCGCTCGAGTGCGCGGACCTGATCGAGGATGTAGACGACCTGGCCGCCGGTGTCCGGGCGCCCGAGCACGTTCGACTGCCCGAACCAGCCATGCGGCGAGACGATGGCGATCGAGAAGATCATCGGCACCCGGCTGAGGAAGCTCTCGAGCGACTGTGGCGAGGGCGCCTCGAGGATGTCGAGCAGCAGGCTCATGGTCTCGCGGATGCGCGCCGAGTCGTTGCCCCAGCCGGCCTCAAAGCCGAAGCCGCGCAGTTCGGCCGCGAGCTCGGAGTATGGGGTGTGGCTGGGCCGGCGCCGCAGCGGGATCATCGCCTGGCGCAGCGCGTTGCGCAGCTCCGCAACGCTGCCGATGACATTGTTCAGCATCAGCTGATGACCGCGATAGCTGTGCATGCTCAGAAAGCCGAGCAGGCGCTGATCGCCCTTGCCGAGCTCGTCGAACAGGCGACTCGAGAGGCGGCGGTTGAGGAACTCGACGCCGCGGCCGATGGAGTGCTCCTCGGTGAGCTTCTGCTGCTCGCGATAGAAGGGTCGCAGGTCGATCTCGAGGCCAAAAGGGTCATCGTGACCGCCCGTGGCAAGATGCTCCTTGAAGCGCAAGAACTCAGAGACCGTCACCTGGTTGAGGTCCATGGTCTCGAGGTGGATGCGCAGATAGTCCCACTTGGCGACGCGACGGCGCAGCGCGAGATAGACCCAGGAGGCGTTGATGGCGGCCTCTTGGGCCTGGAACAGCGCGCGCGCTAGGGCGGTGTCGGCGAGCTGATCATCGTCGCGACAGAGCACCTCGACGGCGTCGTGCAGGTCGCTCTTGAGCAAGAATGGGCGCTGCAGGCCGATCAGGTGATGCATCACCCGATGTGCCTTGCTGCGATTCTCAGCCAAAAAGGCGGCGAGCGCCGGGATACGGGCGTTGGGGACCTCCGCTTGCATGGACATTGGTCCTCAGGCCTGGGCGGCGAGACCCCAGTCGGCGAGAAACGGCTGATAAAACGCGGGATCGCGCACCGTCGCGCCACGTTGGCCGACGATGGCGGAGGCGAAGGCTTGAGCGCGGTCGAGCGTCTGCTGCAGCGGCCAGTGGCGCAAGAGACCAAGGATCAGGACTGAGGCGAAGCCGTCGCCAGCACCGACGGCGTCAACCACCGGGATGTCGCTCGCCGGCGCCACCTGACTGATGTCGCCATCGGCGGCCAGCGCGAACGCCCCTTTGGCACCCAGGGTGGCAAAGACCACCTCAAGCTCGTAGCGCTCACGCAGCTGCAGGGCACGACTTTCGGCGTCGTCGCCCGCGGGTGCGAGCAGCTCGAGCTCATCGGCGTTGAGCTTGACCCAGGTCGCGCCGTGCAGCATGGCAATCAGCTGGTCCTTCTGCCACCAGGGATCGCGCAGATTCACGTCGAGGAAGACCGCCGGATTCAGCCGGCCCCTGAGCACACGCAGCGCCTCGGCCGAATGCTGTTGCCGAAGCGCGAGACTCCCGTGGTAGAGCAGCGCACACTCGGGCAGCGGCGGCAGCAGCGCGGCCTCGATGTGATCGTAGGCGCGGTCACCGAGGATCTCATAGGTCGGCTCGCCGTCCTTGAGCGACACCTGCACGGTGCCGGTGGCATGGGTTGGGTCCTGCTGAAGGCCCAGGGTGGTCATGCCGTGCTCGCGCATCGCGGCGTTGATGCGCTCGCCGAGCGCGTCCTGACCGACTCGACTCAGGAACACCGGGCCCGCGCCGAATGCTGCCAGATGCCAGGCGACATTGAACGGCGCGCCGCCCAGCACCTCCGAGCCATCGGGAAAGCAGTCGAACAGGGCCTCGCCGAAGATGAGCGGTGGTTGCTGATGATCGAAGGACATAGGCCTGTGGTCAGTCGCTGTCCGCGTTGCTGCTGGAGCCGCGGGTGTTGAATGAGACGCGCCAGTCCGCGCTCTCGGCACCGGCCTTGGTCTGGGTCGGGATCGCGGTCAGCTCTAGGGTGCCGACCTCGGAGACCACCGCCTGCAGCCGAACCGGCACCACCTCGCTGCGCTTGAGCTTATCGGCCGGCAACGAGGTCTGGATCTCCTCGAGCTCTTCGAGCTCATCGGGCGACCAGTCCTCAAGCAGATCGCCGACCTGGTCCTCGCGCCGGACGCTGGAGCCAAAGAAGCGAAAGCGCACCGGCTCGCCGACCACCAGGCCGAACTCCTGCGGCGGTGTGACCGGCTCGCTGCCCTCCTCCAGGCCGAAGGGCACGACACAGAGGGCATGCAGCTCCGGCTCCATGCCGGGGATGGCGGGCATGCTGCGCTCGATGCCAACGTAGTAGGAGTGCGAGGTGCCGCCGCGGATGCGCACCCCACCATGGGTCCGCGCATAGGCGTAGAAGGCGGCGCCGCGGGCGACGGCCAGATCCATGTCGTGGGCCTCGAGGAGGCGTGCCGGCGGTGCGTCCTCAGTTGCCAACCATTGATTGAGCACATGCAGCACGCGATCGCGCAGCACCTGCGCATTGAAGACGCCGCCGTTGAAGAGCACCGCGGTGGGATGCAGGAAGCTGGCCCAATGCGCATGCTCGACGAAGCCCTCCAGGTCCTCGGTCGCACCAGACTGCTTACCGAGGAAGGCCGCCAAGTGTCGCGTCACCGCCGGGTCTTGCGCAAAGGGCAGCCCGACCTTGGTCAAGGCGCCGCGCGGACGCTGGGCCGGGCGCTCATCGACCGAGACCTCGGGGAAGAAGCCTTCGATCAGGGTGGAGGTGACCTCGTCGCGGGTCAGCTCGGTGCGGATCGAGCCGCCAATGAGCTTGGCGCCGCGGCTCGGGACGACGATCGGGTAGGACTCGAGGCTGGCATCGGCGAGCAGGGCCTCCTTCGCCATCCGGCAGCCATGGGTGAGCGCCTGCAGCTGCCAACGGTCGAGCTCGACGCCGTTGGTCTGGAGCTTCTTTTTGACCACGTGGGCCAGGGTCAGGTCCATGTTGTCGCCGCCGAGCAGGATGTGCTCGCCCACGG
>CAZTYV010000287.1:0-3224 GCA_964617675.1 uncultured Halochromatium sp. | reverse complement strand
TCGGCGCCGATGCTCTTGGTGGCGCGCTCGGCCAAGACCTGCTGCGGGGGCTCAAGCTGGTGGCGGTGGCCATCGTTGCTCAGGCGGTCTGGGGCATGGCGCGCAGCCTGGCGCCCGACCGCGAGCGAGCGACCATGGCCTTGGCCGCGGTCCTGCTGGTGACCTTCGCGCCGAGCGCGCTGGGCCAGATTGCCGCGATCCTGGTTGGCGCCTTGGCCGGTCTGCGCTGGTGTCGGCCGTCCTCTCCGTCTGTCAGCACCGCGCAAGTGCTTGCCGTGCCGCTACCGCGTCGCGTTGGGGCGCTGCTGCTGACGCTGTTCGCGCTGCTGCTGGTCGGACTGCCGCTGCTGGTCGCGGCCGGCGCCGCGCCTGGCCTGGCGCTATTCGAGGTCTTCTACCGCGCGGGCGCCCTAGTGTTCGGTGGCGGCCACGTGGTGCTGCCGCTGCTCGAGGCCAGCCTGGTCGAGCCCGGCTGGGTCAGTGCCGACGCCTTTCTCAGCGGCTACGGCGCCGCGCAGGCGGTGCCGGGTCCGCTATTCACCGTTGCTGCCTACCTCGGCGCCATCGCCCTGCCCGATGCCATCGCCATATCGAGTGCTGTCGCCATACCAGGCGCCATCGCCATGCCGGGCGCGAGCGCCGTGCTCGGCGCGGCCATCGCCTTGCTCGGCATCTTTCTGCCCGGGATGCTGTTGCTGATGGGCGTGCTGCCGTTCTGGGGCCGTCTGCGCGAGCAGCAGGCCGCGCGCGCGGCGATGGCGGGTGCCAATGCCGCCGTGGTCGGCATCCTGGGGGCGGCGCTCTATCAGCCGCTGTGGACCAGCGCCGTCGGCTCGGGGGCGGACTACGCAATCGCCTTGAGCGCTTTCGTCCTGTTGACCGCTTGGCGGACGCCGCCCTGGCTGGTGGTGTTGCTTACCCTGCTCACGACACTGATTGTCAGCGTGCTGACGGGGTAACGAGAACCAGAAGGAAACAATCGTGAACGAACTTGAATTACTCATCGATTTACATAAGCACGCAGATCGTCAAGGCCCTGGCGGCACGGCAGAGACCGAGAAAGCGATTCTTGTTGGCGATATCGATCAAAAAACGCCATTGAAAATCGCCGATATTGGCTGTGGCACGGGCGCGTCAACGCTGACTTTGGCGCGTTTACTGAATGCAAAGATTACCGCTGTTGACTTCCTTCAAGACTTTATCGATGAGTTGATCGCCAGGGCTCAGACTGAGGGTACTGAGAACAAGATCACGCCGCTTTGCGCGTCAATGGAACAACTTCCGTTTGCGGACGAGGAGTTCGATGTAATCTGGTCTGAAGGCGCGATCTACAACATCGGTTTTGAAAAAGGCGTCAGGGACTGGAAGCGCTACTTGAAGCCAGGTGGTCTGCTGATGGCCTCCGAGATCACCTGGCTGACGAACACTCGCCCGGCGGAGATCCAAGATCACTGGCGCGCTGAATATCCCGGAATCGATACCGCATCAGCAAAGATGAAGGTGCTAGAAGACAATGGATATCGACCTGTCGGATATTTCGTCCTGCCCGAGCATTGCTGGCTCGACAATTATTATGAGCCTATGCGCAAGCGTTTTGATGCGTTTCTGAGCCGCCATGGAAACAGCGAAGAGGCTCGCGCAGTTGTTGGAGCAGAGCGCCACGAAATCGAGCTCTATGAAAAATACAATGTGTATTACAGCTATGGGGTCTATATCGCACGGAAGTTGAGTGCCTGACGGCCATGAAACCGTTCTGCACTGACACAGGTTTTCCGCTGCGCTCGCATGCAGTCACGATGTCAAGGTGGCCGGGTCGGTAATTAGGCCCACCGAGGCCGCTTTGTTGCGGTAATCGCGCGGCGTCATGCCGTGAACCGTTTGAACGCCCTAGAAAAATGCGACGCGTTCTCGTAGCCAGCGGCAAACGCGATGTCGGCGATGTTCAGCACAGGATCTGCCAGCAAATCGGACGCGAGCGAGAAACGCGCCTCCTGCACGACGTCGGAATAGCTCGTGCCGCTTTGCGCCAGCCGACGCTGCAAGCTGAGCTCGCTCATGCCGACGATCTCGGCCATCAGCGACAGGTGCGGATGGCCTTGCGCGAGATAGGGGCGGACGAGCGAGCGCAGGGCGGTCTTGAAGTCCCAGGTATCCGCCAGGCTAGATGAAGTTCGCGGAAGCAGAGGCGCCAGAGAATCGCTGACCTGATCGGGTGTTAACCGGCGGTCGATGCCGGTTCGCGCCATGTCAGCTGCCGTGACGACGACCGAGCTGCACGGCTAGCTGTTCAGGATACGGGTTTTGCCGTAATCCTCCAGTGTGGCATCGGATGGCCGCCCGCGCGAGATGAACGTGATCTCGACCGGGCACTAGTGTGGTCCGGTGGCACTGCGCAGGATGTCGATGATCGCCCCGATCACCTTCCATTCGGCGAACCCAACAATAGGGCTCGTCTGAAAGCCCTGTACCTCGCACAGCACACGTCGATGGTTGCCTTCACGGCGGATGTGGATCGTTACCGCGCTGTTCTCCCGGTGCACATGGTTAGCCAGCGCCTCGATGCGCGACAGTCCGGTGGGAGCCCGAATCACTGCGCGTTGTAGCTCGGGATGCAGCGCACCTAGCGACGCCGCACGGCCTGCAAGGAAGCCAAGCTCCGTGATTCCGACCTCGCGGCTTGAGCGCCAGGCACAGTCAAGGGCGCGCGGCAAGCTGACGTAAGCATCCGGCGTTTGCTCTATGAGAATTGGGAGTCGGGAGCGCTCCAGCGCGCGCTCGACGGGCACGCCAGCCTCTCGGAGGACGTCGATGTAGTGGATCAGATGCTGCGCCCGTACGACTGGGATATTCAGGTCGGCGAGCTCTCTGTTGGGCTCGGACGCGGACGGGACCTGCGATTGGCGTGAAATGGTCAGATCGCTGTTAAGGAGGCTAGCAGACTTTCGATGGAAATAGGGCTGTCATAGTCATGAGTCCAAGGAGTCCATTGACGCTGCGGCGCGCGACCCAAACGGGCAGGTGGGGCAGAATGGTCTCCAAGGAATCGGACTCTCCGATAAACTCGATAGCCAACAACCAGGTTACAGCAGCAAGACTGATCCATTGCGGTCGGAGAGGTATCGGACCTATGGCCATCGAGATCCCACTGCCACTCACCGTGGTATTCGCCATCTTGGTGCTTCTGGTCGGCCGCTGGCTGATCGGCCGCATCGATTTCCTCGCCC
>CAZTYV010000286.1:0-3248 GCA_964617675.1 uncultured Halochromatium sp. | reverse complement strand
CCTGCCCCAAGTCCACCTGCTCCTGACTCAGAAAGCGGTGTTGCTCGTCGTTCTCGACGCCCTCGGCCACGGTCTCTAACCCCAGGGTGCGCGCCATCGCAATGATGGTCCGAACGATGGTCTCATCGTTCGTGTCCCGGCCGATATCGCGCACGAAGCTGCGGTCGATCTTCAGCTGATCCAGCGGCAACAGACGCAGCATTGCCAGGCTGGAATAGCCGGTGCCGAAATCGTCGATACTGATCCGCGCACCCAAGCCCTTGAGCTCGGACAGCAGCGAACGCGCGGCCTCGGGTTGGCGCATCAGCATGGACTCGGTCACCTCAAGCTCCAGGCGCATGGCCTCGACGCGGTGGGCCCGCAGGGTAGCCGCCACGGTTGACGCCAAGGCGATCTCGTCGAGCTGGCGCGCGGAGAGGTTAACGGCGATCCTGGGCACAGAAAAACCCTGCTGGTCCCAACCCGCCACCTGGGCACAGGCGGCATCCAGCACCCAAGCGCCGATCTCGCTGATCAGACCAATCTCCTCGGCAAGCGGGATGAACTCCGCCGGCGGCACCAGACCGAGCTCGGGGTGCTGCCAGCGCACCAGCGCCTCGACCGCGATGAGCACCTCGTCCGCCAGGCGCACCTGCGGCTGATAGACCAGGCGCAGCTCATCACGGGCGATGGCGCCGCGCAGGGCCTGCTCGGTGATCAGGCGCTCCAAGGCACCCTCGGTCAGCGAGCGGTCGAAGAACTGGAAACTATTTCGGCTTTGGCGCTTGGCCGCGCTCAGCGCATGGCTGGCATGCCGCGCCAGGCTGTCGGCATCCACGCCGTCATCCGGATAAAGACTGATGCCGATGCAGGCCGTAACCACCAACTCGCGATCACCGAGCATCAAGGGCTTGGCGATGCGCGTTAGCAGCTCGCGCGCGAGCGCGGCCACCGGCGGCGCCTCGGCTCGCTCCTCGAGCAAGAGGGCGAATTCGTCACTGCCGAGTCGCGCGAGGGTATCGCTCGGTAACAGCTCGGACGCAACGCGGCGCGAGACCTCCACCAACAGCCGATCGCCGTCGGCATGCCCCAGGGTATCGTTGATCTGCTTGAAGCGATCCAGATCCAGATTCAACACGGCCAACCGGCCCTTGCGCGCAACCCGCGTGAGGGCGTGCTCGAGGCGCTCGTTGAATAGCTGACGATTGGCGAGTCCGGTCAGCGCATCATGACGCGAGAGGAAATCGATCTCTTCTTGTGCCTGCTTGGACTCGCTCAGGTCGCTGAACAGACCGACATAGTGCCCCACGCGTCCGCTCGCATCACGCACCTGGCTGACCGACAGCCACTGCGGATAGACCTCCCCGCTCTTGCGTCGATTCCAGATCTCGCCGCGCCAGCTGCCATCGCGGACCACGGCCGACCACAGCTCGCGGTAGAAGGCAGCGTCATGGCGGCCGGACTGCAACAGCCGTGGATTCCTGCCAAGGACGTCGCTCGCGCTGTAGCCGGTGATGCGCGAGAAGGCGGCATTGACGCGCACCAGATTCGCGTCGGCGTCGGTGATGGCAACCCCTTGGCGGGTCTCCGCGAGCACCTGGTCGGCCAGGGTCAGCTGCGCCATGACCCGAACCTTCTGCGCCAGACGCCAGGTCTCATTCGCCAACAGCTGCACCGAGTCGACGTCGGTTTGATCGTAATCGCTCGCCTTGTTACCGACGCCAAAGAGCATGGTGATGCTCCCACCGTCAACGACCGGAACGACGAGCGCACGCTCGAGCGGGACATGACCCGCGGGCAGCCCGTTGCGATCGTTCCGAGCGGGATAGTCATCGATCACCACCGGGGCGCGCCGACGCAGCGCATCGGCCCAGAGGCCGGCACGCGGCAGCGGATAGTGCTTGTCGTGCTCGATCCTGCAGCCGGCATCGAGCGTGCGAGCGGACCAGGCCGCGAACTCAACCGAGACCTGGTCGGGATTGACGAAGTGGGCGAATGCGATGGTGCTGTCGGTGAGATCCTCGGTCAGCGCCAACGCGTGTTGCAGCATCGCATGCTCATCCAGCGTCTCGGCGGCCCTAGGCAGCTGCAGGAGGGCCTCATCGCGCCGAGCCTTGAGCGCCAACGTCAGGCGCGTCTGCTTGTATTCGGTGATGTCCTGAGCCGTGCCGATCGCACGCAGGGGCGTCCCATCCTCGGCGTACTGGATCTCGGCGTGCTCTTGCACCCAGAGCACGGTGCCATCGTCGAGCAGCAGGCGATGCTCGAGCGAGTAGGTTGAGCCCTCGTCGATGGCGGCCCGGAATGCCTGGTCGACCGCCTCGCGCTCGTCGGGATGTAGCAGCGCGAGGAAGGTGCCGTAGTCAGGCTCGACCTGATTCGGATCGAGCCGCAGCAGCCGATAGATCTGCGCTGACCAATATAGGCGCATGCTGATCAGATCGAGCTCCCAGCTGCCGAGACCGGCGACGCGCTCGGCCTCTCGCAAGAGCTGCTCGCTCCTGCTCACCGTCGCCAGATCGGTCTGCGCCCTGACCTCGTTGGCGATGGCATAGATCAGCCCTTGGCCCAAGTCGGCACTCGCCGACCAACTGAGCCGCCGCCAGCGGCCATCGCGGCACCTGCATCGATTGACGAAAGATCGAGGCGCCCCGCCCGCGACAAGCCGTTGCAGCTGCGAACGGGTCTGCGCAAGGTCGTCGGGATGCACCAGGTCGAAGAACGATCCGCCGGTGAGCGCGCCTGGCACCCAGCCAAGCAGCTCGCGCCAAGCCGGGTTACAGCGCAGGATGCCGCCGTCGAGCCTGGCGATCATCAACGGCTGCGCGGCGATCGCGAAAAAATGCTCGCCCTGCTGACACCCGCCAGCATCGACGCCGGCCGGGCACCCGACCAACCGGGCGGGCTGTTTCTGTTGCTGATCGATCAATGGTGTCTGCATCCGCCAACCGGCTTGCAACGAGCACCCGCGCGACGCGCGACCATGAGCGCCAGCATAGCACCGACTTGCATCGCTGAGCGCATACCGAAACGCGCGCCAACCCGAATCGACAAGCGGTTGTAGCGGCGGATGTCAACGCCGGCGACCCCCTCGGCTGCGATAAGATCCCCGCTCATCGCCCCCCGCATCATGGTCCTTCATGCCCGATCCAGACCGAACAACAGCCGTTTCCACTGATTCTCGACGTACGCAAGCCATGCCCACTAGCAGCGGCTCGGCTGCGGCCCAGGTCAGCCGCATCCGCGAGATCCCCTACAACTACACCTCC
>CAZTYV010000285.1:0-3258 GCA_964617675.1 uncultured Halochromatium sp. | reverse complement strand
GCCTGGTCCCTGCGCTCCGACGGAGCCGTCACCGCCGTGTTGATTATGGCCGTTGCGCTGTAACCGATCATTCTGAGACGTCTGCCCCACACTGACAGTCCTCGCTAATCTGGTTCCGTGTTTCCCCCACATGGAGCCAGGTATGAACACAAAACCCCGTATCCGCCGCAGCCCCGAGCAATGGCGCGCGATCTTCACGCAGTTTGAATCCAGCGGGCTTTCCGCGCCGGTATTCTGCCAGCAACAAAATATCGCCTATGGAACCTTTCAGCGGTGGCGCCAGCAGATGGATAGCGATCCAGTTGAGTCCAGGTCAGCGGTCGCCGCCGATTGGCTCCCCATTCACCTGACCGATGCCGGCGTTCAGCAGCACACCCCGGCCACAGCAGCACCTGCCGGTGGTTGGGATATTGAGCTCGCGCTGCCCGGCGGCGTGGTGCTGCGTGTGAAGGCTGCCTGAGCATGTTTCCCTGCACCGCCCGCATCTGGCTCTACCAGAAGCCCGTGGACATGCGCCGCAGCTTCGACGGCCTGGCCGCGATCGCGCAGAACGTACTGTCCCTGCCGGCGGCCAGCGGGGACTGGTTCGTGTTCATCAATCGCCGCCGCACCCAGATGAAGATCCTCTACTTCGACACCGGCGGCTACTGTATCTGGGCCAAGCGGCTGGAGCGCGGGCGCTTCCAGCCGGTCGCCCATGCCGGTGATCAACTGCAGCTTGATAGCGCACAACTGCAGTGTCTGATCAGCGGTTTGGACTGGCAAAAAGCGCAAAAAACCAAGCGATTTACACCCATCGAAGCCCGCGGCATGGTAAAATGCGCGGCATGATTTCCCAGTCAGAACAAGCGGTTACTGCTGCATCGCCGGATCCACAGGCCGCTGTTCGCATCGCCGAGCTGGAGGCTGAAAACCGTCGGCTCAAGGAACAGCTCGAGTGGTTCAGGCGCCAGATCTTTGGCCCAAAATCCGAGAAGCAGATCATCGTCAATCCGGAGCAGCAGCTCCTCCACTTCGCCGACCGTCCGGAGTTTGCACCCCCGCCGGAGGATTCTGGCAAGCTTATCCGCGAGCACCGTCGCCGCTGCGTGCGCAAAGGCGATGAGGTCAACGATAGTGGCCTGCGCTTTGACGAGACCGTGCCGCAAACCGTCATCGACATGCCGGCCCCGGAACTGCAGGGCGAGCAGGCAGACGAGTGGGAGATCATCGGCTACAAGGAGACGCTGCGGCTGGCCCAGCTACGCAGCATCTTCCACGTGCTGATCTATCGCCGCCCGGTGCTCAGGCACAAGGACGAGCAGACCATCAGCGCGCCAGCGGCACCGGAAGCCGTGCTCGAGGGCACCTACGCCGATGTCTCGCTGCTGGCCGGACTGCTGGTGGACAAGGCGGTGTATCACCTGCCGCTGTATCGCCAGCATCAGCGCCTGCTCAATAGTGGCGTGGAACTCAGCCGTTCCACGTTGCTGAACTATATGACCCGTTCCATTGCCCTGTTGGAACCCATCTATGAGGCACTGCGCAAGCAGGTGCTGCAGAGTCGGGTGCTGGCCATGGACGAGGTGCCGATGAAGGCCGGGCGCAAGGCGCCGGGAAAAATGAAGCAAACCTACTTCTGGCCCATTTATGGTGAGCGCGACGAGGTCGTGTTCACGTGGTCGGCTGGGCGCAGCCATCTGCATGCCGTCACGCAGCTTGAGGGCTTCAAGGGCGTGCTGCTTACCGATGGCTATGAGGCCTATGACAAGGCCATCGCCAAACTGAACACGCGTGAGCGGCGGATCACCCATGCCAATTGCTGGGTTCATGGGCGGCGAGGCTTTGACCGGGCGCTCACCATGGAGCCTGAAATGGCAAAGGAGGCACTGGCCCGCATCGCAGAGCTCTACCGCATAGAAGCAGAGATTAAACAGCACGAGCTATCCGGCGACGACGTACTCGCGTGGCGGCAGACGCATAGCAAGCCGCGGGTCGATGCCTTCTTCGAGTGGGTGTACGAGCAGCGCCAGCGGCCTGATCTGCTGCCCTCAAATCCATTCGCCAAGGCACTGGCTTACATGGCGGAGCGGGAGGTGAGCCTGCGCGTATTCCTTGCTGATCCAGACGTCCAGATGGACACCAACCATCTGGAGCGGGGGCTGCGCGTGGTCCCGATGGGGCGCAAAAACCACTTGTTTTGTTGGAGCGAGCTCGGCGCCCGCCAGCTGGGCATGCTGCACAGCCTGATGGTCACCTGCAAACTGCACGGCATCAACCCCTACGATTATCTGGTCGACGTGCTGCAACGGATATCCCGCCACCCGGCTAAAAATGTGGCCGCCTTGACGCCGCGGCTGTGGAAAGAGCGCTTTGCCGACAACCCGTTGCGCTCGGATGTGATGCAGGTAGTCCATGTCTGACGCCGACGCCTACGCGGGCTGGGAAGCCTGTGCGAAAGAAGTTGAGCGCATCGCCAGGGACCGCAACGTACCGCTGTGGGAAAAGGCCCACCGCGTTGGCACGGCCTACACCACCATTGATCTGGGCGGGCTGCGCTCCAAACACCGGCACAAGATCCTGCGCCACATCGCCGAGGTCAACGTGATCCTCCAGCGCCACATGCCCGAAAACTGGGACGACTACCAGACTATCGACGAGGCTGACCTCAAGGCTCTCGTCAGCCTGTTCCGGGCGATGGGGCCTGGGAAGTAAAACCCACCCCAAACCAGCCCGGCCTGCAAGACGCCACGCGCTGACCGCTTACCCTGAGGTGACGGCGCCGATGCCCGCGTGACGGAGGAATCGGCGGCGTGACGCATTGGCGGTATCCTTTGGTTGCGTCGGCGTCATGGAAGAATTCCTTTATCGCTGCGTGGTGAAGCCCTGTCTGCAAACTGACCTTTTGCAATGCGAGAGATTAGCGACGACCGGCGGGCCTGACTTGAGGTTATGCGTCAAATGGCTTGATCGGGTGTGACAAGGTTGCGAGGCGGCTTAGCGATGGTCCGCTTCAAAGGAGTGGCCTGCGCCTGATGCGGAGGCCGGCGCGGTCGGACGATACGAGTTGCGGTAGGTGATCAGGCGAGATAGTCCGACGCGGCAATATCAATAGATCGCGTGTGGCGCGTCGACTGGGATAATTCGTGGATGTTTGCGCAACTGCTATCAGTTTTCGGCGTATCGCTCGGTTTGCTAATCATTGCTGCGCTGATGGTGCGCCGGGACGCAAACCGCCGCGCCAACTTGCTGCTTGCGGGGGCGCTTTTCTGCTCCAGC
>CAZTYV010000284.1:0-3341 GCA_964617675.1 uncultured Halochromatium sp. | reverse complement strand
CGGTCGGTGTCCATTGCTCGAGCCCGTCGAGGATGTCCGCCTTGAGGTAGGCGTCGATGAGCGCGAGAACACGCCCGTCGCTGATGCGTGCCTGCACGTCATCCATGAGGGCGTCGTGAGGGATGCTGTCGAAGTAGCCCTTCAGATCGGCGTCGACCACCCAGTGGTGACCGGCCTTGAGGGCGGCGTCGACCTCCCGTAACGCGTCTTTGGCGCCGCGTCCCGGCCGAAAGCCGTAGCTCTCGGGCCGAAACTCCCACTCGAAGATGGGCTCGAGGACCCGTTTGAGCGCCCCCTGCACGATGCGGTCCTTGACCGTGGGGATGCCCAGCGGACGCTTGCCGCCGCCGGGCTTGGGGATGTGCGTCCGTCGCACTGCGCTCGGGCGGAAGCGGCCGGCTTGCAGCTCGGCCACCAGTTCATCCAAGTACCTCTCGGCGTGCGCGGTGAAGCGCTCAATGCTCACGCCATCCACGCCCGCGGCGCCCTGGTTGCGCGCCACGCCTTCCCAGGACGCTGCAAGCGTCCTGCGGTCACAGACTTTGTCCCACAGACTGTACCACTTGCCTCCTTTGACCCCGTTGACCAGGGCCGCCAACATCCGCTCCGTCCACACCGACGGCTCCACCCACTCCCACTCGCGCGGGTCGCGGGTCTCGCATGCTTGTTTAGCCGTCTCCGGCACTGACGCACTCGGCATCTCGCCTCCGTCTGCGTGGCTTTCGCGAATCAACCTTCCTGCCCACCTTCGCTCGGCGCGGCTTTGCTCTCCGCGCGTCTCGTCCGCTCCAGATCAACCCTCGGCAGGGGCAGCCCCCCAGGCATCTTCAGGACCGGCGTCTCCGCCATGTCAGCCCTTGGCCGTCCAGTTACGAACATGCACTGTCGGGTCGGAGGAGGCGCCCCGCAGGGCTGGCCTCCGTCCGCCGCTCAAACGGCTCGTACAGTTTTCCCGTAAGCCGCTTTCACACAGGTGTCTCATCGAAGGTTCAAGGAAGGAATCAGCGCGATCAATTTCACCAGCCCGTACTCGCCATACAATCGACGCTCCGGGAGGCGTTTCCAGCCACCGTTGCGCCAGCGCTTGAACCGATGCGACCAGAGACGGCGCACGATCCAGCGGTCGAGTCGGTGGAAGAGTCTGCGCACGTGGGCCTTGCAAAAGTACAGGCCCCACCCCCGAATCACGGGGTTGATTTCGGCAATCAGTTCGCGGGTCGTGACGGGCGCTTTGCGCCGCGTCCGCCGTCGGATCTGGTCCTTGAAGTGCTGGATGGATTTGGCCCGGGGAAACGCATACAGGTCTCCCGCGCGCACTCCACTGCGGATCTTCTCGGCCGGAAGTCGCAGCGACCGTTGGCCGCGCTTGAGCTTGTAGCCAAGAAATTCGAATCCTTGTCGAACATGAACAATCCGTGTCTTGCCCACATGGAGGGTCACACCCAGTTGCTCCAGAATACGCTCTGCCGCCGCAAGGGCGGCCTGTGCTTCGCGGCGACTCTGACAGGTCACCACCCAGTCATCGGCGTATCTCGTCACCCGAAAGCCTTTCCGCCTCATTTCCCGATCAAAAGGGGTCAGCAGGATGTTACTCATCAACGGAGAAATCACCCCGCCCTGGGGCACGCCTTCCTCCGTCGCTCGCCGTGCTCCGTTGGCGACACAGCCGGCCTCGAGGATCTGCTTGATCAGCCCGAGAACCCGACCATCCGCGACGCGCTGGTTGACCAGCGTGAGCAGTTTGTCGTGATCGACCGACCCAAAGAAATCTCTCAGGTCGGCATCGACCACCCACTCGTTGCCGGCGTCCAGCTCGCGCCAGATCTTCTTGAGTGCATCCTTGGTGGATCGCCCGGACCGATAACCGAAGTTGGCGTCATCGAAGATCGGCTCGAAGATCGGTTCCAGCCGGTTGAGGATCGCTTGCTGGCACACCCGATCGTAGATCGTCGGGATACCCAGCGCTCGAAACTCGCCCGGCTTGCCCGCCTTGGGGATGAGGTGTTGCAGCACGGGTTGCGGCGCATAGGTCCCCTCCTTGAGCTCAACATGCAGCCGCTCGAGGTTGCCCTCCAGGTCGGCCTCAAACGCCGCCACATCGACTCCATCAATCCCGCCCGCACCGCGGTTGCGCTTCACCTTCTCCCAGGCCACCGCAAGATTCTTCCGCTGATAGATCTTGTCCACCAATGAGTGGACCTTCCTTTCTCCCGTCGGGTTAAGCCAGTCCGCGAGTCTCCTCGGACGCTGCTGCTCGGGTCTTTCGCTTAAGGAACTTGTCCGCATCAACGCCTTTACTCACTCACTCGCTGTCTCGTCCCAACCACCTCTGCCAGCCGCCTTCCCCGGCCCACTCGGCCGCTGCTCGCGCAGTCACCTGGCTTTCGCCAGGCTTGAGGTACTATGCAGCTGTCCGACGACTCGCCGCGCATCACTTCCCACTTCGTCTCTCGACTTATAGGGTCGCTGATCCCGGTGCCACCCGAGAACGCGACGAGCCCTCCCGGGGTCACGCCTGGATCTTCCGTACCGTGCCGCCCGCACACACCTTGGTACGACGGGTGGGTAAGAGACGCCTTCGCCGCCATAGTGCCGGCTCGACCTTGCCCCGTCTTTGGCCGACCGGTTCATCATGGAGTCGCCTCCTCGATTACGGCCCGGTACTTCTCCGCAAGCCCTTCGGATTCCACCTCACGATGGACACCCTGCCCTCCGGTTGTCTCTCGACAGCTCACCCGACTTAGGCTCCGCCTTGGCTGTATCCGCCGTTTCCGGCTGCGTGCCCGTTTAGACGTATCCTTATCGGGTGGCCCCGGCCAGCGAGGCGTTACCCCCGCCTTTGGATATGGCGCCCCTTACCCGGGCGCCAGTGGGACTTCAACCCACCTGATCCGGGCGCTGCCCGGCACACACTATGAACCCCTCCGACTCCCGCGATGGCCCGCGCCGACTTCGGACTCGCCTTATACGGCACGGTTGACGGTTCTGCGCCGCCACCGTCACGGGTCTCCCGCACTGGGACTGACTGACTTCCACCACATGCCACCCCTGCTACCCCGGAAGAATCGATGGGACGCTCTCGTTGTCTCTTCCCACCGGCGGCGGCCTTCCCCTTCTGACCACAGGGTCGGCTTCTTCGATTAAGTGACGAGGCTACCTCTAGGTTCGCTTGCGCTGCGGCCTGCGGTTTTGCACCCACGAAACTCACGACCCTTGGTTACCCAAACGCCGCTCCGGGGCACTACAATGGTGTACGAGCAACTCCATCGGCGGGACTTAAACCCGCAAGTTAATCAGCCTGTTACGGCATACGGTCAGGTCTTGCATTGCGATATTTCCAC
>CAZTYV010000283.1:0-3382 GCA_964617675.1 uncultured Halochromatium sp. | reverse complement strand
CAACCGGCGGCGACTGGTTTCATGCCAAGTACGCACTGGCCGCGCTGCTGCAGGGCCGACATCAGCCCGAGCGTGACCTCGGTCTTGCCGATCTCGGTGTCGGTACCGGTGATGAAGAGCCCCCGTGCGTTGAGCCCCTTCATCGCACGGCTCGCCGAGGGATCGCCGATAGCGGGATCGCGACCCCGCCGTCGATCTGCTGCTGCGCAGGGGCCTTGGCGCCGGCTGGCATCCAGGCCTGGCCGTAGACCACCTCCCAGGTCGAGGGCAAGCGCCCGTCGCGCCGCTCGTGCTCATAGGCCGCCTCCATCGCGGCCAGGGTCGCGCGGCCGGTCAGCGCACGCCGGCGATCGGAGAGCGCATTGCGCCCGCCGATGGCCTTGAGGTCGCGCATCAGATCGCGCACTCCTTGATAGGTCATGGTGATGCGCTCCGCATCCATCACCGGATCGGCGAAGCCGGCCCGGACCAGGGCGTCGCCGATATCGTGCAGATCCAGGAATGGGCTGACATGCGCATGCTCGCCCTCATCGGCTGCTGCCCAGGCTCGGCGCAGCTCGATCAGGGTATCCGGCCCGAAGGTGGTGAACATGAGCAGGCCCTCGGGTCGCAGGACGCGGCGCAGCTCGGCAAAGGCGTGCTCGAGGTCGCTGGCCCATTGCAGGGTCGCGTTCGAGATCACCAGATCCACCGAGTCATCGGCCAGCGGCAAGACCTCGAGATCCGCGCAGACCGGGCGGGGGCGGTTCAGCCAGGTGCCGCGACGGCGCGCCCGCCGAAGCATGGCCTCGGCCAGATCGAGGGCGATGATTCGGGCCTTGCGCCAACGCTTGGCGAGCGCATCAATGCCCTGCCCCGTCCCGCAGCCGAGCTCGAGGATGGTCGCCGGCTGCAGTCGGACATAGTCGAGCCGCTCGAGCATCCGCGAACCGATCTCGCGCTGCAGCACGGCCGCCTCGTCGTAGCTCCCCGCGGCGCGCTCGAAGGCACGGCGCGCGGCGCGTTTGTCGATGGGGCTCAGGGTGATCCGGCTCATCGGTTGGTCTCGTCGAGAAAGGCGATGATCCGCTCGGCGACCTCCTCGCCGTGCGAGAGTAAGGGCGCGTGGGCGGCACCGGCAATGGCTCGACACTGGGCACTGGGCATCAAGAGCGCAATCCGCTCGGCCACCGCGGCGGGCACCAAGGTATCGCGCTCGCCAAACAACCAAAGCGCTGGTTGCTCAATATCCGCGAGGCGCGCGCGCAGGTCCTCTTCGCGCAGCAGATCGAGACCGGCGAGCAGCGCCTCGGCCCGCGGCACGGGACGCTCGGCCAGCCCAGCGCGCAGACGGCGCAAGGTCTCACGGGCGTCTTGGCTGCCGCGGACCTGGAGCGAGAGAAAGCGCTCGAGTGTGCTGTCGGGGTCGGCGAGCAGCGTGTTATGGAAGCCATCGAAGGTCTCGCTGGGCATGGCAGCGCGCCAGTCAGCGGCCTGCACGAAGCGTGGGGTGGACGCGACCAGGATGAGGGCGCCGATGCGCGCGGGCGCTCGCTGGCGAGCCGCATCCGGGGCTGGGGCCTGGGCTGGGGCCGGGGCTGGCGCCTGCTGACCGGGGCCGAGCGGACGGCCAGGGGTGCGTGTCTGGAGCGCCGCCTGCAGCGCAACCAGGGCGCCGAGCGACCAACCCAGCCAGATCGCCTGCTCGGGGGCTTGGGCGAGCACCGCGTCGGCCCAGTCTGGCAGGTCGCGCCCACTGGGATCGAAGTCCGCATGGCCATGGCCTGGGAGCTCGATGGGATGCAGCTGGAAGCGGTCGCTGAGCGCCCTCGGGAGGGCATCCCAGACGCCGTTATTCATGCCCCAGCCGTGGAGCAGAACGAGATTGGGTCGGTGGTCGTGCATCGTTGATGGTGCGTTCGATGGCGGCGTGGACACGCGTGTTTTGAAGATGGGTCGATCTAGATCGGTCGTTCAGGCAGTGCCGCGGCCTGAGACCAACTCAGGGCAGCTTCGCCAGTGTCTCGAGCAGCCGATCGACATCGGCGTCGGTGTGGGCCGCGGAGAAGGTGATGCGCAGTCGCGCGGAGCCCTGGGGCACGGTCGGCGGGCGGATCGCCGTCACCAGGATGCCCTGGTCTTCGAGGAAGCGGCTCCAGCGCAAGGCCTTGTCCACATCGCCGGCGATCAGCGGCTGGATCGGGGTCGGCGACTCGGCAAGCACGAGCCCCAAGGTCTGAGCGCCGGTGCGAAAACCCTTGATCAGGCGCTGAAGCTGCGCGCGGCGCTCAGGCTCTTGCTCGGCGATCCGAAGGGCCGCCACGCTGGCGTTGGCGAGCGCGGGCGGCAACGCGGTGGTATAGATATAGCTGCGCGCGCGCTGAATCAGGAGCTCGATCAGCTCGGCGCTGCCGGCGACGAAGGCGCCAAAGGTGCCAAGGGCCTTGCCGAGGGTGCCCACCAGGATCGGCACCGCCGTCTGCGCCGCGCTCCCGCTCAGGCCCCAGTGCTCGAGCGTCCCGCGGCCGTTGGTGCCAACGACGCCGATCCCATGGGCATCATCGACCATCAGCCACGCACCGGCGGCAGTGGCCGTCGCCGCCAGCGCCGGTACCGGCGCCAGATCACCGTCCATGCTGAAGACGCCATCGGTCGCCACCAGACGGGGTCCGCGATCCTGGAGCAGGCGCCCTAGCCCATCCGCATCGGCGTGCGGATAGCGACGTAAACGGGCCTGGCTGAGCTGGGCGCCGTCGAGCAGTGAGGCATGATTGAGTCGGTCGGCCAGGATCAGATCGCCACGGCCGCAGAGCCCCTGGATCACGCCAAGGTTGGCCATGTAACCGGTCGAGAACAGCAGGGCGCGCTCGCGACCGACGAAGGTGGCGAGCGCCTCTTCCAGGGCCTCGTGCGCCTGATGATGCCCGCTGATCAGATGCGAGGCACCGCTACCGACGCCATTGCGAGCGGCGCCCTCGCGCAGCGCCTCGATCACCGCCGGATGCGCGGCCAAGCCGAGATAGTCATTACTGCAGAAGGCGAGCAGCTCGCGGCCATCGATGCGCGGGCGCGCTCCCTGCGGACCAGCAAGGAGGCGCCGCTGGCGGTAGAGGCCGGCTTGGCGCAGGCCCTCAAGCTCGAGACCGATCTCAGGCATCCGACGCGGCCCAGCCTAGGCCCAGCTTGGGCCGAGCCGGCAGCCGACCCACCAGGCTCGTTCCGGCGCCAGAGATGGCGCCGCCAGCGGCCCCGCCAGCGAGCCCACGGGGAGACAGGCGGTAAGACGGGCGGCGAGCAAGGCACCGAGGGAGGCGACGGTCGCGATCGCTGCAGACTCGATCAGACCAGACAGGCCAATGCGATCACCGAGCATCCGCAACGCTCAGGCGTTCGCTGACGCTTG
>CAZTYV010000282.1:0-3431 GCA_964617675.1 uncultured Halochromatium sp. | reverse complement strand
ACGCGCCCTGGACCCTAGTCGAGGGCGATGACAAACCCTTTGCCCGCATCAAGGTCTTGAAGACCATCTGCGAGCGCTTGAGGAGCGCGCTCAGCACCGATAGCCCCGGGCTGCCCGGCACAGGCATCGCTCGATGCGGCTACCAGAAGGCCGAGACGGACTCGTGAGGAGCGGTCTCTTCCGGCCCATGATCCTAAAAGTCCTGACGGACTCGACCGCTAGGTGGGCTTCTCGCGGGGCAGGAGCGACTCGGCATACATCGGCTGCACACCGGTGTAGCGACGCGCGGTGTAATGCGCCGTGATCACCGCGAGCATCAGAGGCAGGACGATCTGGTAGTCCAAGGTGAGCTCAAACACCATCAGGATCGACATCAACGGCGCGTGGGTGGTGCCGGCGAGCATGGCCCCCATGCCGACCACCGCGTAAGCGCTCGGGGTGGCGGTGCCATCGGGCAGGAGCGTATGCACCAGGGTGCCAAACAGGGCGCCGAGCATCGCACCGACGAAGATCGTCGGGGTGAAGGCACCGCCGACGGCGCCCGAGCCGTGCGTCGCCGCGGTTGCGATGATCTTCAGCACCAGCACCGTAAGCAACGCCTGCCAGGCCCAGGGGTCCTGCAACACGGCATTGACCACCGAGTAGCCATTGCCCCAAACCTGCGGCTCATAGACCGAGATCACGCCGACGATCAGCCCGCCCAGTGCCATCCGCCCTGCCAAGGGCATTGGGAGACGACCGAAGAGCTGGTGCGAGCGCGACAGCAGGCTCAGAAAGACCGGCCCGAGGTGACCGGCGAGCATCCCAAGCACGAGATAGAGCGCCAGCTCCCAATCGCTGACCAGCCTGAAGGCAGGGATCTGATAGACCGGCGCATAACCGAGGATCTCGTGCACAGTGGTATTCGCGATCACCGCGGCGATGATCAGCGGGCCGATATGCTCCAAGGCGATGGAGCCGAGCACGATCTCGGCGACAAACAGGGTGGCCGCAATCGGCGCGTTGTAAGCCGAGGCAAGACCGGCCGCCGCGCCCGCGGCCACCAACAGGCGCAGCCGATCGCGCGGGAAGCGCGCGATGCGACCCATCGCCGAGGCAACCATCGCGGCGAGCTGCACCATCGCGCCCTCGCGGCCAATCGACCCCCCCGAGGCAACGGTGACCAGCGATGATCCTGCCTTGACCAGGCTGTGGCGGACACTGATCCAGCCATCACCGACCGCCACGGCCTCCATGTAATCGGTGCTCGAGCGTCCCTTGAGCCATCCACCCACCTGCTGCAAGATGATCCCGGCGACAAGGCCGCCGATCACCGGCATGAGCAGACGCTGCCACGGCGACAGGGCCTCGGCTGCCGCCACCAACCCCTGCTCCTGCCCACTGCCGAGCCACTCGAGCGCACGAATCCCCTCACGAAACAACACGGTGACCAAGGCACCGAAGAGGCCGGCCAAGGTTGCCATCAACAGCAGCAGGTAAAGCTCAGACTGGCCGCTTGAGAGCATCAGCATGGCTCGCCGCGGCAACTGCGATGCGATCGCCAAGGCCATGCCTGCGGAAACGGCCGGACGACGCAGCAAGGATCGGTGCTCCCAACGCACCATCGCCACGGCGACCAGGGCGAGAAACAAAGCGACCATGGCCCAGACAGGGGCGCGCATCCCGACTGGGGCGATCCCACCCTCGTGGGCAGCCTCCGGGGTGACGCTAACGGGGTCGCGATGCAAACCGCCTGATCCGCGCTCCATGCCAGCATCCGCGCTCGCCCCCCCTGCCGCGCCAGCAGCCAGCCCGGCTCGAGATCCCGCCGAGCCCTGCCGAGGTGTTGATGACGCCCCATCGAAGAATTCCGACTTGAGCCCGAGCGCAATCGCCTCGGTCGTTCCAAGCTCGACAGCCTTCTGCGGTGGCTCGTGATCCAACACGGCGACCACCGCGTCGCCGGAGAAGCGCGCCTCGGGTACCAGCGGCTGGGCGACCGCAGGCTCGGAGACCAAGGCGAGCGGACTCGAGGTCTGTGGCGCCGGGCACAGGATGGGCTGACCCGATCGACGATGCTCGGCCCAAGCCCGCCTCTGTCGTTGGACGAGGGCTGCAGCCGCCGCGGGATCGAGCCGCGCCGCTTGCTCAGGGCTCGGCACCACCAGCAAGGCGCCGGTCTTCAGCGTGCCATAGAGGTTGCAGACCGGCGAAAAGGCCTCTGGATTGGCCGCCAGCAGCGCCAACATCGCCTGATCGCGGGTAAGATCATCGCCGGGGTAGAGGCGTGAGGACAGCTGCCAAAGGGTATCGCCCGATTGGATCGGCCCATAGCGATCCGAAGCCACGGCGGGCGCCGCTACGCTGGTACCATAGAGGGCGAGCAGAAGCGCTAGCCATTGCCAGGTCGGAAGTCGCAACCGAATCAGTGTCGCCACCCTCAAAAGGCATCGAACAACAGCGCCATGAAAGACCCCACCTACCTTCTAGACCGAAGCCTAAACCTCGTTGGCGCCTCCCTCCTGCTCATCCTCACCTCACCGCTCTTTGCGATCCTCCCCCTGCTCATCAAGATCGATGACCCACGCAGCCCCGTACTATATCGCGGCGAGCGACTCGGCCGACACAAGAAAGCATTCACCATCCTCAAATTCCGCACGCTCAAGCCCGAGGCGACAAAGGTCCTAGCAGGCGATCTTGTCAGCCAGGCGCACAATGCGGAGACCAAGATCGGCTCCTTTTTGCGAGACACCCGTCTCGATGAGCTGCCGCAGCTGATCAACGTCCTCCGGGGCGAGATGAACCTCGTCGGCCCGCGCCCTGAGCGTCGAGAGGTCTATGAGAACGCCTGCAAGAGCATCCGCGGATACGAGCGCAGATTCACGGTGCGCCCGGGCATGATCGGCTACTCACAAGTCTTCACACCCCATCGCACCTACAAACGCTTTCGCTCCCTCGTCGACTACCAGTTCTCGATCAAGAACCATAGCTTGAAAAAGGACGTGCACCTGCTGTTCGCCGCGCTCTGGATCCTGATCCGCCGCGTCGTCCGGAGAGTCGCGCGTTTCGGAGACTCGAGGACCGAAAGCAACCTCATCGCGCGCGTCAAAGGGAAGGATTACAAGGTCATCGACTGCACCGAGTTCGTCGTCATCGTCCAGTCTGGGCCAATTGAGATCTGTCCGCAGTTCGAGGAGCTCGACATCTCCATCCTCTCCGGCAAGAAGACCATTCACTTCGACGGCGTGTGCCTGCGCTCTTCCCTGGGGTATCAGGTCGACGAGCATGATGGCTCGAAGCGCCAGCGACGGACCACCGTCTTCCTGATCGAGCGACTAACCCCCCTGAACGAGTACAGGTTCCACAAGTACGCCCTCCAAACCAGCATCAGCTGAGGCGGTACTCGGGGCAGCACTCGGGAACGCTCGGCCAGTGACTAGCCAGACAGCGGC